>NZ_BAGH01000295.1 GCF_000308715.1 Nocardia tenerifensis NBRC 101015
CGCGGCGCAGGGCGTCGCGCAGGGTGAGCGCCGTCAGCGGGCCACCGCGGACCGCGTCGGCGATGCCGCGCAGGACCTGCGACAGGATGATGCCGGAGTTGCCGCGCGCGCCGAGGGTCGCGCCGCGCGCCATCGCAGCGGCGACGTCGTGCGTGGTGAGCGCGTCGACCGGGCCGCGCGTCCGCACCTCGGCCATGGCCGCGCGCATCGTGGCGAGCAGATTGGTGCCGGTGTCGGCGTCGGCGATTGGGAAGACATTGAGGGCGTTGATCTCCTCGCGCCGGTCCGCCAGGTCGTCGAGGCAGACCCGGCCCCAGCGCAGCAACGCCGTGCCGTCCATCACATCCCGCACTCCGGGCACCCGTCACCCCTTCCGTGTTCTGCTCGCGGTGTTCCCGGTCCGGCGATCACACCCGCCGCCGCGTCGCCATCCGCACCGTCCGCAAGGTTAGCGGGCGCGACCGACATACTGTGGGTACCCACCACGTGTTACGGCCCGCTCCGGACCCGACCCGGTTTGGTGGATCGGGGGCCGTCCAGCTACCCTTGCAGGGTTGCCTCGCGTGGCCGTCGCCGGTTTGCGCTGGCCGATGTCTGTCGGCAGGGGTACATCGATACATTGTTTCCGGACATGCCGCCCGCGGGCGACGGTCCTCCACATGACATGAAGGAGTTCGCGACTATGGCTGCCGTCTGCGACGTCTGCGCCAAGGGCCCCGGCTTCGGGAAGTCGGTCTCGCACTCGCACCGGCGCACCAACCGTCGCTGGAACCCGAACATCCA
This sequence comes from Nocardia tenerifensis NBRC 101015, assembly GCF_000308715.1. Lineage (GTDB taxonomy): Bacteria > Actinomycetota > Actinomycetes > Mycobacteriales > Mycobacteriaceae > Nocardia > Nocardia tenerifensis. Next base: position 784 of record NZ_BAGH01000295.1, read on the forward strand.
GACCGTTCGCGCCCAGGTTGCGCCGGGTAACACCCGTCGCATGAACGTGTGCACCTCCTGCCTCAAGGCGGGCAAGGTCGTCCGCGGCTGATTCGGCCACGGCCGAGCAGGTACGAGATCGACGCACGCCCCGGCACCCTTCACGGGTGGTCCGGGGCGTAGTCGTCGATAGGGGAAAATATGACCGAGGCCGACCGGCGCATCGCCCCACTCGCCGCCGAGCACACCCGCGCCCTCGCCGAATGCCACATCGCCTGCTGGCGGGAGGCCTACGTCGACCTCGTCCCCGCGCACGTGCTCGACGCCTTCGACATCGATCGGCGCGCCGAGCAGTGGGAGCGCAACCGGGTCAAGTATCCCGGCCGCACCTGGGTCGCGCTCGCCGGTGCGGAGGTCATCGGCTTCGCCGGCGCGGGCGAGACCCTCGACGACCCACCCGAACCCGCGCACCAGCTGTACGCGCTGTATGTCCGTTCGCCCTGGTACGGCACGGGCCTCGCGGACGAGCTGCTGCACGCCGCGCTCGATCCGGCGGCGGCGTACTCGCTGTGGGTGTTCGAGCGGAACCCGCGCGCCCTCGCCTTCTATCGCAGGCACGGTTTCGAGCTGGACGGCACGAGCAGGGTCGAGGCCTTCTCGCCGTCGATCGAGGTCCGGATGGTGCGTCGCCCCGGCCCCGTACGCCTGGATCGGGTCCGCGGGCCGCGCCCGTCACCGCGAGAATAAGGTGCTGATCATGACCTCTCCCGACCAAGCCGACTACGTGACCACCGTCGACGGCGTCCTGCAGATCACCATTGCGACCGCGGCCAACGGCACGTCCATGGACTTCAACGCCATCGTCGCCGGCACCGCCGCGCTGCGCTCGCTCGGCGCCGACATCGGCGCGGTGCTGCTGACCGGAACAGGCGCGAACTTCTGCGCGGGCGGCAACGTGCGCGGTTTCGCGGCGGCCGACGATCGCGCCGCCCACATCTACGGCCTGGCAACGGATCTGCACCACTTCGTGCGCGCGCTCGACGCGACGACGGTCCCCGTGGTCGTCGGCGTCCAGGGCTGGGCGGCGGGCGCGGGCATGAGCCTGGTCTGCGCCGCCGACATCGCGCTGGGCGGCCCCGGCACCAAACTGCGCCCGGCCTACCCCGGCATCGGCCTCAGCCCCGACGGCGGCATGTCCTGGACGCTGCCGCGCATCGTCGGACTCGGCCGGGCCCGCGAAATCCTGCTCACCGACGCGATTCTCGACGCCGAGGAGGCGGTGCGGCTCGGCATCCTCAGCAAGCTGGTCACCGCCGACGAGGACGTACGGACCGAGGCGCTGAACCTGGCCCGCACCCTCGCCGCCGGGCCGCGCACCACCTACTCGAGCATCAAAACCTTACTGGCGCAGTCGTTGTCGTCGCCGTTGAGCGATCAGCTCGATCGCGAACGCGACGCCATCGCGGCGGCGGCCAACGGCGCGACGGGTCGCGAGGGCGTCGACGCGTTCGTGCAGAAGCGCGCGCCGAACTACTCGTAGCCGTTAAAGAGCAACTCCGAGAACGAATTTCGCGACCGCGTCGGTGAACGAGTCGTTGTCGTCACCGGCCGCGGTGTGCGCCGCGCCGCCGATCTCGACCAGCTGCAGGTGCGGCACCAACTCCTGAAAGGCCGCCGCCCCTTCGGAACTCACCACATCCGACCGCAGGCCGCGCACCAGCAGCACCGGAATGGTGAGCGCACGCGCCGCGGCCTCCATCTGGCCGGTCATCGCCGAGGCGTCCTCGACGCGGCCGGACAGCATGTCCGGATCCCAGTGCCAGTACCAGCGACCGTCGCGCTCGCGCAGGTTACGCAGCAGGCCGTCGGTGTTCTTCGGACGCGGCCGGTGCGGCAGATACTCGGCGACGGCGTCGGCGACCTGCTCGAGGCTGTCGAATCCGTCGCGGTGCTTGCCGAGGAAGTCGAGCACCCGCTCGATGCCTGCCCGCTCCGGTCTGGTCACGATGTCGACCAGCACCAGCGCCTTGATCGCCTCGCCGCCGGGGGCGGCGGTGGCGAGCAGGCCGGTGACGCCGCCCATGCTCGCCCCGACCACGACGGCGGGCGCGCCGAGCTGCTCGAGCACGAGCATCAGGTCGCGCACCATGGTGTCGCGGCGGTAGTCGCCGTCCTCGGCCCACGCGCTGTCGCCGTGCCCGCGCGCGTCCAGGGTGACCACGCGCATCCCGGCGGCGCCGAGCTTCGCGCCGGTCTGCTTCCACGAGTGCCGGGTCTGCCCGCCGCCGTGCAGAAAGACGACGAGCGGACCGTCGGCCGGGCCGAACTGGTCGGCGGCCAGTTCGAGCCCACCCGAGCCGCGCAGCCGCAAAGGCGCGGGCTCGAGAAGATTGTTCGCATTACTCACGAACCGAGCATCGCATAGAACCGGTTACGGTTCGCGGGCGAGCCCTGTCGAACGGGCTCGGGTCAGCAGTCCCACTTGCCGGACGCGCTGAGCGTGCGCTGGAGCAGGCAGGCGACCTTGGCATTGACCGAGGAGGAGATGGTTGAGGAGCCGTTGGAGGTGAATTCCTCGCCGATCTGCGTCGACGCGGTGTCGGCGGCCGGGGCCGAGGTGGTGTCCGCGGCCTGCTCCAGCGGCAGCCCCTTCGCATTCGCGGTCGCGACGCCACCCGCGAGGGCGGCGCACAGGGCTAGGGTGGCGGTGGTGCCGCGCAGTGCGCCGCGAACGGTGGTGTTGGGCATGGAAAAGCTCCTCACTCGAATCAATACAGGTAGATCACACACAGACGCCGGCTCAGGGCAGGCGCCAGTCCACGGGTTCGGCACCCAGCTCGTCGAGCAGCTCGTTCACTCGCGAGAACGGGCGGGAACCGAAGAAGCCGCGCGAGGCCGACAGCGGCGACGGGTGCGCGGACTCGATGTAGGGGACCTCGGCCTGGACCAGGGTCGGCTTGAGCGTCGCCGCGTCGCGGCCCCACAGAATGGCGACCAGCGGCTCGTCCCGCGCGACCAGCGCGCGAATCGCCTGCTCCGTCACCGCCTCCCAGCCCTTGCCGCGATGGGAGGCGGGCTGGCCGGGGGTCACCGTCAGCACCCTGTTCAACATCAGCACGCCCTGGTCGGACCAGGGGCTCAGGTCGCCGCAGGACGGAGTCGGGTGGCCGAGATCCTTGGTGTACTCGGCGAAGATGTTCGCCAGACTGCGCGGGACCGGCGAAACACCCGGCGCGACAGAGAAACTCAGGCCCATGGCATGGCCGGGGGTCGGGTAGGGATCCTGGCCGACGACCAGCACGCGCACCTCGTCGAACGGACGCTGGAAGGCGCGTAACACGTTCTCACCGGCCGGTAGGTACCCGCGGCCCGCCGCGTTCTCCTCCCGAAGGAACTCGCCCATGGCGGAAATCCGATCCGCCACCGACTCGAGTGCCTTCGCCCATCCCGGATCCATGATTTCCGACAGTGGTTTCGCGCCCATGACCGCACAACTTAGCGTGATCGGCCCGGAACCGCCGAGTCCACCCCACCGAACGATTCCCACCCTGCGTCGCCCGGCCGCGTCGCGCCGTCGACCGTGACGCCGTGACCGGCGCACACGCGCCCGATCGGCGTCCAACCGGCGGGCAGATCGGTCTCGGGCGACCACGTGCCCGCGAACGCGTGGTCCTCGCCGCCGGTCAGAATCCATTGCGCCGCATCGGCATCCATCCGCGCGGCCAGACGCTCGAGCGCCGGGTCGCGCAGCGCCGCCGAATCCAGATCTATAGCGACACCGGATGACTCGGCGATATGGCCGAGATCCGCCAGGAGCCCGTCGGAAACGTCGGTGAGCGCGGTCACTCCCGTCGTGACCGTGTCGAGCACGGCGGCGTAGGGCGGCTGCGGGACACGATGCGCGGCAAGCGCTTCCGCGACATCATCGGGCCGGGACCCGGCCGTCAAGATCGCGAGGCCCGCGGCCGACCAACCCAGCCGGCCCGCCACGGCGACCGTGTCCCCTACGCGCGCACCGGCTCTCGTGATCGCCGCGCCGCCGCGCAGGTCGCCGAACGCGGTGACCGAGATGACCAGCTCGCGGCTGCGCACGAGATCACCGCCCGCGATGGACGCCCCCGCGCGGGCCGCCTCGGCCCACATGCCGTCGGACAGGCCGTCGACGAACTCCAGCGCGGTGTCGGCCGGGCAGCCGAGCGCCACCACGAAGGCGCTCGGCCACGCGCCCATCGCGACCACGTCGGCCGCGTTCTGCGCGATCGCCTTGCGTCCGATGTCCTCGGGGCTCGACCAGTCCAGGCGAAAATGCCGGTCCTGCACGAGCATGTCGGTGGTGACCACGAACCGGCCGTCCGGCGCGGCGACCAGCGCGGCGTCGTCGCCGGGGCCGAGCAGGACGCCCGACGCCTGGACCCGGCCGCGGTTGATCCGCTCGATCAACGCGAACTCCCCCAGTTCACGTACCGTCCTCGGCCCCGTGTGCTCGCTGATGACCGGTCCTCTCCGACGCCCTGCCGACTGGAAACGACCCGAAGGTACCCTTTTCAGGGCAATCCACTGCTACCGGGCCGGTCACGGCGCCGCCGCACCGCGCGGCCGCGGCTCTAGCACAACGGAAAGGATCGGTGAGCATGGCGGCGGAATCGTCGGACCGCGATTCGTCGGACACGGCCAAGAGCGCTGCGCCCGCCGAGAGCACGCCTGAATCCTCGACTCCCGGCTCACGCCAGTACTCCCCCGCACTCATCGCCACCGCCGTCGCCTTGCCGATCGTGCTGGTGGTCGCCGTGCTGGTGCTCGCCGTCCTCGCCCGCAACACCCCCACCGAACGCGAGCCGCTGGTCCTCGGCCCGGTCCCCGCGCCTGCCGCGACCGGCCCCGCCTGCACCGACCTGCTCCCCGCCCTGCCCACCGAACTCGGCGACTTCACCAAGTCCACCCTGGTCGAGCCGTCCCCGCCGGCCACCCGCGCCTGGCAGCGCGCCGACGGCGGCGACCCCATCGTGCTGCGCTGCGGCCTGGACCGCCCGCTCGAGTTCAACCGCGCCTCGGCCCTCCAGGTCGTCAACGGCGTCCAGTGGTTCGAGGCCCGCGACCAAGCCGCCAAGGCCAGCACCTGGTTCGCCGTCGACCGCGACACCTACATCGCCCTCACCGTCCCCGACGGCTCAGGCCCCACCCCCCTGCAAGCCGTCTCCGACACCATCACGGCCAAGCTCCCCGCCAAGCCCCTCGACCCGGGCCCCCTGCCCAATTAGGGAGGGCGCTAGCGCAATCCGGTGCCGCGCGCGAGGGCGGTCTCGATCAACGTGGACACCAGATCCGGGTAGTCGATGCCGGTGGCTTCCCACATCCGCGGGTACTGGGAGATCGGGGTGAAGCCGGGCATGGTGTTGATCTCGTTGATCACCGGTCCGTCGGCGGTGATGAAGAAGTCGACGCGGGCCAGCCCCTGACAGTCCAGGGCGCGGAACGCCCGGACCGCGAGTTCCCTGATGCCGTCGGACACTTCGTCGTCCAGCTTCGCCGGGACGTCGAATTCGCAGACGTCGTCGAGGTATTTGGTCTCGAAGTCGTAGAACTCGGGGTTGGCCGCCGCGCCCTCCTCCGGCATCCGAATCTCCGACACCACACTGGCTTCCACCCGGCCGTCCGGGAATTCCAGTACGCCGCACTCGACTTCGCGTCCGACGATGCCCGCCTCGACGATCACCTTGGGATCGTGCGCGCGGGCCGTCGCGATGGCCGCGTCCAGCGCGGCCCAGTCGGTGACCTTGGTGATGCCGATGGACGATCCGCCGCGCGCGGGCTTCACGAACACCGGCAGCCCGAGGGCGGCCCGGTCCGCGTCGCCGAGCGTCGCGCTGCCCGGCCGGAGCACCACCTGGCGGCCGACCGGCAAGCCCTCGGCCGCAAGGAGTTTCTTGGTGAACTCCTTGTCCATGCCCGCCGCGCTGGCCAGCACGCCCGCGCCGACGTAGGGCACGCCGGCGAGCTCGAGCATGCCCTGCAGCGTGCCGTCCTCGCCGAACGGCCCGTGCAGCAGCGGGAACACCACGTCGACCGAGCCGAGGGCGGCGCCGGGATCGTCCAGCGCCACCAGCGCACCCGAGTTGCTCGGGCCGGAGGTCAGGGTCAGCGCCGTGCCGGCGGCGTCCACCGACGGCAGCGTCCGGTCGCGGAAGCCGAGGGCCGCTACGTTCGAATCGGCCAGCACCCAGGCGCCTTCGGTGGTGATGCCGATCGGCACGACGTCGTACTTGGCCGGATCCAGGTTCGGTAGCACGCTGCCCGCCGACACGCAGGAGACGGCGTGCTCATTGCTCCGCCCGCCGAACACCACAGCCACCCGGATCCGCTTCGTCATGCCCCGAACCGTACCCGGCGCGACCGACGGCTCCCACCGCTACCCGGTGGCGTAATCGTGCCGTGCCTACTCCGGCTTGATCCGCCGGCCGAGCAGATTGCCGACGGCCTCGCTGACCGCCATGCCCTCGTGGCAGACCTGGTTGACCGCGGTGGTGAGCGGCATGTCGACGTCGTGTTTGACGGCGAGGGCGCGGATGGAGGTGCAGGACTTGACGCCCTCGGCGACCTGGCCGTGCGTCGCCGCCTGCGCGGTCTCCATGGAGCCGCCCGCGCCGAGCGCGTGCCCGAAGGAGCGGTTGCGCGACAGCGGCGAGGTGCAGGTGGCGACGAGGTCGCCGACGCCTGCCAGGCCGGCCAGCGTGGCAGGCTCCGCGCCGAGCGCGACGCCGAGCCGGATGATCTCGGCGAGGCCGCGGGTGATGATGCTGGCTACGGTGTTGTCCCCCAAGCCCATTCCGGACGCGATGCCGCAGGCCAGGGCGATCACGTTCTTGCACGCGCCGCCGACCTCGCAGCCGATCACGTCGGTGTTGGTGTAGGGCCGGAAGTAGCCGGTCGCGCTGGCGTGCTGCAGCGCGACCGCCCGGTCCGCGTCGGAGCACGCGATGACGGTCGCGGCGGGCTGCCCGACGGCGATCTCGCGCGCCAGGTTCGGCCCGGACAGCACCGCGATCCGGCTCTCCCGCGCGCCGCTGACCTCGGCGATCACCTGACTCATCCGCAGCAATGTGCCGTTTTCGATGCCTTTGGCCAGACTCAACAGCGACGCGTCGGGCGGGATCAGCTCTTTCCAGTGGTCGAGGTTCGCGCGCAGGGACTGCGACGGCACGGCGAGCACCACGATGTCGGCGCCGTCGAGCGCGACCGCCGGGTCATGGGTGGCCGCAACGGGCGGCAGCGGAATATCGGTGAGATAGGAGGGATTGCGATGTTGGGTGTGCAGTACCTCGGCGACCTCGGCTCGCCGCGCCCAGATGGTGACCTCGGTTCCCGCGTCCGCCAAGACCTTTGCGAACGCGGTCCCCCACGATCCCGCGCCCAGTACTGCCGCCCTCGTCATCTGCCCAATATGCCATGGAAGGATTGGACGCATGCGCCCGCACGCCGTGCATGCCGTGATCGCGGTCAAGAGCCTCGATCAGGCCAAGAGTCGACTGGCCGACCGCCTGCGCCCGGAACACCGGGCCCGCCTCGTTCTCGCCATGCTCGCCGACACCATGGCCGCCGCCGCGGCCGTGCCCGAGATCGCATCGGTCACCGTGGTCACCCCCGACCCTGTCGTGGCCGACCTCGCCCTGTCATCCGGAGCCGAGGTGCACCCCGAGCCGCGCCCCGCGGGCGAGGACAGTCTCAACAGCGCGCTGGCCGACGCCGCCGCGGGTTTGCGGCGCAGACACGGACCGGTCGATCTGCTCGCGCTACAGGCCGACCTGCCCGCGCTGCGCGCAGCGGAACTGGCCGAGGTGCTGCTGGTCGCCCCGCGCGGGATGCGCTCGATCGTGGTCGATCACGCGGGCACCGGCACCGCCGCGCTACTCGTCCGCGACCCCGTCGCCGCCCTCGAACCGCGCTTCGGCCCGGCCTCGGCGAGCAAACACATCGCCGCGGGCGCCGTCGACCTGATCGGTTCCTGGCCCGGCCTGCGCCTGGATGTCGACACCGCCGACGACCTGGACCTGGTCGTGGAGCTGGGCGCGGGCCACGCGACCAGCATGGCGCTGCACGACATCGGCTGGCCAAGCCGCGTTCACCAGCCCGTTCGCCGGGTGTGCTAGGAGATCGCCAGCGTGCCGTGACGCTCACGTCAATCACAGTGTCGGCCTCCACAGCACCCCGTTCGTAAGGGATGATCGTTGGCGTGAGTGAGCGAAGCGAGCTATACGACCGCAAGCGCGCATCGCGCGTGTCGGTGCCCAGCCCCAGCGAGGTGACGGCATGAGCGATACGGAGACCGTTAAGCAGCAGTTGCTTCCCACGCCGCCGCCCGCGGCGACCCCGTTACCGCCCGACGCGACGATCGAGCAGTTGCCACGCGATCGCTACCTCAACCGCGAGCTGAGCTGGCTGGACTTCAACGCCCGGGTGCTCGCGCTGGCCGAGGACGCGTCGCTGTCCCTGCTGGAGCGCGCCAAGTTCCTGGCCATCTTCGCGTCGAATCTCGATGAGTTCTATATGGTCCGGGTCGCCGGCCTCAAGCGGCGCGCCGAGACCGGTCTGCTCGTGCGCTCGGCCGACGGCCGCTCGCCCGGCGAGCAGCTGGAGCTGATCGCCGCCCGCGCGCAGGAGATCGCGGTGCGGCACGCGCGCGTCTTCCTCGACGACGTGCTGCCCGCGCTCACCGCCGAGGGCATCGCGATCATCGACTGGTCCGATCTCAACGACGATGAGCGCCAACGCCTCTCGGGCCACTTCCAGGATCAGGTCTTCCCGGTGCTCACCCCGCTCGCGGTCGACCCGGCGCATCCGTTCCCCTACATCAGCGGCCTGAGCCTGAATCTCGCGGTGACTGTGAAGGATTCCGCCACGGGCGGGGAGCACTTCGCGCGAGTCAAGGTGCCCGACAACGTCGATCGGTTCGTCCGGGTGCGCCGCACCGACGCCGGCTCGACCATCGCGGCCTTCCTGCCGATGGAGGCGCTGATCGCGGCGCACCTCGATCTGCTGTTCCCCGGCATGGAAGTCGTTGAGCAGCACTCGTTCCGGATCACCCGCAACGCCGACTTCGAGGTCGACGAGGACCGCGACGAGGACCTGCTGCAGGCGCTCGAGCGCGAGCTCGCGCGGCGGCGCTTCGGCTCGCCGGTGCGGCTCGAGGTCTCCGACGACATGACCGAGCACATGCTCGAATTGCTCTTGCGCGAACTGGATGTCGACCCCGGCGACGTCATCCAGGTGCCCGGCCTGCTCGACCTGTCGTGCCTGTGGCAGGTGTACGGGGTCGACCGGCCCAACCTCAAGGACGCGCCCTACGTGCCGGCCACCCCGCCCGCGTTCGGCGAGCGGGAGACCCCGCGCAACGTGTTCGCCGCGCTGCGCGAGGGCGACGTGCTCGTGCACCACCCCTACGACTCCTTCTCCACCAGCGTGCAGCGGTTCATCGAGCAGGCCGCCGCCGACCCGCAGGTGCTCGCGATCAAGCAGACGCTCTACCGCACCTCCGGCGACTCGCCGATCGTCAACGCGCTCATCGACGCCGCCGAGGCGGGCAAGCAGGTCGTCGCGCTGGTCGAGATCAAGGCGCGCTTCGACGAGCAGGCCAACATCAAATGGGCCCGCGCGCTGGAACAGGCCGGCGTGCACGTGGTCTACGGCCTCATCGGCCTCAAGACGCACTGCAAGACCTGCCTGGTGGTGCGGCGCGAGGGCGCGACGATCCGCCGCTACTGCCACATCGGCACGGGCAACTACAACCCGAAGACCGCGCGGCTCTACGAGGACGTCGGATTGCTTACCGCCGCACCGGAAATCGGCGCCGATCTGACCGACCTGTTCAATTCGCTGACCGGTTACTCGCGAAAAGAGCACTACCGCAACCTGCTTGTCGCGCCGCACGGCGTGCGCGCCGGAATCATCGAGCGGATCCAGCGCGAGACCGCGCTCGCCCTGGAGGGCAAGGACGCCCGAATCCGGTTGAAGGCCAACGCGATCGTGGACGAGGAGATCATCGACGCGCTGTATCGGGCCTCGCAGGCCGGTGTCCCGGTGCAGATCGTGGTGCGCGGCATCTGCGGGCTGCGCCCCGGCGTGCCCGGCATGAGCGAGAACATCGAGGTGCGCTCGATCCTCGGCCGGTTCCTCGAGCACTCGCGGATCATGCACTTCCAGGCGCAGGATCAGTACTGGATCGGCAGCGCCGACATGATGCACCGCAACCTCGACCGGCGCGTGGAAGTCATGGCGCAGGTGAAGGATCCGCGACTGACCGAGCAGCTCGGGCAGGTCTTCGACTCCGCATTGCATCCCAACACCCGCTGCTGGGTACTCACCTCGGATGGCAATTGGCTGGCCTGGCCCGAGCACGCCGGTGACGACGACGCGAAGGTGCGAGACCACCAGGAATTTCTCATGCGCCTGCGGAGGCCGGAACAGCAGTGAGCGACGCGACGGGGTACGAGATGGAAGGGGGTCCGTTCTGGGATCCCCGTGTCACCGCCAACATTCACGCCGCGGGCGCGGTGCTGTGGCGGCGGGCGAGGGACGGCGGGCTGGAGATCGCCGTCGTGCACCGGCCGAAGTATCAGGATTGGTCGCTGCCCAAGGGCAAGCTCGATCCGGGTGAGACGCCGGTGCTCGCCGCGGTCCGCGAGGTCCGCGAGGAGACCGGTCTGGACTGCACGCTCGGCCGCTACCTCGGCCACGTGACGTATCCCGTTCCGGGACACCGCAAGTTGAAGCGCGTGGACTACTGGGCGGCCGAGGTGGCCGGGGGCGAGTTCAACGCGAATGACGAAGTGGACGTGCTGAATTGGTACCCGCTGGACCGCGTGATGGACCAGCTCTCCTATCCGATGGATCGGCAGGTGCTGCGCGCGTTCACCCGGCTGCCCGCGAACACGCGCACCATGCTGCTGGTCCGGCACGCGAAAGCCGGTCGGCGAGACCGCTTCTCCGGTCCGGACCCGCTGCGCCCGCTGGACCGGGCCGGGCAGGCGCAAGCGAGTGCCCTGGTCTCGAATCTGCTGGCGTTCGGGGCATCTCGGATCTACTCGGCCGATCCGGTGCGCTGCGTGCAGACCGTGACGCCGCTGGCCGAGAAGCTCGGCGCCGAGATCCTGCTGGAGCCGCTGCTGTCCGAAACCGGTTATGCCACAGCGCAGGACGAGGCCCGGCAGCGGATCGCCTCGCTGGTCTCGGCGACCGAGGTGCCCGTTGTGTGCAGTCAGGGCAAGGTGATTCCCGATCTGCTGCGCTGGTGGGCCGACCGCGACGGCATCACGCTGCCGTCCGCGCGCAACCGCAAGGGCAGCGTCTGGGTGCTGTCGTTCGTCGATCGCAAGCTGGTCGCCGCCGACCACCTGGACCGCTCGCTGAGCTCCGACGTCGTGAAGTCTTGACGCGCGTCCGGTGAAAAACCGGACTCGATTGCTCTGAAAGACCGGTCAGCACAACCGAAACGGCCCCGGAGGCGTCCTCCGGGGCCGTGTTCTGTCGGTATAACGGATGTTTCGGCCCGCCGACCGAGCATCCGGCGCCAATACCGTACTGGCGCAGTGGTCAGCGACGACCGCGAGCCGGCGCCTTCTTGGCGGCGGTCTTCTTGGCCGGGGCCTTCTTGGCGACCGTCTTCTTGGCGGCGGTCTTCTTGGCGACCGACTTGGTGGCCGCCTTCTTGGCCGGAGCCTTCTTCACGGCGGACTTGGCCGCCGTCTTCTTGGCGGGCGCCTTGGCCGCAGTCGTCTTGCGAGCAGCGGTCTTTGCGGGCGCCTTGGCGGCGGCCTTCTTCGCCGTCGACTTGGCCGGACCCTTCGTGGGGGTGGCCTTCTTGGCGGCGGTCTTCTTGGCCGCCGTCTTCTTCGCGGCCGCCTTCTTCGCCGCCACCGGCGCATTCACGCCGCGCTTGACGGCGGGACCGCTCTGGGCGAGCTTCTGCTTGCCCGCGATCACGGCTTTGAACTGAGCACCGGGACGGAACGCGGGCACCGAAGTGGGCTTCACCTTGACGGTTTCGCCGGTGCGCGGGTTCCTGGCGACTCGAGCCGCACGCTTGCGCTGTTCGAACACACCGAATCCGGTGATTGTGACGCTCTGCCCCTTGTGCACCGCGCGCACGATGGTGTCGACCACATGCTCGACTGCCGCGGTGGCCGTGCGCCTATCAGTACCCAACTTTTCGGTCAGAACGTCGATCAGTTCCGCCTTGTTCATTGAATCCTCCGCAGACTAATGGCCCGTCGTCGGACCGACTAGGTACCACGGTAAACCCACATTGAGCAAGAGTCTATGTGCCACGCCAAAATTCATGTGGTTTAGCACACGTCCAGCTATCGGCCCCCCGGTCACCCAGCTAACAGACAAGGGTGTTTAGGACTGCGAAATACGTGCTGGGAGGGTAGTGGGTTTCCATGCTGGCCTTGCGTTTTCGAACTCGGCGATGGTGTCACTGCGGCGCAGCGTGAGCCCGATGTCGTCCAATCCCTCGAGCAGACGCCACCGCGTGTAGTCATCAATATCGAACGGCAACACGGCGGTTCCGGCGGTCACCGTGCGCGCCTCGAGGTCGACAACCAATTCGAGTCCGGGCTGTTCCTCGAGCAACTTCCAGAGCATTTCGACATCGTTCTGTGACATCTGAGCCGCCAGCAGCCCGCCCTTACCGGCATTGCCCCGGAAGATGTCGGCGAACCGGGACGAGATCACCACCCGAAAGCCGTAGTCCGACAGCGCCCATACGGCGTGCTCACGCGAGGATCCCGTGCCGAAATCCGGGCCTGCTACCAGCACACTTCCCCGGTTGTAGGGCTCGTTGTTCAGAATGAAGTCCGGATCGTTACGCCACGCGGCGAACAGTCCGTCCTCGAAACCGGTGCGGGTCACCCGCTTCAGGTACACGGCCGGGATGATCTGGTCGGTATCGACATTGGAGCGGCGCAGCGGCACGCCGATCCCCTTGTGCACGGTGAAGGCTTCCATTGATTCTCCTGAGTCGGTGGGGGTGTCGGGTCGGGTCAGGCCAGATCCGCAGGCGAGGACAGGGTTCCGCGCACGGCCGTCGCGGCCGCCACGAGCGGGGAAACCAGGTGCGTACGGCCGCCTTTGCCCTGCCTGCCCTCGAAGTTCCGGTTCGAGGTCGACGCGCAGCGCTGGCCGGGCGCGAGCTGATCGGGGTTCATTCCCAAGCACATCGAGCAGCCCGCCTGCCGCCATTCGGCGCCCGCGGCGGTGAAAATCTCGCCCAGTCCTTCTAATTCGGCCTGCGCGCGAACCCGCATAGAGCCCGGTACAACCAGCATTCGCACGCCGTCGGCGACCTTGCGCCCCTTTAAAATCCCCGCCACGGCACGCAAATCCTCGATGCGCCCGTTGGTGCACGAACCGACGAATACGGTGTCGATCGCGACCTCGCGAAGCGGAGTGCCCGGCTCCAAATCCATGTACCGCAGCGCTTTCGCGGCCGACTCGCGCGCCGTCTCGTCGGCGATCTCGGCGGGGTCGGGCACCGATTCGCCCAGGGGCGAGCCCTGTCCCGGGTTGGTGCCCCAGGTGACGAACGGGGTCAGCTCGTCGGCATTGATGTGCACCTCGGCGTCGAAAACCGCGCCCTCGTCGGTCTTCAGCGCCTCCCAGGCGGCCACTGCTGCCGTCCAGTCGGCTCCCTGCGGGGCGTGCGGGCGTCCTTCGAGGAATTCATAGGTGGTTTCGTCAGGGGCGATCATGCCCGCCCGCGCGCCCGCCTCGATGGACATGTTGCAGATGGTCATTCGCGCCTCCATCGACATGGCGCGAATCGCCTCCCCGCGGTACTCGAGCACGTAGCCCTGCCCGCCGCCGGTGCCGATCTTCGCGATGACGGCCAGGATCAGGTCCTTGCTCGTCACGCCGGGGGCCAGGGTGCCGTCCACGGTGATCGCCATGGTCTTGAACGGGCGCAGCGAGAGTGTCTGGGTGGCAAGGACATGCTCCACCTCGGAGGTGCCGATGCCCATCGCCAGCGCGCCGAACGCGCCGTGCGTCGAGGTGTGGCTGTCCCCGCACACCACCGTCATGCCCGGCTGCGTCAGGCCGAGCTGCGGGCCGACCACGTGCACGATGCCCTGATCCAGGTCGCCCATCGGATGCAGGCGCACACCGAATTCCGCGCAGTTGCGGCGCAGGGTGTCCACCTGGGTGCGCGAGATCGGGTCCGCGATCGGCTTATCGATGTCGACGGTCGGCACGTTGTGGTCCTCGGTCGCGATCGTCAGATCCGGGCGGCGCACCGGCCTGCCCGCCGCGCGCAGGCCGTCGAACGCCTGCGGGCTGGTCACCTCGTGCACCAGATGCAGGTCGATGTAGATCAGGTCGGGCTCGCGGGCCGCGCCCTCCCCCGAGCCGCGCGCGACGACGTGCTGCTCCCACACCTTTTCGGCCATGGTGCGTGGCTGTGCCATGTTCGATCACCTTTCGACGAGCATCCGACCGCGGTCCGGGCTGGGAGCGCGACGGGTGCACAAATTTCGGATAGGCGATCTCGGATGCCCCAGGAGATACTCCACGCCGGGAGCTCCGCGAGTGGATTTCCCAACATCCGAGACGCTAGTATCGTTCTATGAGACAGCATAGCGGCATCGGCGTCCTCGACAAAGCAGTGGCGGTGCTGTACGCCGTCGCCGAGCATCCGTGCGGCCTCAACGAGCTCTGCGCCCGCACCGGCCTGCCCCGCGCCACCGCGCACCGCCTGGCCGTCGGCCTAGAGGTCCACCGCCTGCTGGCCCGCGACAACACCGGCATGTGGCGCCCCGGCCCCGCGCTCGCCGAACTCGCCGCCGGGGCCACCGATCCGCTGCTAGAGGCCGCGTCGGCCATCCTGCCCCGCCTCCGCGAGATCACCGGCGAGAGCGTCCAGCTGTACCGCGTGGACGGCAATGCGCGCATCTGCGTCGCGGCCCTCGAGCCGCCGGTCGGCCTGCGCGACACCGTCCCCGTCGGCGCGCGACTCCCCCTGACCGCCGGCTCCGCCGCCAAAGTGCTTCTCGCCTGGGCCGACCCCGACCTCCAGCGCACCATCCTCGCCGACGCCGTCTTCGGTGAGCGCGCCCTCACCGAGGTGCGCAAGCGCGGCTGGGCCCAGAGCGCCGCCGAACGCGCGTCCGGCGTAGCCAGCGTCTCCGCCCCCGTGCGCGACGCCGGCGGCACCGTCATCGCCGCCGTCTCGGTATCCGGACCCATCGATCGCATGGGCCGCCGCCCCGGCGCCCGCTGGGCCGCCGACCTGGTAGCCGCCGCGGAGGCCCTACACAAGCGTCTGTAACACGTTACAGAAAGTACCTTCTAGAGTGAGTCCATGGGAGTCAACCAACGGGCACAGATCGTCATGTCCGACACCGAGATCAGCGAGTTCCTCGAGCGCAGCCGCATAGCCACCCTGGCCACCATCGGCCCGCAGGGCAGGCCACACCTGACCGCCATGTGGTACGCCCTCATCGACGGCGAACTCTGGTTCGAGACCAAAACGAAGTCCCAGAAGGCGGTGAATCTGCGCCGCGATCCCCGCATCACCTGCATGGTCGAGGCCGGCCAAACCTACGACCAACTCCGCGGAGTAGCCATCGAAGGCGACGCCGAGATCATCGACGACCCCGAGAAACTCTTCGCCGTAGGCGTCAGCGTGTGGGAGCGCTACACCGGCCCCTACACCGAGGAGGTCCGCCCCATGGTCGAGGCCATGCTCAACAAGCGCAGCGCCATCCGAGTCGTCCCCGACCGCATCCGCAGCTGGGACCACCGCAAATTGGGCCTCCCCCAACTCCCCCTCGGCGGCACCACCGCCCACCCCCTCGACTGACCCGCCCTCCCCGCCGCGCCCCGATATCAACCTGACACCGTCCCCCCACCCGACTAACGTCAACCGTTCGAAACGAATCGGTCGGCTCCGCGGCCTTCCGCGCGCGCATCCGACCACCCACCCACGAGGAGACGGCGATGACGGAAGCTGACAGTCCCCAAGGCTCAGACACCCCCCAGCCCACCAGCGCCGAAGAAGTAAAACGCAAGTTCAAAGAGGCCCTGGACCGCAAAAACCAACACACCGCCCGCTCCGCCGACCACCTGGACGGCCGCTCCAAGGCCAACGCCACCCACGGCACCGCCAGCCACAAGCGCGAATTCCGCCGCAAGAGCGGCTAGGAGCGAGGGGTGTGGATTGACCTCGGCGAGTACGAAATCACCCCGCAGAAGCCGGCCCAGCCCCCAGAAGCAGGCCACCGTCAGAAGCGGAACCAGCCTGCCTGACGGGGAATCAGCCTGACCGAGGCGGGAACCCAGCCAGACAGAAGCGGAACCACCCCACAAAGGCCAGAAGCAAGGCCCTCCGGCAACCAGCCGGAGGGCCTTAGCTTTGCGTCCGAATTAAGCGAGCAACCCCACCCAGCCCCGGCCAGGCAAACACCACGCTGAGACGAAAGCTCCCCTCCCCAACGACCACACGCCCGCCGAGCGCGAAGCGCCTCGGCCGGGGGTCCGGGGGCGAAGCCCTCCGGGCGGGGCTTGGGGGTTGCACCCCCAAAAAATACGCGAAACAGAACCAGGCCCATGCCCCATGGGCATAGGCCTGGCATTCTGTGTAGCCCCGACGGGATTCGAACCCGCGCTACCGCCTTGAGAGGGCGGCGTCCTAGGCCGCTAGACGACGGGGCCAGGACTGCTTCTCGTTTGCACGAGGAGCACCTTGGTTGATCTTTCGATCAGGAGGCTCGGTTAGCTTAGCTGGCCGAAGCCTGGCGACCAAATCGCCAGCTGCTGTACTGATTTCGGCCGCGCACCGATCTCGACAACAATCTCCGCTGGGGTACCAGGACTCGAACCTAGAATGGCTGAACCAGAATCAGCTGTGTTGCCAATTACACCATACCCCAATGACCAGGTCTTTCAGCCTCGCGTCTGGGTGACTGCGAGGCCGTGTTCCGAGCCGAGAAGAAGACTACCAAACGGGTGAGGGTGAACTACAAATCGCCTGGTCAAAGCCCTGTTTTGCACCCGTTTCGGCAGTTTCAGGCCGGGGGCGACCACTCCAGTGCCGAGCGCAGCCGCGCCAGGCTCGTCTCGCGGCCGAGGAGTTCCATCGACTCGTACAGCGGCGGGCTGATGTGTGAGCCGGTGACCGCGACGCGGACGGGCGCGAATGCTTTGCGTGGTTTGAGGCCCAGTTCGTCGATCAGAGCGGTTTTCAGCGCCTCTTCGAGTGCCTCGGTCGTCCACTGCGTCAGCGGCTCCAGAGCGGTAATAGCGGATTGCAATACCGGGGTCGCGTCGGCTCCGAGATTCTTTGCTCCCGCGGTGGCGTCGATCGCAAATTGTTCGGCGGGCGCCAACAGGAAACGCAACAGTTCCCAGGCGTCGGACAACACCACGATCCTGGTCTGTACCAGTTCGGCCGCGGCGGCGAACATCTTGTCATCGATTTCGGCGCCGATATGACCGTGGTCGGTCAGGTACTGGCGCAGTCGGTTGGTGAAATCACCCGGCTCCAGCAATCGGATGTGCTCGGCGTTGAGGGCGTCCGCCTTCTTCTGATCGAAACGTGCCGGATTCGAATTCACTTTCGATATGTCGAACGCGGCAACCATCTCCGCCATGCTGAACACGTCGTGGTCGTCGGCGATGCTCCAACCGAGAAGTGCCAGGTAATTCAGCAAACCTTCCGGGATGAATCCGCGCTCGCGGTGCAGGAACAGATTCGACTCGGGATCGCGCTTGGACAACTTCTTGTTGCCCTGCCCCATGACGAACGGAAGGTGACCGAACTCGGGGGTGAAGTCGGCCACGCCGATACGACGCAGCGCGGCGTAGAGCGCGAGCTGCCGGGGCGTCGAGGAGAGCAGGTCCTCGCCGCGCAGCACATGTGTGATCTTCATCATCGCGTCGTCGACGGGATTGACCAGCGTGTAGAGCGGCTCACCGGTGCCGCGGGTGAGCGCGAAGTCCGGCACACTGCCTGCCTTGAAGGTGGTTTCGCCGCGCACCAGGTCGTGCCACGTGAGGTCTTCGTCGGGCATCCGGAGCCGAATCACCGCGGGGCGCCCGGCATCTCGGTACTCCTGGACCTGCTGCGCGGTGAGCTCGCGGTCGTAGTTGTCGTAGCCGAGCTTCGGATCGCGACCCGCCGCGCGGTGGCGCGCCTCGACTTCCTCAGGGGTGGAGAAGGATTCGTAGGCCTCCCCCGACTCCAGCAGGCGGCGCACCACATCCAGGTGCAGATCCTTACGCAGCGACTGACGGTACGGTTCGTAGGGGCCGCCGACCTCCGGTCCCTCGTCCCAGGTGAGGCCGAGCCAGCGCAGCGCGTCGAGCAGCGCGCGGTAGGAGTCCTCGGAATCCCGTGCCGCATCGGTGTCTTCGATGCGGAACACGAACTTTCCACCGTGGTGCCGGGCGTAGGCCCAGTTGAACAGCGCCGTCCGGATCAGGCCGACGTGCGGCGTCCCGGTGGGCGACGGGCAGAAGCGGACCCGTACTTCAGTCATGGCTCTCTTTCGACTAGCGAGTCTTGGCGGCAACGGGATTGATCAAAGTTCCGATGCCCTCGACGGTCACCGACACCTGCTGTCCGGCCTGCACCGGACCGACGCCCTCCGGTGTGCCGGTGAGGATGACATCGCCGGGCAGCAGCGTCATCACGGTACTGATCCACTCGATGAGCTTCGGAATGTCGTGCAGTAGAAGCGAAGTGCGACTGCGCTGGCGGACCTCGCCGTCGAGCTCGGTGGTGATCTCCAGATCCGAAGGATCCAAGGAGGTTTCGATCCAGGGGCCGAGCGGGCAGAAGGTGTCGTAGCCCTTGCCCCTGGTCCACTGTCCGTCGTGGCGCTGCTGATCGCGCGCGGTGACGTCGTTGGCGACCGTGTACCCGAGCACCACGTCGAGCGCGCGGGCGGCGGAGACGTCCTTGCACGGGCGGCCGATGACGACGGCGAGCTCGCCCTCGTAGTCGACCTGAGAGGAGCTGGGCGGCAGGATGATCGGGGCGTTCGGCCCGACGATCGAGGTGTTGGGCTTGAGGAAGATCACCGGGTCTTCCGGTGCGGGCCCGCCCATTTCGGCCGCGTGCGCCGCGTAGTTCTTGCCGACGCAGACCACCTTGCTCGCCAGGATCGGCGCGAGCAGGCGCACATCGGCCAGCGGCCAGCTCCGCCCGGTGAACGTCGGCGTACCGAACGGGTGTTCCGCGATTTCCTTCGCGATGCTGTCGCTTCCGTCCCCCTCGATGCTGACGAACGCGACCCCATCGGGACTGGCTACTCGACCTAGACGCATGCCGGGCAGTCTATCGACCGCCTTCCACCTGCTCGAACGCGCCCAACCGAGTGGTACGCCGGACCGCCCCCAGCCGAGTTCGCGCCGCCGTGCGCGGCGGGCGAGCCGAGCGGTGAAACACCGTTGCGCACGCGGTGTAACGTAAGGCGCACAGTTCACAAGTTGGGAACATGTTCCCAAATATTGAGATGTAGAGGTGAGGCCGATGACTACCGCGACGCGGATCAACGAGACTCGACGGTGGTCCATGCTCGGCCTCGGCGTCTTCGCACAGGCGGCGAGCGCGGTCTTCGTGAACGGCGTCGCGTTCCTGCTGCCCGCACTGACCGATCGCGGTCTGCCGCTGGCCACCGCCGGACTGCTGGTGGCCATGCCGACCGTCGGGCTGGTCTGCACGCTGATCGCGTGGGGCTACGTGGTCGACCGGATCGGCGAGCGCAAGGTGCTGATCGGCGGGCCGCTGCTGATGCTGGCGGCGGGCGGCGCCGCGGCCGCCACCACGAACGACATCGCTTTGGGCGCACTGCTGTTCCTCGGCGGCGTCGGCGCGGCGAGCACCAACGGGGCGAGCGGCCGCCTCATCGTCGGCTGGTTCCCGCCGCATCGTCGCGGGTTGGCCATGGGCATCAGGCAGACCGCCCAGCCGCTGGGCGTCGGCGTCGGCGCACTGGCCGTGCCGGCCGTCGCCGCGACATACGGTGTGCCCGCGGCGATTCTGGTCCCCGCGGGGATGGCCGGCCTCGCGGCGGTCGGCAGCTTGATCGGCATCATCGATCCCCCGCGTCCGGCGGGCGGCGGCGGCGCGGATGCGTCGTTGCGCGCCAATCCTTATCGCGGCGACGCGACCCTGTGGCGCATCCACGCGGTATCCGTGCTGCTGGTCATACCGCAGGGCACCGTGTGGATCTTCGCGCTGCTGTG
>NZ_BAGH01000294.1 GCF_000308715.1 Nocardia tenerifensis NBRC 101015
GATGGCGGCGAGCAGTTCGGCGGCGGTCACGCCGTCGTCACCGGCGAGCACCACCGCCCCCGCCTCCTCGAACAGCTCGGCCGCGTCGTCACCGCACGCGACCGCCAGGACCCCGCGGTCGGCGGGTCCGTCGAGCTTCCCGGCCGAGTCCACGGGGGCGAGCGGATGCCCGGACGCCATCTCACGACCATGCTGCGCGAAACTCTCGATCCGGATTCCGCTGAGTTCTCCGGCGGCCAGACCGGCCTCCACGGCCGCGCCCGCGTCCGCGCAGTGCACGTGGGCGGACCAGCGACCTTCGCCGTCCCCGACGACAACCACCGAGTCGCCGAGCTCGGCGAGGCGGGCGCGCAGCCGCGCGATCCGGTCCGCGTCGGTGTCGGCGAGCAGGTACATCACCTCGAATCGCGGCTCCGCCGAACCGGTTTCGCCGCTGTCCTCGACGGGCTGCGCGGCGACGGACGCGCGCGGGGAGTACTCCGGCCGGGCGGGGATCTCGCCGAGGGTGATCGAGACCAGCGCGTCCAGCAGGACGACCAGCCCGCGCGCGCCCGCGTCGACCACGCCGGCCGCGCGCAGCACGCCGAGCTGAGAGGGTGTGTCGCCGAGCGCCTTGGCGGCCCCGTCGGCCGCCGCCAGC
>NZ_BAGH01000293.1 GCF_000308715.1 Nocardia tenerifensis NBRC 101015
AACACACCAGCATCGACCTGCCCTACCCGCGCGTCGGGCGCTGAGCCGAGCAGATCACGACTTGGCGAGGTACTCCAGGCGCTCGGCGTCGACGGCGGCATGCATCATGCTCGCCAGACCGGGATGCTTCTTCAGGCCGGGATCGGCCTCGACCACCTCGCGCGCGAGATCCTGTGCGGCGGTGATGACCTCGAGGTCGTCGAGCAGCGAGAGCAGGCGCAGCGAGCGCGCGGTGCCGGACTGGGCCGAGCCGAGCACGTCGCCCTCGCGGCGGGTGCGCAGGTCGAGCACGGCGAGTTCGAAGCCGTCGGTGGTCGCGGCGACCGCGTCGAGTCGCGCCATCGCCGAGCCGTTGGGCGCGGCATCGGTGACCAGCAGGCACAGGCCGGGATGCTTGCCGCGGCCGATGCGCCCGCGCAGCTGATGCAGCTGGCTGACGCCGAAGCGGTCCGCGTCGACGATCACCATGACGGTGGCGTTCGGCACGTCGACACCGACCTCGACGACGGTCGTGCAGACCAGCACGTCCACGGTTCCGTCGTTGAAAGCCCGCATCACCTGGTCTTTTTCGTCCGCGGGCAGGCGGCCGTGCAGCAGCCCGACGCGGAGCTCGGACAGCGGGCCGGTGCGCAGCATCTCGAAGACGTCGAGCGCGGCCTGCGTGGTCGGACCTTCCTTCTCGGGCTCGGCGGCCTTGGACTTACCGTTGCGGGACTTGCCCGTGCCCTCCTCGTCGTCGCCGATGCGCGAGCACACCACGTAGGCCTGCCGACCCGCCCCGACCTCCTCGACGATGCGTTCCCAGGCCCGGTCGACCCAGTTCGGATGTTGCCTGCGCGGAACGACTTTGGAGGTGATCGGCGAGCGGCCGCGTGGCAGCTCGGTGAGCGTGGAGGTCTCCAGGTCGCCGAGCGTGGTCATGGCGATGGTGCGCGGGATCGGTGTCGCGGTCATCACGAGCAGGTGCGGGCTGGCGCCGGACTTCGCCTTGGCGCGCAACGCGTCTCGCTGCTCGACGCCGAAGCGGTGCTGCTCGTCGACGACCACCATGCCGAGGTCGAAGAACTCGACGTTGTCCTGGATCAGCGCGTGCGTGCCGATCACGATGCCCGCCTCGCCGGTCATCGCCTCGAGCAGCGCGGCCTTCTTGGTCGCCGCCGACATCGAGCCGGTCACGAGCACGACCTTGGTCGCCTTGTCGCCCGCGCCGAGCTCACCGGCGTTGCCGAGATCGCCGAGCATGCCGCGCAGGGACCGATAGTGCTGGGCGGCAAGAACTTCCGTCGGCGCGAGCAGCGCGCACTGCTGTCCGGCGTCGACGATCTGCAGCATCGCCTGCAGCGCCACGATCGTCTTGCCGGAGCCGACCTCGCCCTGCAGCAGCCGGTGCATCGGATGGCTGCGCGACATGTCCGCGGAGATCTCCGAGATCACCCGCTGCTGACCCTCGGTCAGCTCGAAGGGCAGGCGCTGCTGGAACTCGGCGGCGATGCCGTCGGATCGCGGCGGGCACGGGCGCGCGGACCGGCCCGACACCTCGTGCCTGCGCTCGGCGAGCACGAGCTGCAGCGCCAGCGCCTCGTCGAAACGCAGCCGTTCCTGGGCCCGGTCGATGTCGGTCTTGCGCTCGGGCAGGTGGATCAGGCGCAGCGCGTCGGAGATCTTCAGCAGCGAACGCTCGGTCCTGAGCTCGTCGGGCAGCGGATCGTCGATCGGGTCCAGCTGATCGAGCACCTGGCGCACGCAGGCCAGCACGTCCCAGCTCTGCACCTTCGCGGTGGCCGGGTACACCGGGATGAACTCCCGCTCCATGAACGAGGTGTCCACGCCCTCAGCGCCTTTCGCGCTCTGCGCGAGCCCGCGCAGGTCGCCGCCGCCGCGCACGGTCTTCACCGCGCCGACCGACTCGTCGTCGGACTCGGGCAGGATCAGATAGCCGGGATGGCTCAGGTTCCACTGGCCGGGCCGCCAGTAGTTGACGGTTCCCGACATCATCGCCCGGAGCCCCTCCCGGACAACGTATTTCACCTTGTCGCCGTTGAAGAACGTGACGTCGACACCGCGCCCGGCGCCGGAACCGGTGTCCAGCACCACTTTCAGCAGCGACCCGCGCCGATTGCGCATCGGCCGCAGCTCGGCCTTGGTGACCCGGCCGATCACGGTGATGTGCGAACCGTCCTCCGGCTCCTCCTCGGTGAGCGGCTGACCCTGCGTCGCGTAGCGCAGCGGGTAGTGCCGCAGCAGGTCCTCCACCGTGTGCATGTCGAACGCGTCGACCAGCGAGCCCGCGGCCTTCGCGCCGAGGACATGGTCCAGCCGATCACCCAGGGTCGCCATCTACTCCACTCCGATCTGCACCAGATCCCCGTGCTGCCCACCGGAGTACACGGTGACCTCGACGCCGGGAAAGCTTTCGCCGATGTGTGCCACGAGTTCGCCGGCGAGTCCGTCCCGCGCCGCCGCACCCATCAGCAGGGTGACCAGCTCGCCGCCGAAGGCGAGCATCCGGTCCAGCAGGGTCCGGCCCGCCGCGCGCACGTCGTGGTCGATCACCACCACCTCGTGGCCGACCAGGCCGAGCCCGTCGCCCACCTCGCAGGTGCCCACCATGGTGAGCGCCCGCTCGCCCGCGGCGCGCAGCGAGCCCCACCGGGTGGTCGCGGCCGCCTCCGACATGGCGAAGGCGTCGTCGACGGCGATCCGGCCGC
>NZ_BAGH01000292.1 GCF_000308715.1 Nocardia tenerifensis NBRC 101015
CGGAACGGCTCGGGCCAGCCGCCGGCCGGAGTGCCGAGATCGCCACGCAGGAAACCGATCACCGAGTCGGGGGATGTCGTAGCGGCCGGGGTCGGCGGCGAAGTCCTCGATGTCGACGCCGGTGCCGACCAGCGCGAGCGCGAGGTCGCCGACCACCTTCGACGACGGGGTCACCTTGATCAGCCGGCCCAAAAGCCGGTCGGCGGCAGCGTATTTCGCCTCGACCTCTTCGAACCGGTCGCCGAGTCCGAGCGCGATGGCCTGCTGACGCAGGTTCGACAGCTGACCACCGGGGATCTCGTGGGTGTAGACCCGGCCGGTCGGGGCGGGCAGCCCGGACTCGAAGGGCGCGTACACCTTTCGCAGCGCCTCCCAGTACGGCTCGAGGTCGCACACGTTCTGCAGGTTCAGGCCGGTGTCGTAGTCGCTGTGCGCGGCGGCCGCGACGATCGCGGAAAGCGCTGGCTGACTGGTGGTTCCGGCCATCGCCGCGCTCGCGCCGTCGACGGCGTCGGCCCCGGCCTGCCAGGCCGCGAGGTAGGTCGCCAGCTGGCCGCCCGGGGTGTCGTGGGTGTGCACGTGCACCGGCAGGTCGAAGTTGCTGCGCAGCGCGGTCACCAGGGTCGCCGCCGCGGGCGCCCGCAGCAGCCCGGCCATGTCCTTGATCGCGAGGATGTGCGCGCCCGCGTCGACCATCTGCTCGGCCAGCTTGAGGTAATAGTCCAGGGTGTACAGGGTTTCGTCGGGGTTGGACAGGTCCCCGGTGTAGCTCATCGCGACTTCGGCTATGGCCGTGCCGGTTTCGCGCACCGCGTCGATCGCCGGGCGCATCTGATCGACGTTGTTGAGCGCGTCGAAGATGCGGAAGATGTCGATGCCGGTCGCGGTCGCCTCGGAGACGAACGCGCGGGTCACCTGCTCCGGATACGGCGTGTACCCCACGGTGTTCCGGCCGCGCAGCAGCATCTGCAGACAGATGTTGGGCACCGCCTCGCGCAGGGCCGCCAGCCGCTCCCACGGGTCCTCGTACAGAAAGCGCAGCGCCACATCGTAAGTCGCGCCGCCCCAGGCCTCGATGGACAGCAGCTCCGGCGTCATCCGCGCCACGTGCCCCGCGACGCCGAGCAGGCCGTTGGTGCGCACCCGGGTGGCCAGCAGCGACTGGTGCGCGTCGCGGAAGGTGGTGTCGGTGACCCCGACCGCCTTCTGCGCGCGCAACGCCTGCGCGAAGCCCTCGGGGCCGAGCGCGAGCAGCCGCTGCCGCGAGCCGTCCGGCGGCGGCGCCGACAGATCGATCGGGGGCAGCTTGTCGTGCGGGTAGACCGTCGTCGGCCGCTCGCCGTGCGGCTTGTTGACCGTGACGTCGGCCAGGTAGGTCAGGATCTTGGTGCCGCGGTCGGCCGAGCCGCGCTGGTTGAGCAGCTCCGGACGCTCGTCGATGAACGAGGTGGTGACCCGGCCCGCCTTGAAGTCCGGGTCGTCGAGCACCGCGAGCAGGAACGGAATGTTGGTGGTGACACCGCGAATTCGGAACTCGGCGAGCGCGCGCTGGGCCCGCGACACCGCGGCGCCGAAGTCGCGGCCGCGGCAGGTGAGCTTCACCAGCATGGAGTCGAAGTAGGCGCCGATCTCCGCGCCGAGGTTGGCGCCGCCGTCGAGCCGGATGCCCGCGCCGCCTGGCGTCCGGTAGGCGGTGATGCGGCCGGTGTCGGGGCGGAAGCCGTTGTTCGGGTCCTCGGTGGTGATCCGGCACTGCATCGCGGCGCCGCGGATGCTGACCGTGTCCTGGCTGAGGCCGAGCTGTTCGAGGGACTCCCCCGCCGCGATGCGCAGTTGCGACTGCACCAGGTCCACGTCGGTGATCTCCTCGGTCACCGTGTGCTCGACCTGGATGCGCGGGTTCATCTCGATGAAGACGTGGTTACCGCGCTCGTCGAGCAGGAACTCGACGGTGCCCGCGCAGCTGTAGCCGATCTCCTTGGCGAAGGCCACCGCGTCGGCGCAGATGCGTTCCCGCAGTGCGGGATCCAGGTTCGGCGCGGGCGCGAGCTCGATCACCTTCTGGTGCCTGCGCTGCACCGAACAGTCGCGCTCGAACAGGTGCATCACGTTGCCGTGCTGGTCGGCCAGGATCTGGACCTCGATGTGGCGCGGATTCACCACCGCCTGCTCGAGGAAGACGGTCGGATCGCCGAAGGCCGACTCCGCCTCGCGCGAGGCGGCCTCGATGGACTCGCGCAGGTGCTCGGCGTCGGCGACCCGGCGCATGCCGCGCCCGCCGCCGCCGGCGACCGCCTTGACGAAGATCGGGTAGTCGAGTTCCTCGGCGGCCGTGAGCAATTCGTCCACGTCGGCGGACGGCGCGCTGGAGCGCAGCACCGGCAGCCCGGCCGCCCTGGCCGCCGCGATGGCCCGTGCCTTGTTGCCCGCGAGCTCGAGCACCTCGGCGGACGGGCCGATGAAGGTGATGCCCTCGCGGGCGCAGGCCGCCGCCAGGTCCGGATTCTCCGACAGGAAGCCGTATCCGGGGTAGACGGCGTCGGCGCCCGCGGTCTTGGCCGCGTCGATGATCGCGTCGATCGACAGGTACGCCCGCACGGGGTGCCCCTGCTCACCGATCTGGTAGGACTCGGCCGCCTTCGTCCGATGGACCGAGTTGCGGTCCTCGTAGGGGAAGACGGCGACCGTCCCCACGCCGAGTTCGTAGGCCGCGCGGAAGGCCCGGATCGCGATCTCGCCGCGGTTGGCGACCAAGACTTTCGTGAACATTGACCTAAGGTACCCGCCCTCGGCCCCCGCACAGACAGGGAAGGGGCCTTCGCAGGGATCTTCACAACGTGGTCTAGCAGCGTTGCGAAGATGTGTTCATCCGGCCGTCACATCCTCAGATCCAGTGCATCGTGCGGTGGCGCAGGCCGCCGCGGAATTGACCCACCGCGAGGCCGATCATCAATCCGCGTTCCTCGGCGGCCAATCCTCGAGTAAAGGGAAGACGAATCATCCGTAACAGAACTTCTGGCAGATGAATTTCGGGCAAACCATTACCCGGGAATTCCGCGTTCAGCCGCGCCAGCCCTATCCCGCGGCTGCGCCCCTGCCGATATCCCGGACGGAAGCCGCGACGGTATCGATAGGCGACGAGCGCCTCCGGCAGATATCCGAGACGGTAGCCCTCGCGATGGGCGCGCCAGCCGAATTCGAGATCCTCGTTGGCGGCGAAGGAGACGTCCTGGCCGCCGAGCTTCCGATAGACCTCCGCGCGGCACGCCATGCTGGTCCCGATGATCACAGATGCGTAAACGCCCGGCGGCTGGAATTTGTCGGGCGCCGGGATGGCGGCGACGCGGCGCGGGTTCTCCGCGTTGAGCGAATCGCCCTCGACGGCCGAACAAGTCAGGTCATAGCCCTCGTCTATGAACTCGACCATGCGGCTCACCCAATTCGGGTAGACCCGGTCGTCGTGATCACAGAACAGTAAAATCTCGCCCGAGGCGCGGTCGGCTCCGGCATTTCGGGCAAAAGCGGCGCCGGAGGCGCCCGACGCGTCGATCCACTCGACTTTCAGCCGATTACGCGCCGGATGGTTCTCTATGTGCGTGCGCACGTCGATCGGCGAGCCATTGTCGGCTATTACGACGTCGAATTTCCCCCTATAGTCTTGACGCGTCAAGGCGTCCAGCTGTACGTCGAGCAGATCTCGACTCTCCGCCGTCCCGATGTACGTTGGAATGACGATCGATACCGACCGTTCAGTCACCACAAGCACTCCTGCTATCGAATCCCCCACGCCGGAGCCCTCCCCCGAGTGTGCCAACTTTAATCATAAATCCAAAAGCGCGGCTACACCCGAGTTCCGTGGTCTTGCTCACCGTTTCGCGCCCCCGCGCGCCCCGCCGTCGCGCATCGCCCCTTATGCTGGGTGGTGCAGCTGGTTCACCGCGCGCGTACGAGATGGAGCCCCGTCGTCGCGTCGCGGAGTCGAGTTCGCTTGCCCCGAAAGGGCGGACGAGCGAGAGGGAACCCGGTGAGAATCCGGGACTGTCCCGCAGCGGTAAGCAGGAACGACCGCCGTCACACGCACTGGGCACGATGCCCGGGAAGCGACGGCCAGTAGGAAACCTCCGGCGTCGGCCGGGGACGGCCGGGAGGCCGGCGCCCGCGAGTCCGAAGACCTGCCAGCCGTGCCGGATACGCCGTATCCGGCGGCCACCGCCTCGTGGATTTGGGCGCGCGGTTCTACCAGTACTGATGTGTCGGGCTCTGTTGTCCAATCTCCCGGCGGGTCACCGGTAGCCGCGCGCTCGCTATGGCGAAGGCCTCACGACCTCGTCGTTCGCACCTGGGCGCCGCGTAGCTGTCCGCTCGCGACGCTCGCGAACGACACCAGCACTGGAGAGACAACGTGACTGTTGTAAATCAGACACCGTTCACCGCAACGGTTCTCGGGCTACCCAGAGTCGGACCGCGGCGAGAGCTGAAGCGGGCCACCGAGTCCTACTGGGCGGGCAAGATCGACGCCGGCCAGCTGCACGCTGTCGCGCGCGACCTGCGCCGCGCCCAACTCGCCGAATTACAGGCCGCGGGCCTGGATTCGATTCCGGTGGGCACCTTTTCGTACTACGACCAGGTACTCGACACCGCCCTGCTGCTCGGCGCGCTGCCGCCGCGGGTGGCCGGGATCGCCGATCCGCTCGATCGGTACTTCGCCGCCGCGCGCGGTAACGACGAGGTCGAACCGCTGGAGATGACCAAGTGGTTCGACACCAACTATCACTACCTGGTGCCGGAGATCGGCCGGGACACCGTGTTCTCGCTGAACGCGGAGAAGTTGCTGCACGAGGTGCGCGAGGCGCTCGACCTCGGCGCGCCCGCCCGCCCGGTGGTGATCGGGCCGATCACCTTCCTGAAGCTGGCCAAGGCGAGCGGCGGCGCGGCGCTGGACCGGCTCGCCGAGCTCGTCCCGCTGTATCGCGAGTTGCTACGCCTGCTCGCCGAGGCCGGCGTCGGCTGGGTGCAGATCGATGAGCCCGCGCTGGTCACCGACCTCACCGAGGCCGAAACAGCGCTGGTGCGAAGCACTTACGCCGAGCTGTCGGCGTCGGCCGCGCGTCCGGCGATTCTGGTGGCGACCTACTTCGGCCATCCCGACGCGGCGCTGACCGCGCTGGCGAGCACCGACATCGAGGGCGTCGCGCTCGACTTCACCTCCGGCAGCACCGTTTCCGACGTGGCGGGCGTTCCGGCGCTGGCGGGCAAGCTACTGGTGGCGGGCGTGGTCGACGGGCGCAACGTCTGGCGCGCCGACCTCGACGCGGCCCTGACCACCCTGGGCACCCTGCTCGGTTCCGCTGCCGCCGTGGCGGTTTCGACGTCCTGCTCGCTGCTGCACGTGCCGTACACGCTGGCCGCCGAGACGGGGCTGGACGAGCGGCTGCGGTCGTGGCTGGCCTTCGGCGCCGAGAAGGTCGCGGAGGTGCGCCTGCTGGCGACCGCGCTGACCGAGGGCACCGAGGCGATCGGCGCCGAATTGGCCGACGTGCGTGCGGCATTGGCCACCAGGCAGGCCGATCCCCGGCTGAACGATTCGACGGTGCGGGCCAGGCTGGCGGAGCTGGGGCCCGACGCGATCCGGCGGGCGCCGGCCGAGGAACGCCGGGCCCTGCAGCAGGAGCAGTTGGGCTTGCCGCCGCTGCCGACCACCACCATCGGCTCGTACCCGCAGACCTCGGCCATCCGGCTGGCCAGGGCCGCGGTGCGCAAGGGCGAGATCGATGACGCGGAGTACGTGCGCCGGATGCGCGCCGAGGTCGCAGATGTCATTGCGCTGCAGGAGAAGCTGGGCTTGGACGTGCTCGTGCACGGCGAGCCGGAGCGCAACGACATGGTGCAGTACTTCGCCGAACAGCTCGACGGTTTCGCCGCCACCGAGCAGGGCTGGGTGCAGTCCTACGGCACGCGCTGCGTGCGGCCGCCGATCCTGTTCGGCGACGTGACGCGGCCGACGCCGATGACCGTCGACTGGATCAGCTACGCCCAGTCGCTCACCGAGAAGCCGGTCAAGGGCATGCTCACCGGGCCGGTCACCATTCTGGCCTGGTCGTTCGTGCGCGACGATCAGCCGCTCGGCGACTCGGCGCGGCAGGTCGCGCTGGCGATCCGGGACGAGACGGTGGACCTGCAGGCCGCGGGCATCCGCATCATCCAGGTCGACGAGCCGGCGCTGCGCGAGCTGCTTCCGCTGCGCAAGGCCGACCAGCAGGCCTACCTCGACTGGTCGGTGCAGGCGTTCCGGCTCGCCACCTCCGGCGTCTCCGACGCCACCCAGGTGCACACCCACCTGTGCTACTCGGAGTTCGGCGAGGTGATCGACGCGATCGCGGGGCTGGACGCCGACGTGACCTCCATCGAGGCGGCCCGCTCCCGCATGGAGGTCCTCGACGATCTCAACGCCGCCGGGTTCGACCTGGGCGTGGGCCCCGGCGTCTACGACATCCACTCGCCGAGGGTGCCCAGCGTCGAGGAGATCACCACCTCCCTCCGCGCCGCTCTCAAAGCCGTTCCCGCCGAACGCCTCTGGGTCAACCCCGACTGCGGCCTCAAAACCCGAGGCCAAGCCGAGGTAGCGGCGGCGTTGCGCAACATGGTCGCCGCCGCCACCGCCGTGCGCTGACGGTTCAACGCGGTTCCGCCTCCTTCGTGGTCACGAAGGGGGCGGAACCGCGTTGTGTGCTCCCTCGAGGCCGGAGCCTCAGCCGCAGTGCGGGCACCGCTTGCACCTCAGTCGGATTCAGGCTCCGGCCGCGTCGGCCGGCGCCGCCGGGAGGTGTATCGCTCGCACGGTTCGGCGGTGCGCTTGAGCGGTTGCTTGCGCGACTTGGCGCTCATCCCCCGCCGCCACGCCGTGTGACATCCCGGACATCGATCCATCCCAACCCCTCCTCGCATTTCGTGAACCACTCCATGATTCGCCCCTAATCACCTTCGACGCGCGGGGCGGTGGTTCGGTTCCGAGGGGTTGCTGCGGATTTTCCGGCGACCGGTCAGGCCTGCTGCTCGAAGGCGCGGTTGATGACGCCCATGTCGAAGTAGTCGCGCCAGGCGACGATGGCGTCGTCGGCCACCTCGAAGACACCGGTGACGGGCAGCGGGATGCTGCGGTCCGCGCCGCGCAACGTGTCGGTGCGCTCGTTCATGACCAGGTTGCCCGAGGTGATCTGATGGTGGATGTCGAAGTCGATGGCCTCGAAGGTGGCCAGGAAGCCGGCGATGAAGTCGCGGATGGCGGCGCGGCCGACCACCGGCTCGAGCGGGATGTTGTGGTACACAGCGTCTTCGGCGAAGAAGGCGGCGATGCGGTCGGGGTCCGGGTCGGACCAGCTGCGGCACATGTCGCGGACGAGTTCGTCGGGTGTTGGCATGGGGCTGGCTCACTTTCTCAGGCCGGGTGGGCGAACCGCGTTGCGCGCGACGCCCTCTCGATTGAACCAAGCAATTGCTCGGTTAGGAACCTTTTGCCCTAGTCCTAAGCTGAGGACATGACCGACCAACCTCTGCGCTACCGCCTGATCACCGGCGTCGACGACGCCTCGTTCTGCGAACGGATCAGCGGCCTGCTCGATCAGGGCTATCGCCTGCACGGCTCCCCCGCGGTGACCTTCAACGGCACCGACGTGATCGCGGCGCAGGCGCTGGTCTGGGAGGGCCGGTAACCCTTCGCACGCTACGCAGCCGGGATCTGTCGCAAATTACCTTGCAGCGCCATATTTTCACACCGAAGAAGCGTGGATATTGCGATGATTGCGAATACCCGGGGCTACGATCTTTCCGTGCGGAAGATGTATGCGGGCGCGCGCCTTCGGCGATTGCGCGAGGAACGCAGACTCACCCAGGCGGCGCTGGCCAAGTCGCTCGACCTGTCGCCGAGCTACCTCAACCAGCTGGAGCGCGATCAGCGCCCGCTCACCATCCCGGTCCTGCTGAAACTCAACTCCACCTTCGATCTGGACGTCCAGTTCTTCGCCGCCGACTCCGACGCCCGCCTCGTCTCCGACCTGCACGAGGTGCTGATCGACGCCGCGGGCGGGCACACCGCGCCGCTGACCGAGGTGGAGGAGCTCGCGACCAGGCAGCCCGAGGTGGCCAGGATCGTCGTCGCGATGCACCGTCGCCTGCGCGCCGCCACCGACCAGCTCGACCTGCTCTCCGCCCGGGTGTCCGCGCCGACCGGCGCGCCGGGCATGCCCATGCCCTACGAGGACGTCCGGGACTTCTTCTACGACCACCACAACCACATTCCGCAGCTCGACATCGCCGCCGAGCAGCTGTTCGAGCAGTCCGGCCTGACCATCGGCTCGCTGGATCGCCAGCTCGCCCGGGTCGCCGAGGAACGCGCCGGGGTCACCGTGCTGGTGCGTGGCGACGGCGCGGACCCGTCCATTCCGAAGCGGCACTACGACGCCGACAGCCGCACGCTGACCCTGGCCCGGCGACTTCGCCCGGGGCAGCGGGCATTTCAGATCGCGACCACGCTCGCGTTCCTGCTCTACGGCGCCGACCTGGACGGCGTGCTCGCCGAAACCCCCTCGCTCACCGGCGAATCCCGCACGCTGGCGCGGATCGGGCTCGCCAACTACTTCGCCGGCGCGCTGGTGCTGCCGTACGGGCGGTTCCTGCGCTCGGCCGAGGAGCTGCACTACGACATCGACCTGCTCAGCCTGCGCTTCGAGGTCGGCTTCGAGACCATCTGCCACCGGCTGAGCACCCTGCAGCGCCAGGGCCAGCGCGGGGTGCCGTTCTTCTTCGTCCGCACCGACCGTGCGGGCAACATCTCGAAACGCCAGTCCGCCACGGCCTTTCACTTCTCCCGGGTCGGCGGTAGCTGCCCGCTGTGGGTGGTGCACGAGGCGTTCGCGCACCCCGGCCGCGTGCTCACCCAGATCGCGGAGATGCCGGACGGGCGGCGCTACCTGTGGGTCGCGCGCACCGCGATGACCGCGCCGCACGGATTCGGCACCGCGACAAAGAACTTCGCGATCGGGCTGGGCTGCGACATCGAATACGCCGACCGGCTGGTGTACTCCTCGGGCCTGCAGCTCGACGACCCCGCCACGGCGGTGCACATCGGCGCGGGATGCAAGGTCTGCGAACGCCCGTCGTGCCCGCAGCGCGCGTTCCCGCACATCGGCAGCCCGCTC
>NZ_BAGH01000291.1 GCF_000308715.1 Nocardia tenerifensis NBRC 101015
GCGGCTACGCGCGAAACTCGGCGCCCGCCACCGCATAGCGACGGTCTGGGGCCGCGGCTACGCGTGGGGCCGCACCGACACCGGAGACGCCGATGCCTGAGGACACCGCACAGCTCATCGCGTACACGCTGGCGTGCTCGGTGCCGGTGGTGCTGATCGGCGCGATCATCCTGCGGGCCACCCGCGATCGCTCGGTCACCACCAGCATGGCGGTGCTCGTGTTGATTCCTACGCTGTCGACGCTCGCCGGGATCATCGGGGTCAGCGGGCTGATGTTCACCGACGAATTGCAGCGCACGGCCGTGGTTCTCGCCATCGTGGCGGCGGTGACCGTCCCGGCGGCCGTCCTGCTCGGGCGGGAGCAGGCGCGGAAGATGGTCTGGGAGAAGCAGGTCCGTGAACAAGAGCGAGACGCGGAGCGTTCCCGCCGCGAACTCGTCGCCTGGGTCAGCCACGACCTGCGCACCCCGCTCGCCGGTATTCGCGCGATGGCGGAGGCCCTGTCGGACGGCGTGGTCGCCGGACAGGCCGACGTGGCACGGTATGCCGAGCAGATCGGCAGCGAGACCGATCGACTCTCCCGGATGGTCGACGATCTGTTCGAGATGTCGAAGATCAACGCGGGCGCCCTCCGGCTCGACCTGGAGCCGGTGGACCTGCGCGAGCTGATCGACGAGGTGCTCGCCGCCAACCGCCCCACCGCCGATCGCGCGCGGATCGCGCTGCGCGCGGAGCAGCCGGACAGCCGAATCATGGTGTCCGCCAACGACCAGGCACTCGGACGGGTGCTGACCAACCTGGTCTCCAACGCGATCGCGCACACCCCGCCCGGCGGCGAGGTCGCGCTCTCCGCGGGCGCGTCCGACGGGCGGGCGTGGGCGCGCGTCGACGACACCGGCCCGGGGATCGCCGAGGCGGATCTGCCGCGCATCTTCGAGGTCGCCTACCGCGGCACCGCCGCACGGTCGCCGGTGGCGGCCGACGGTGTACCCGCCGGCAGCGGAATGGGTTTGGCGATCGCCGCCGGATTGGTACAGGCGCACGACGGCGACATCACCGTCGAGAATCTGGGCCGGGGTTGCCGATTCGAGGTGCGACTCCCCTTGTCGGACAACTGATACCGACCTCAGAACGTCGGAGCCAGAGTTCCCGCGCTGTCGCGCAGCGGGGCGAAGGCGAACCGGGTGAGGCCGTCGATCGGGTCCACTTGCGCGGCGAAACCCAGAGCGCGCCTTGCCCTATCCGGGTCGGCGACGATATGGCGCACGTCGCCCGGCCGGTAGCGACCGGTGACCACCGGGTCAGGTCCGCCGCGCGCGGCGGCCAGGGTCGTCGCCACCTCGCCGATGGTGATCGGGCGGCCGGAGGAGATATTGAGCGGGACGAACCCGGGCAGCGGCTGTTCGATCGCGGCGCGGTTGGCCGCGGCGATATCGGTGACGTGCACGAAATCCCTGGCCTGACGGCCGTCCTCGTACACCTGCGGTGGCTGCCCGGCCTCCAGCGCGGACCGGAAGATCGCCGCCACGCCGGAATATGGTGTGTCCCTCGGCATATCGTCGCCGTAGACGTTGTGATACCGCAAGGCCGTGACCTGCGAGCCGGTCACCGCCGCCCACGCCGCCGCGTAGTTCTCCTGCGCGAGTTTGCTCGCCGCGTACAGGCTGCGCGGGCGCAGCGGCGCGTCCTCGTGCACCGAGGCCCAGGTGAGCGCCTGGCCGGTGTCGGGGCAGCGGTGCTCGAACATCCCGGCGTCCAGGTCGGCCGTGCGGCGAACATTCACGTCGACCGGGCCGCGACCCTCGCCGCGGTAGCGGCCCTCGCCGTACACGACCATCGACGAGGCCAGCACCAGTCGACGGCAGCCGGCGCGGTCCATCGCCGCCAGCAGAACGGCGGTCCCGAAGTCGTTGTGGCTGGCGTAGGCGGGGGCGTCCTGCGCACTCACCCCGGCGCCGACCACTGCGGCCTGGTGGCAGACGACGTCGATCCCGTGTAGCGCCGCGTCGAGGGCCGCGCCGTCGCGAACGTCCACGCGCGCAACGCCTTCGGGAGGCGGGGCGGACGGTCCGTGCGCCGCGGGGAGCATCAGATCGAGCGAGGCCACCTCGTGCCCCGCGTCCTCCAGTTCGCGGCGGATATGGGATCCGATGAAGCCGGCGGCGCCGGTCAGCAGCACGCGCACGCCCGTCACCGCCGACTGTTCGACTGCGGCCCGGCCTGGGCGATGGACACGACCACTTCCACGGGAGCTGACGTCATATGCCGATCGTGCCTGGTCCGCGCGCTACTCGAGGTCGGCCACGCCGCAGCGTCAGACTTTCGTCACCACTGCGGTGACCGATTCGGTGTGTCCGTACCACTCGTCCGGTTTCGGACCCATCCGGAACCGGCTCCGCGACGAATGCTTACCGAAAAAGTCAACGGCCAGGTCGTGCCCGACCCAACCGCCGAGGTCCCCAGCGTCGGCGGCACGGCAACCCCGACCGGGGTTGTCCCGGTCATCGCCCTGGCCCACCCGCCGATACGACGTGCGCCATGGACGCCGTATCACCTACGCAGAAAAGGACATTCATGAAGCGGATAGTTGCCGGCGGCCTCGTGCTCGGCTCGATCGGGCTCGCCTCGCTGGTCGGCGCCACGCAGGCGAGCGCCGAAGCCGGCCTGGCGCTGGAGACCACCACGACCGCGGGGTCCAGCGCCGAGGACGCCGAGGACGCGATCATCGACGCCCAGGACGCCATCACCGGCGCGGTCAGCGGATCATCGAACACGATATCCAAGACCCTGTCCAGCCTGTCCGGCGCCGTGGGCGGTGCCATGGGCGGCGGCCAGCAGCCCTACCCCTACTAGCCCCCGGATCGATCACCCCGGCTTCGGCACACGGAGCCGGGGTCTTCGGTGCCACGCCGACGAGAATCAACCCTGCGTGCCACCCCCGAGACCCGAGCCGCTGTCAGCCGACCTCGGCGTGCTCGAAGTAGTACGCCGAGGCCGCCAGGTACTGGCAGCATTCGGGGCCGTGGCCCGCGTGGGTGGTGCGCACGAACTCCGCGATCTCCATGTCGAGATCCATGGGCACCATCGTGCAGTCGCGGTGCTGTGAACTCCACAGGTCCCGGATATCGAGCGATGTCTGCATGGTGCTCCTCCAGCCTGCGTCGTCTATCAGCCTGAAAGCAAAGGACCGAAAACGCTTACACAGCAGGAGTACCCGATATCAGGTGCGGTATACCAGTTTCGGTGTTCATCGGGTGACCAGCTGCCAGTCCTCCGGTAGACGCTTGGCGCTCACCTCGGCGCCCTCCACCTCGAGGTCGACGGTGATCGGTCCGAGCCGCAACGCGGACAACGAGATTCGGCCCCACTCCGGCGGAACCAGCGGTCGCACGGTGATGGTGCGGTTCGGCACGTCGGGGTCGAGCCCGAGGAAGGCCCGCACCAGCAGCAGCGGGGCCGCACTGGCCCAGGCCTGCGGCGAGCAGGAGGTCGGATACGGCACCGGGGTCGGGAACCGCGAGCGCGGGAAACCGCAGTACAGCTCGGGCAGTCGGCCGTCGAAAGCCGCTGCGGCGTCGAGCAATCCGGTCGCGAGCCGCGTCGCCAGGTCGACCGCGCCCGGCACGTGCCGGTAGCGCAGCAGCCCGGCCACCGCGATGGCGGTGTCGTGCGGCCACACCGACCCGCAGTGGTAGCTCATCGGGTTGTAGGCGCCCATCCTCGACGACAGGGTGCGCAGCCCGAAGCCGCTGTCCATCTCGGGGCTCGAAAGTTGTTGCACCAGTTCGGCCGCGTGCGCGTCACCGGCGATGCCGGACCAGAGACAGTGCGCGGGATTGCTCGTCAGCGCGTCGACGTGACGCTTGCCCTTGTCCAATGCGATGGCGTACCAACCCTTCTCGGGCAGCCAGTACTGTTCGGCGAACTTGCCGCGCAACTCCGCCGCCTGATCGCGCAGTTCCGCCGCGCGCTGCACATCCTCGAACGCCTCAGCGAGCTCGGCGCGGGCGAGCAGCGCGGCGTGCACGTAGCCCTGGACCTCGCACAGCGCGATCGGCGCCTCGGCGACGTGGCCCTGCAGGTCGTTGACGCCGTCCCAGCTGTCCTTCCAGCCCTGGTTGATCAGGCCGCGGTCGGTGGCGCGACGGTACTCGACGAATCCGTCGCCGTCGCGATCGCCGTAGTCCCTGATCCAGTCCAGCGCCGCGTCCGCCGCGGGCAGCAGCTGCCGGATCGCGTCCGGATCCGCGCCCCAGCGATAGCATTCGGCCAGCAGCATCACGAAAAGCGGTGTGGCGTCGACGGTTCCGTAATAGATGTTGCCGCCGAGCGCCAGCCCGCCCGCCGGGCCGCGGCGCATCTCGTGCATGATCCGCCCCGGCTCCTCCTCGGTCAGCGGATTCACCGTCTGCCCTTGGAGTTCGGCCAGCTGTTGCAGCGTGCCGAGGGCGAGATCGACCTCGAGCGGCAGCGCCATCCACGCGGTGAGCAGGCTGTCGCGACCGAACAGGGTCATGAACCACGGCGCGCCCGCGGCGACGAACGGCCGGTTCTCGCCGGTGTCGTCGTGAATCTGCAAGGCGCCCAAGTCACTTTCGGTGCGCCGCAGGACCTGGCTGAGCTCCGGATACGACGCGGCGATATTCGTGGCGGTGTGCCGCCACGCGGCGATCTTGCGCCCCGGCGCGCTCACCCCGTAGTGCTCCCCCGGCGCCAGCGGCGCCTGGAAACGCTGGTTGCCGAGCGTGGGCTGCGCGGTGATCTCGGTCTGCCAGCTCGCGCCGACGGGCACCACCACGCGCCACACCAGGGTGCCCGGCAGGATGGTCGGCTCGACGGTCGCGGACACCGAGAGCCCGCGCGTGCGATCCGCGCGATCGTGGAACAGCAGCTCGGTATCGGCCGCGGTCACCTCGGCCCTGGCGATGCCGGCCCGGCCCTCCTTGACCGCGAACAGATCCACGAAATCGGCGTCGACATGCAGTTCCAGGGTCACCGCCGTCGGCTCGCGCCCCATGTTCTCGAGCGTGAGCACCTCGTGCATGCCGTCGGCGATGACCCGCTCGCGCACCACGAGCAGCGTGCTGTCGGCCAGCCCCGCGGTCGGCGGTCTTCGCATGACGAACCGGGCCGCGAACGCCTCCGGGCTGAACACCGAGAGTGGTTCCGGCAGACCGCCGTCCACCAGCAGCTCCCACCGGGAGATGACGCGCGCGTCCCGGAAGAACAGCCCGTGCGGACGGCCCGGCTCGACATCGCCGAGCCGGTTGGACAGACAGAAGGTGCCGCCCTCCACCAGCGTCACCGAGCCCGCCCCACCGAACCCCGTCGGCTCACCGGAGTTCAGGGGGGCGGGGCTGAGCGCGGCGGGGGATTCCGCCGTCACGCGAGTCCGCTCGCCGTGGCGGGCATCGGCACCGCCTGGTCCTGGTACCTGCGCAGACCGGTCCGCCGCTTGGCCCGCATCAGCTTGCGGTAGACCTGCTCGTAACCGCGACCCAGCGTGTCGGAGCCGAAATTGGCCTCCACGTGCGCCCGGCACGCCGCCGGGTCCATGGTCTGCACCTCGGCGATGGCGGCGGTGAGCTCGGCCGGATCGTCACAGACGCGGCCGGTCACCCCGTCCACGATCACCTCCGAGACCGCGCCGCCGCGCAGCGCGACCACCGGTGTGCCGCACACCATGGACTCGATCATCACCATGCCGAAGGGTTCCTCCCACCGGATAGGGAACATCAGACATTTCGCTCCCGCCAACAGCTTTCGCTTGTCGGTGGCGTCGGCGAGGCCGAACACGTGATCCTGGTCGGTCAACAACGGGCGTACCTGCTCCTTGAAGTATTTGATCTCGGGCGGTTCGCTGCACTTTCCCGCGAGCACGAGCGGGATGCCCGCGGCGTGCGCGGCCTCCAGCGCCAGGTGCGGCGCCTTGCACTCGTTGAAGCGGCCGAGGAACAGCGCGTAGTCGTCCTTGTCGGCGCGGAACGGCCACTCCTCGGGATGCAGAGCATTATGCACGCGCCCAGCCCAATTCAAGTCCGGAGCGAGCTCTCGCTGCCGGTCGCTGATCGCCACGAGCGAGACCTCGTCCCCCATTTCCCGGTAGTACTCATGGCATTCGCCCTGAACCGGGCCGTGCACGGTCACCACGGTCGGTAAGCCAAGGCCCCTATACGCCGGCGCGTTCAGCGGGCCGGCGAAGGTGTGCTCGTGCACGAGGTCGATGCTGTCGTCGGCGGCGAGCTTCTCGATGGCCCTTCGCGCTCGCAGCGCGTGCAGGACCTCGGGGAACGGCTCACCGAGCCGCTCGGGACAGATGGCGTCCCACAGCGGGACGAAGGTTGCCTTGGTGCCCGGCTCGCCCGCACCGAGCAACGTGACGTCGTGTCCCCTGGCCACCAGCGAATCGACCAGATCGGCGACGACCGCCTCGACCCCGCCGTACGCCTTGGGCGGTACGTCGAAGTAGGGCGGCACGACCATCGCGATCCGGAATCGGGAGCCGCTGTGGTCGATCGACAGCAGATCCGAGGAACCCTCACCCGAATACGACATGGGCAGTTCACTCATGACTCCACCTCGCCGACGCTCGGTTCCGTCATGTGCACAAACGCACCGTATTGTCGATTCGCTCGCAGGAGCTCGCTCATGACCCTCCTTCCCAAGGGCACAACCTCAGCAGGACACAACCACTTGCTTGGGTACAACCGTCAGCAATTGCACACACCCACCGCTTCGTCAGCGCTGGGCGCCGAGCTGGTGGCCGCCGCGGCGGAGGTGAAGCTTTGCTACACCGCCGTCCATGGGGCTTGGTTGGCCTGGTCGCCAAGGTCACGCGATCAGGGGGGCCGCCAGTGATGTACCTCACCGACGCCGTTTCAAACCATGCAGTCGGAGATGTTGCTGATCGATAGCCGAGATTGCCCGGTAGGACCGGTCTTTACGAGTCTCGAACGAACATGTCTACGGGACTGGATATTCGTTCAGCCTTCGATCACGATCTTCCCCTCTTGACCGGGAACAACGAAGGCGAGCAGACGTTCGGCCTCGGTGCGCAGCTCCTCGGCGTCGGTCGCGGACAACGGATGCCAGGGAGTAACCCGAATGGTGGTGTCGTCCAAGGACCACCGCCCGTGCACGAACCCGTCGACCAGGTACATAGGCACGCCGCCGGACGCCTCCTTGGCGATCCGCCGGCGATCCTCGTCGCTGATGATCCGGCGCCGGTCCTTGTGGCCGAGCAGCGCGTTGTCGAAGGCGGGCAGGAAGCGCACCGGCACCGGCAGATTCGGGTCGGCCAGCGGAGCCTCCGGCAGATCGAACAGCACCCGGTGCTGGTCGTCGGTGAAAACGCGCAGCCGGGTGCGCATCTCGTCGACCACCTCGGCGAGCCGGGTCACCCCGGCCCACGCCTGCATGTCGGCGACGGTCGCGGGGCCGAACGCGGCCAGGTATCGCAGGATCAGCGTCTCCTCGTCCGGCGCCGCCATCGGCTCGCCGATCCACTCCTCGGCGAGCGCGACGGTCACCGAGCGGTTGCGCCATTTGCCCCAGGCCCCGGTCACCGGACTGTGCACGATGGGGACCAGCTGCTCCACCGACTCGGCGAGCCGGCGCGTGTGCCGATCCGGAAACCGTTCGCCGAGTAGCTGTCCGAGGTCGGCGCGCGACATGATGCGGCCCGACAACGCTTCCCGGCCCGCGGCGGCGAGCTCGTCGAGATCGATGCCCTCGATCTCGTCGCGGAAGTACGGCGCCTGCAGCGCGGCGTGCACGACCGGGCGCACCGTCGGGCGCAGCCAGCGGAAGTCGTGCGCGTCGGCGAGGTGCACGGTGCGCCGGATCATGGTCGAGCGCACCAGCTTTCGCTCCCGCAGTAGCGCGGCCAGGTCGTCGTGCGCGAAGTCGGTGAGCCGGGTCCACAGTCCGACGTAGGGCCAGTTGGGTTCCTGCCCCTGCACGGCGACCAGATGCCGCACCAAGTCCAACGGTGTCATCGCGACCCGCTGCGCCAGCATCTGTCGCACCAGCAGGGTTCGGTTCAGCTCACGCAGCGATAGTTCCGTCATACCTGCCATCTTCGCCGATACCACCGACAGAACGGACCCATCCGCGGCGAAGCGCGCATACGTATACGTACAATTAACCCATGTTCGATCCCCTCACCCTGGCGGCCGGCGCCGTGATCCTCGGCGCCGGCTGGGCGATCGGGCGGTACGGCCATCGCGGAACCGTCCCGGGCAGCCCCAAGCGCAGCATCGCGAAGTGCGGCTGCGGGCACGATCTCGCCATCCACGATCCGCAGGCCGGGGAGTGCCACGCCGAGGAGCGACGGTCCATCGCGCCCGCGACGTGGGAGTGGGTCCGCTGCCCGTGCCGCCGCTACACCGGCCCGCTGCCGGTCGAGGACTACTTCACCCGGCCGATGCTGCCGCCGACCGACTGACGCCGCCGCGACGAACTCGCGTTGCCCGACCGGCGGACTCGTGGGGTCCGCCGATGGACTAGCGGCATCGGCCGCCCGGCGCCGCGCAACCGTCGTCAGTCGACCCCGGGCTGCATCCGCAGCGGAACCCCGATTCGGTTCCACAGGTTGATCATCGCGGTCACCGCGACCAATCCCGCGGCCGCGCCCTCGTCGAAATGCCGCTCGACCTCGGCCCACACCTCATCGCTCACGCCGTGCTCGCCGAGCTTGGTCACCGCCTCGGCGTAGGCGAGCGCGGCGCGTTCGGCGTCGGTGTACAGCGCCGACTCGCGCCAGGCGTCGAGCTGGAAGATGCGCTTCTCGGTCTCCCCCGCCAGCCGCGCGTCGGTGGTGTGCATGTCGATGCAGTACACACAGCCGTTGATCTGCGAGGCGCGAATCTTGACCAGCTCCCGGACCACCGGGTCGAGCGGGCCCCGGCGAATGGCTCCCTCGGCCGCGAACCACGCCTGGTACAACTCCGGGGCAACCTTCGCGAGCTTCATCCGTGACACGTCGTCGTCCTTTCCTCAGTCTTCACCTACACCAGAGGGACGAAACAGGCCGGGTGAGTGTGACACCCGCTCACGAATCCGGCAGGCACCTGGCCGGATCGGGCAGCTCGGCGCACGGTGCGTTGCCGTGCGCG
Organism: Nocardia tenerifensis NBRC 101015; assembly: GCF_000308715.1. Taxonomy (GTDB): domain Bacteria; phylum Actinomycetota; class Actinomycetes; order Mycobacteriales; family Mycobacteriaceae; genus Nocardia; species Nocardia tenerifensis. The sequence continues at coordinate 9,117 of NZ_BAGH01000291.1, forward strand.
CGCAGCACGTCCTTACCGGTCTGGTCGACCAGGTAATGCAGGAACGCCGCGGCGAGCGAGTCGCCGGGCAGCTCGCCACGGCTGTAGGCGTACTCCACGCCCCAGAATGGGTACGTGCGGTCGATCGCGGCGTCGCGGCCCGCGGTGACGCCGTTGATCGCGACGGTCGCCAGCCCGGCCCCCGCCGCCTCGGAGTACTCGGAATAGCCGATGGCGCCGGGGATTTCGCCGACCGCCTTCTGCATGTCCCTGGTCACCTGGACGTCACAGTGCGCGGCCTCGGCCCGCACCGTGCCCTTGAGCGCGGTGCAGCTCACGTGCGGGCGATCGGGCTGTCCCGCGCCGAGTAGCCTGCGCTCGAACGTATTTCGGGTACCCGAGCCGGGAATGCGATTCACCAGCACGACGGGGAGGTCGGACCCGCCTACCTCGCGCCAGTTGCCGACCCGGCCCTGATACAGGTCCCGGATCTGGTTCTCGGTGAGGCTGCGCACGCCCACCTCTTTGTTGACGATCATGGCGAACAGCGACAGCGCCAGCGGGCGGTGCACCAGCGCCGGGTACCCGCTGCCCTTCGGGCCGTCGCTGATGGCGAGCAGCCCGGAGTCCCCGCCCTCCTCGGCGAGCCGGTCGAGCCCGCGCTCGGTGCCCTCGAAGGCGAACGCGAAACGCGCTCCGGTGCAGCGCTTCCCGTACTGCTCGGCGGCCTCGCGCACCACCGGCGCGAAGGCCGACGAGCCGACTACGGTGAGCTCGCCCGAGGCGCATTCCAGCGGCGTCGGGTCGGGTTCCAGTGCGGAGACGACGAGTTGGACGGCGATCACCAGGACCAGAAAGACCGTCAGCGCCAGCATCATTCGGGAAATGCCGGTCTGGCTCTTGGTCTCCAGGATGCGCCCGCCCTTGATGCCGCCGGTGAGCACCGGCACCGGATACTCCCCCGAACCCTCCGAGCGCTGCAGGATGGCCAGGATCTTGTAGTGCTCACCGCGATTCAGCGGCACCTTGGGCAGATCGATGACGCCGATGTGGCCTGCCATGTCCTCGCGCACCGCGATCCCGGAGTCACCATCGAGACTGTCCGCCAAACCGGGATCGCTGAGCTCGGTCACCGCCATGCCGATGACCTGACGCTGCGGGAAACGCAGATGCAGGCCGATGCGCGCCGGGTCGGGAGCCTTGTAATCGTGCGTGTCGATAGTCGTCGCGCCGCTGTTCTCGATGCGCACCAGCACCACCGAGAGATCCTTCAGATCCGGGCTCGCGCCGTCGGCCGCGGGCCGCAGCTGCGGCAGCACGCCGGGGAATACCGACTCGACCTCGCCGGTGACCGGCGTGTCCATCTGCACGCGATAGCCGAGTCGCCTGCGCCCGACGAACACGAACTCGTACAGGAACGCGCCGATCGGCACCGCGATACCGACGAGCGCCAGCACAATCTCGATCGGGAAATCGCCCAATGCCGCTGTCCACCCCCACCAACTCTGCCTGGCAACCATTTTCAGCCAGGAAGGGCCGGGAACGACGCGACGGCAGAACTATTCGGCAACAGTTAACCCGGCCGCCATCACGCGCCGGCAGAAGTCCACGCGAGCAGGTCGGCCAGCGGCCAGGTGTTGATGACCCGTTCGGCCGCAACGCCATTCGCGACCGCGCGTTCGCAACCGTAACCCTGCCAGTCCAATTGGCCGGGGGCGTGCGCGTCGGTGTCGATGGCGAAGTGGCAGCCCATCTCGACGGCGAGCTGGATGAGCCGCGACGGCGGGTCGCGGCGCTCGGGCCTGCTGTTGATCTCGACGGCGGTGCCGTAGGTCCGGCAGGCCTCGAACACCATCTCCGCGTCGAAGCTCGACTCGGGGCGGGTGCCGCGCCCGCCGGTGACGAGCCGGCCCGTGCAGTGGCCGAGCACGTCGACGTTGGGGTTGGCCACCGCGTAGACCATCCGCTTGGTCATCGTGGCGCTGTCCGCGCGCAGGTGCGAGTGCACGCTCGCGACCACGATGTCGAGCTGGGCGAGCAGGTCGGCCTGCTGGTCGAGGGTGCCGTCGTCGAGGATGTCGACCTCGATGCCGGTGAGAATGCGGAACGGCGCCAGGCGGTCGTTGAGTTCGGCGACCACGTCGAGCTGCCTGCGCAGCCGGTCGGCGGACAGTCCGTTGGCGACGGTCAGCCGCGGCGAGTGATCGGTCAGCGCGCAGTACTCGTGGCCGAGGGCGGCCGCGACCCCCATCATCTCCGCGATGGGGCTGCCGCCGTCGGACCAGTCCGAGTGGGTGTGCAGGTCACCGCGCAGCCGCGACCGCAGCGGCTTGCCCGGCGCGCCGATCGGCTTCGCCGCGTTGCGCAGGTCTTGCAGGTACTGCGGCACCGCCCCGGAGTACGACTCCTCGATCACCGCAGCGGTTTTCGGCCCGATCCCGGCGATCTCGCGCCAGCTGTGCGCGGCCCGGTGCGCCGCGCGTTGCTCGTCCGACAGCTCCGCGACGATATCGGCGGCGCGCCGATAGGCCTTGACCCGATACGTCTCGGCCCGCGAGCGTTCGAGCCAGAAGCCGATCTCGCGCAGCACCTCCACGGGACCCGGCGTGGTCGCCGGGTCCTGCGCGGTCGAATCGTCGCCCGCCACCGCGGTCAGCGAATCCTGCTGTACTTCATGAAGGCCACTCCGTCCTCGAACACCCGGCTGGTGATCACCCGGAACCTGGCCGCGTCGGGCAGGCGCGGGCCGGAGCCGAACAGCGAACGCCCGCGCCCGAGCAGGACCGGGTACAGCTTGAGGAAGATCTGATCGATCTCCGGCAGTAGCTCCTGCGCCAGCTCACCGCCGCCGCACAGCCAAATGCCCAGGCCCGCTTCGCGTTTCAGCTCGCGCACCTTCGCAAGCGGGTCGGCGGCGATCAGCTCGACGTCGGGGTCGGGATTCTCGGGCAGCGTCGTGGAGACCACGTACTGCTTCAGATGCGCGTACGGGCTCGACGTGCCGGTGCGCACGCCGAAGTCGTGCGTCTTGCGCCCCATGAGCACCGTGTCGAAGTAGCGGTTGCGCTTATCGATGCCCATCGACTCGCGCACCTTGGTCGGCAGGGTCTCGGGGTATTGCGCGCTGATCGCAGGCCCGTGGTCACCCCCGACCGGGAAGAAATCGACCGATCCTTCCTCGGTGGCGATGTATCCGTCGATGGTCGACGCAACGTAATACGTGAGATTGCGCATGTGTCCTTCCTCCACGGCCGGACCTACTTCCCGAACCGCCTACATGAAAGGTAACCCGCGCCCGCTAACGACGGCGAGCCCTCGGTTGGCAGCGCGGGCAAGAATACGAGGAGCGGTTCATGAACTTCTCCCGCTGGATCGGCGCGCCGCAGCGGCAGCACGGCTCGTCCTCGCGGCCGTAGACGGCCAGCGAACGTTCGAAGTAGCCGGACTGCCCGTTGACGTTGACGTAGAGCGCGTCGAACGAGGTGCCACCCGCGAGCAGGGCCTCCCCCATGACCGCGCCGACCTCGGCGAGCAGGGCGCGCACGGCCGGGCGAGACAGGCCGGAGGCGAGGCGGCTGCCGTGCAGCTTCGCCCGCCACAGCGCCTCGTCGGCGTAGATGTTGCCGATGCCGGAGACGACGGTTTGATCGAGCAGCACGCGTTTGATCTCGGTCTGCTTGGCGCGCACCGCGGTTACCACGGATTCGGCGTCGAAGCGCGGGTCCAGTGGGTCGCGGGCGATGTGCGCGACCGGCTCCGGCACGAGCGTGCCGTCGACCTCGACCAGCGGGGCGAGCGCCCAGCCGCCAAAGGTGCGCTGGTCGACGAAGCGCAGCTGGGTGCCGTCGCCGAGGGTGGCGCGGATGTGCGCGTGCTTCTCCAGCGGCGCGTCGGCGGGCTGCACCAGCATCTGCCCGCTCATGCCCAGGTGCACGACGAGTGCGGTGTCCGGGTCGTCGAAGGTGAGCCAGAGATATTTGCCGCGCCGTTCAGCGGACTCGACCTTGCGGCCGGTCAGTCGCGCGGCGAGATCCGCGGCGCCTTCCAGATGGCGGCGCACCGAGCGGGGATGGGTGATCGCGACCGACTCGATGACGCGGCCGACCACGTGTTCGGCGACGCCGAGCCGCACGACCTCTACCTCGGGAAGTTCGGGCACGTCAGGATTCGGCGGTCAGCGCCTGGTAGGCGGTGCCCGCGGCCTTCTGCTCGGCTTCCTTCTTGGAGCGACCGACGCCCTGCCCGTAGGCCCGGCCACCGACGACCGTGGTCGCGGTGAACTCCTTGTCGTGGTCGGGGCCCGTCGAGGTGATCTCGTAGCTGGGCACGCCCAGTCCGCGCTCGGCGGTGAGCTCCTGCAGGCTGGTCTTCCAGTCGAGGCCGGCCCCCATCCGGGGTCCGCGCTCGAGCAGGTCCGCGAACAGCCGCAGCACCACCTCGCGCGCGACGTCGATGCCGTGCTGCAGGTGCACCGCGCCGAGCAGCGACTCCATGCCGTCGGCGAGGATGCTCGGCTTGTCCCGGCCGCCGGTGAGCTCCTCGCCCTTGCCGAGCAGCAGGTGCACGCCGAGTCCGCCCTCGCCGAGCTGACGCGCCACCTCGGCGAGCGCGTGCATGTTGACCACGCTCGCGCGCAGCTTCGCCAGCTCACCCTCGGACTTGTCCGGGTGCTCGTGGTAGAGCCGCTCGGTGATGCTCAGGCCGAGGACCGAGTCGCCCAGGAACTCCAGGCGCTCGTTGGTCGGCAGGCCGCCGTTCTCATATGCGTAGGACCGGTGCGTCAGCGCCAGGCGCAGCAGTTCCGGCTGCACCTCGACGCCGAGCGCCGCGAGCAGGCTCGCGTGTTCACCGGACGAGTCGGGTTCGTCGGTCACGTCAACTAAGGCAGGTTCGAACTGTTAAACAGCCGCGGTGACCTGGCGGCCCTTGTAGGTGCCGCAGGACGGGCACGCGATGTGCGGCAGCGTCTTCTCGCCGCACGCGCGGTTCGGGCAGGTGATCAGGGTCGGCGCGGTGGCCTTCCACTGGCTGCGCCGCGACCTGGTGTTGGAACGGGACATCCGGCGCTTGGGAACGGCCACGACTACTTCTCCTCTGTCATATTGCTTGCCATGTCGGCTGAGTGGTCTGCTGCTGTGGCCGCACCCTCGTCGGGGCTGCCGTCGCCGGGCGATGCGGTGGCGAATTTCGCCAGCCCGGCCCAGCGAGGGTCAAGTATCTCATGCGAGTGGTCAGAACCCGCAATCGCCATCCGCACGCCACATTCCGGGCACAGTCCCGCGCAGTCGGGAGTGCAGAGCGGCTGCAGCGGAAGCTCGACGCCGAACGCGTCGATGATCACCGGTTCGAGGTCGATCGTGTCGTCGATCATCCGGTAGGACTCGTCGTCGTCGGTGGTCTGCTCGGTGGTGCTGTCCGGGTAGGCGAACAGCTCGGTGAGGTACACGCTCACCTCGTCGGTGAACGGCTCGAGGCAGCGCGAGCACTCGCCCTCGAGCGGCGCGCGCACCGTACCGGTGACCAGCACACCCTCGGACACCGCCTGCTGCTGCAGGTCGAGCTCGATCTCGGCGCCGACCGGGACGGCGATCAGGTCGAGCCCGATGCGCTCGACGGTGGTGACCGTGCGATGCAGCTCGCGCATCGTCCCCGGCCTGCGGCCCAGGCTGCGAACGTCCAGCACGAAGGCCGCGTCGGGCTCTCGGCGCGCGGCCGAGCCCTTGCGCGGAGCGGAACCGGAACCGGCGGGCATCACGAACTCACTTCACTTTCGGGGAATGGGCAACCACACCACGATACGCGAGCGTTCGCCTCTACCCAAACGCCGTTGGGTCAGCGGCGGTAGTCGGCGGCGTAATCAGGCGCGCCCGCGCCGGAGCGGAGCTGGTGGCGGCCGCGGCCGACGGTGCGCAGGGTGTTGCTCAGGATCTCCTCGAAGTCGGCGAGTTTGGCGTCGACGTAGACGTCGCACTCCTCGCGCATGCGATCGGCCTCGGCGTGCGCGGCGTCGATCACCCGCGCGGATTCGGCGTGCGCGGCGCGCACGACCTCGGTCTGCGCGACCAACCGGTCCCGCTCCGCCTCGCCCTCGGCGACCGAGCGCTCGTAGGAGGCCTTGCCCGCGTCGATCATTCGCTCGGACTCCAGGCGGGCCCGGCCGGTGACGGCCTCGAACTCGGCGTTGCCGTCGGCGACTACGCGGTCGGCCTCGGCCTGGGCGGTGCTGACGAGGTGGTCGGCGTGCGCGCTCGCCTCGGCGACCATCCGGTCGGCGTGCGCCTTGGCGTCGGCGAGGATTCGGTCGGCCTCCTCGCGGGCAGAGCCGACGGTGTGCGCGGCCTGCTCGTTGGCGCTCGTCACGGTCACCTCCGCCGCCGCGCGGGCGTCGGAGACGATCTTGTCTCGGATGTCGAGCACGTCCTGGGCGTCGTCTAGCTCGCCGGGCAGCGCGTCGCGCACGTCGTCGAGCAGTTCGAGCACGTCGCCGCGCGGCACGATGCAACTACGGGTCGGCGGGATGCCACGCGCCTCCTCGACGATGGCGACCAGCTCGTCGAGGGCCTCGAATACGCGGTACATGCTGACTACCCCACTCTCCTACGACTCTTCGGCGAACTGTCCGCCGAGCCCTAGTGTGCCCCTCATCACGGCCCGTGCCGAGTCACCGTCCGGTGTGTCGTCGCAGTGTCTCGTACGCCACAAAATCAAGTGGAGGATCTGTCTCCGCTTCGTGTTATCGTCAATAGGAAGATCGACAAGGTCTTCGTCGGCACATGTTCGATCGGAAAGACCATGACTGTTCTGGATCTACAGAGATCGGCGGGAGTCAGCACCACCAGCTACTTCATGCCGTGGGTAGGCCCGTACCCGGAACTGAGGGCACAGCCGGCGACGGCACGGTTCGAGCAGTTGATGACCTACCTGCGCGGCGACCGGGCCTTCGCCCAACTGATCCGCTTCGCGCTGGTCGGCGGGTCCAGCAATATCGCCTACGTGCTGCTGTTCTTCGCGATGCACGGCATCGGACCGCTGCTGGCCAATGTGGTCGGCTCGATCGTGAGCACCGTGATCGCCAACGAGATGCACCGCCAGCTCACCTTCCACGCGAGCGGCCGGGTCGGCTGGTTCACGGCGCAGTGGGAGGGCGGCGGACTGGCACTGGTCGGCCTCGCCATCACCACCGCGGGATTGGCCGCGCTGGATGTGTGGGCCCCGACCCTGGGCGGACCCGCGGAAGCCACCGCCATTCTCGGCATCACCGCGGTCGTCGGCGGCATGCGCTTCCTGGCCCTACGCGGTTTGGTCTTCTGAGCCTCGTCGAGTGAGGGAAATCGGCCCCGGCCCACAGCTTGTGGACCGGGGCCGACTCGTGTTCGGGGGTCAGCTCTGTCGTTCGGCCAACCGGGCGAGCAGGCGCTTGTGCACCGCGGGCGGGAGCATGTCGGTGACGTCGCCGCCGAAGGCCGCCACCTCCTTGACCAGCGAGCTGGACAGGAAGCTGAAGGCGGGGTTGGTGGCGATGAAGAAGGTGTCGACGCCGGAGAGCTTCTTGTTCATCTGGGCCATCTGCAGCTCGTAGCCGAAGTCCGTGGCGTCGCGCAGGCCCTTCACGATGGCCGTGATGCCCTGCTCGCGGGCGAAGTCGACCAGCAGTCCGTACCAGGACTCGACGCGGATATTGGGCAGGTGCGCCGTGGCCTCGCGCAGCAGCTCCATGCGCTCGTCGACGGTGAACATGCCCTGCTTGTTCTTGTTGATCATGACGGTGACAACGACCTCGTCGAACTGGGCCGCGGCCCGGTTGAAGACGTCGATGTGTCCGTTGGTCACGGGGTCGAAGGACCCGGGGCACAATGCTCCTGCCATGGTCAGACGCTATCGTGCGGGTCCGGCCGCGCGGCACGAGGGTGCTCGAGACCACACGTCGCTAGTCGAAAGTCGCCATTTCGACGCGTGTTTCGCCGTACTTGCGCGGCTTCGCCGCCGAATAACCCTCGGGCCACTCGATCTCCGGTGACCGGCTGGACCGCTCCACGACGACGACGGCGCCGGGCCGCAGCCAGCCACGGGCCAGGGCACGCAGGTCGGCGAGCACGTCGTCGGTGTCGACGGCGTAGGGCGGGTCGGACATGACCAGGTCGAACTCGCCCGCCCCGCCCACGGCCAGCACGCCGGCCACGGACGCGACGCGCAGTTCCGCGCCGGGCAGGCCGAGATCGGCGATATTGCCGCGCACCACCGCGGCCGCCTTGCGATCGGACTCCACCAGCAGGGCGTGCGCGGCGCCGCGCGACAACGCCTCCAACCCGAGCGCGCCCGACCCGGCATAGAGGTCGAGCACGCGGGCGCCATCGAAGTCGATGCGCGCGTCGAGCGCGCTGAACAGCGCTTCGCGCACCCGGTCGGAGGTCGGGCGGGTGCCCGAGGGCGGCACCCGCAGCCGCCGCCCGCCCGCCGTCCCGGCGACGATCCGCGTCATTCGGCCGCGGACTCGCGCACGGCCAGCTCGATCAGCAGATCGCCGCCCTCGACCTGCTGCACCGAGCCGATGGCGACCCGGCCGACGACGCCCGCGCGCGGCGCGGTGATCGCGGCCTCCATCTTCATCGCCTCGATGGTGCCCACGGTGTCGCCCGCCGCGATCGTGTCGCCCTCGGACACGGCGAGCGTCACGACACCGGCGAACGGCGCGGCGATATGACCGGAGTTGCTCTTGTCCGCCTTCTCCGCGGCCGGGATCTCGCTGGCGATGGAGCGAT
>NZ_BAGH01000290.1 GCF_000308715.1 Nocardia tenerifensis NBRC 101015
CGGCGTGGGCGCGTTCGGCGCGCGCCCTGGTCTCGCGTTCGGCGCGCGCGGCCCGGCGCAGCGAATCCGCCTTGCCGCGAACCGATTCCGCGCGCTCCTCGGCGGTGCGCACGGACAGTCGCGCCTCCACCTCCATCGACCGCGCCTCGGCCAGCGCGGCGGCGGCCTCCTCGCGCTCGCGGCCCGCGGTCTCGGTGCCTGCCGAGGCGCCGTCGGAGTCGATCTCGCTCTGCTCGAGCTCGGCATTGCGCAGCCGATCCTCGATCTCGGCCAGCGAGGTGAGGGCCTCCTCCCGCTTGGCCTCGGTCTCCGTGCGCTGCGCGACGAGCCGCTCGCTGTCGGCCTGCGCGGTGCGGGCCGTGTGGCCGAGCCGGCCGAGCCGGTCGTAGATGGCGACCAGCGACTGGTCGGACTCGTGCAGCGCGAGCAGCGCCTGGTCGACGGCGTCCTTGCGATCGGCCTGCTCGGCCAGCGCGCCGGACAGCGCGGCCTCGAGCTCCTCGGCGTGCCGCTGCGCCGCGACCAGATCGGACTTGGCCGCGTCGATGTCGGCCTGGATCTCCAGCTGGCTCGGCGCGCGATCGGATCCGCCGAGGAGCCAACCGGTTCCGGTGAGGTCGCCGTCGCGGGTGACTACCCGCACGTCGGGGCGGGCCGCGACGACCGCCCTGGCCGCGGCCAGATCATCGGCGACCGCGATGCCCGAGGTCAATGCCGTGATCGCGGCCCGCACGCTGTCCGGGCACTCGACCACGTCGGTGAGCCAGCGCGCGGTGCCGGGCAACGATCCGAGATCAGGGCGGCCGTCGGCGGCCGCGCCGAAAACGAGTGCGGCACGGCCACCGTCGGCCTCCTTCAACGCGCGGATGGCGTCGTGCGCCGACTCGCCGGTGTCCGCGGCGACGGCGTCCGCGAGCGGGCCGAGCGCGGCGGCGACCGCGGCCTCGAACCCGCCGTGCACCCGCAGCAGCCCCGACAGCGGGCCGAGCAGTCCCTGCGACCGATGCTCGACCAGCCAGGCGGCGCCGTCGCGGCGGGCGAGGTTCATGCCCAGCGCCTCGATGCGCGCGGAGAGGGACGCGACGCGCTTGCTCGCCTCCCGATCCTGTTCGCGCAGTTCGGTCACCCGCTGATCGGCCAGCGCCAGCGCCTGCACCGCGTGCTCGTGCTGCGCGTCCAGGCCCGCCTCGCCGGCGTCGAGCTCGCTGAGTTCGGTTTGCACGGTGTCGAATTCGGTCTGCGCGACCTCGCCGCGCTGCCGGGCGTCGGCGATCGAGGCGGTCAGCCTGGCGATCTCGGCGTCGAAGGACTGTGCCCGGGTGCGCAGCGTGTCGACCTTGCCGACCAGCCGCGCCATGCCCTCGCGTCGATCCGCGATCGCGCGCACGGCGGCCAGGTGCGCCTGCTCGGCGGCCTTGGCGGACTGCTCGCGTTCGGCGAGCGCGTCCCTGGCCGCCTCCAAGGTCTCGGCGGCGATCTCGACCGCCTCGCGCAGCTCGGCCTCCTCGGCCTCCACCCGCTCGGCCTCGGCCTCGAGCTGCTCGGGGTCGCGTCCGCTGCCGACCGGGGTCTCGGTGTCGAGGTGACGGGCGCGGTCCTGCGCGATCCGGATGGTCGCGTTGACCCGCTCGGCCAGCGCCGAGAGCTGGAACCAGATCTGCGCGGCGGCCTCGGCGCTCGGCGTCAGCCGGGACAGCTGGAATTCCTGTTGCGCCAGCGCGGCATTGGCGGCGTCGAGCTCGCTCTGCACGGTGATCTGCTGCTCGCGGGCGTAGGCCTCCTTGCTCTGCTGGCTCTCCAGTTCGCCGCGGCGGGTCACCAGGTCGTCGGCGGCCAGGCGCAGGCGCGCGTCGCGCAGGTCGGCCTGCACGGTCTGCGCGCGGCGCGCCACCTCGGCCTGTCTGCCGAGCGGTTTGAGCTGGCGGCGCAGCTCGGTGGTGAGGTCGGTGAGGCGGGCCAGGTTGGCCTGCATCGCCTCGAGCTTGCGGACGGCCTTCTCTTTGCGTTTGCGGTGTTTGAGCACGCCCGCGGCCTCTTCGATGAACGCGCGCCGATCCTCCGGGCGCGACTCCAGGATGGCCGAGAGCTGACCCTGCCCGACGATGACGTGCATCTCGCGGCCGATGCCGGAGTCACTGAGCAGTTCCTGCACGTCCATCAATCGGCAGGAGCTGCCGTTGATCTCGTACTCGCCCGCGCCGTCGCGGAACATGCGGCGGGTGATGGAAACCTCGGCGTAGTCGATCGGCAGCGCGCCGTCGGAGTTGTCGATGGTGAGCGTGACCTCGGCGCGGCCGAGCGGTGCGCGACCCGCCGTGCCCGCGAAGATGACGTCCTGCATCTTGCCGCCGCGCAGCGCCTTGGCGCCCTGCTCGCCCATGACCCAGGTCAACGCGTCGACCACGTTCGACTTGCCGGATCCGTTCGGGCCGACCACACAGGTGATACCGGGTTCCAGCCGCAGCGTCGTCGCGGACGCGAAGGATTTGAAGCCCTTCAACGTCAGGCTCTTGAGATGCAAGTTCGACGACCTTTCCGTGTCGGACGGCGACCTTCGTCGGTTCCGCGGGTCCCCGTCACCGGACCATCGCGCACGCCACCTGATGCCTGGTCGGTCGAGGCGGGCGACCAGCCATGCTATCCGTCGCGCGCCGACCACCGCCGACGCGGGACGGCGCACGCGACCGTATGGTGTTTCGGCGACACACGTAGGTTATCGAGTCAGCCCGCGATATCGCGTATTTCGATATGCCCGAGGTTTGCCGGACGCGTCGTCCTCGCGGGCGCCTACACCGCACCCCCTGGTGCGACCGACGCGCCCACCATGTGCAGGACGACGGTTCACCGCGAGCGGGCCGACGCTGCCCGCGGGTAACGAACTCGGGCGCCCCCGTCGACCTCGACGCAACCTTTACACCAACATCGGTAACGGACTCGCCACACGACCTGACGTGCGACGACCTCGCCGCATACGATCCAGTCTGATTCGCCAGCGGGAATGTTTGGAGCGCCACGGAATGCCAGCCCCAGCCGGAACCAGTACGGCGCTGCGGCTTGCCCGGATCGCGGCGTTGGTGCTCGGCAGTCTGTTGTTTCTCTACGCGTGTGAGAACAGTAAGAGCGCACTGCTCGCGGACAAGTGGGTCGAGGTCGTGATCTCGGGCGCGTTGTTGGCCGCCGGGTTGGGTGCGGCGTGGTTCGAGATCAAGTTGACCGACTACGGAGAGGGAGGCGAGGTTCGCGGTGGTCGCGCCGCGGGTCATCGGACCGCGGACGCGCGCGGGCCTGATGAAAGGCGGGAGTTCCTGGTCGAATCCGAGGGGTGGTCGATGCGCACCAGGATCGGGCGCTCCGGGGATTTGATCTTCCACGGGCACGATCTGGGGGGCACCTATCCGGGCTATGAATGGATGTGGATCTTCCACCACGACACGTTCCCCGACATCCGCGCCGCGCTCGGGGACGACGAGGGTGACATCCTCGATCTGCTCGAAGAGGTTGTGCCGCAATTGGATCGGCATGGGCGGCGCGATCCGGGCGCTTGGCTGCGCACGCATGATATTCCTGCGACCTATCGCGAGAAGGGTGTCAGTGCGACGCAGGAGACGCGGAAGCTTCCGATCATGCGGCCCGGGTTGCCGGTTTCCCGGCGGGGTGAGGTTGTTTCGCCGCGCGGGCATCGGAAAGAGCCGGCTGGTCGTTCTCGTCGGGTGGGCCGGACCGAGCCGGTCGGCGATTCGGCGGCCGTGCCTACGTACGAGTCGGCGCGCTCGCGGCGAGAAGCGGTCGCGCCCGCCAAGTCTCGGTACGAGGATGGCGTGCCTGCGCGGGTGGTCCGCGATGAATCGAACTCCGCTCGCTCGCAAGGGTATTCCGCCGCATCGGCCCGGGAGGACCTCAGGTTTACGCGATCGATGTATGAGGAGGCTCCAGCCTCGCCGCGATGGGAAGTCGATGCGGCGGCGAAATACGAGGAACCGGCACAGGCACCGTCGCGGTGGGACAACGAACCTGCGCCACGCCACGAGGCTCCCGGTTCGCGGCCGTGGTGGGAGGGCGATGCGGCGACCGGATACGGCGCCGCCACGACGGGATATGAGGAAGCCGGTCCGGCCCAGTCGATGTGGGACAACGAACCCGCGCCACGCTACGAGGCTCCGTCGGCTCGGTCGCGATGGGAGGCCGATCCCACACGGTATGAAGCTCCCTCCCCGCCCTTGTCGAGATGGGACGAATCCGCTGCGCGTTATGCGGAACCCGTTCCTGCTCAACCTGTTTGGGAGCCCGATCCCGCACCCCACCACGAGGAGCCCGCACCCCGATGGCCGGTCCGAGAGGAGACCGCGCGTCCCCCGCTGGAGCGCCGCAAGCGCTCTCGATCCGCCCAACCGGCGCCCCGCCTCGACGACGCCGCGCAGTCGCACTTCGAGGACCCGGCGGAAACCCGGGCACGGCGGCAGCGGCTCGACGCCATCCAGGCGCAGCTGGAACGCTCTAGCGCGCCGCCCGAAGAACCTCGGTCTTACCGCAGGGAAACCGCAGAGCCGCACTACGATTCGCGACGAGCCGACCCCGACGAGTTCCTGCCGCGACAACGCAGAGGCAGTTCCGTTGTGCCACACGACTACCCGGCCGCGACGCGATACGACCAACCCGACTCGCAGGATTCAGCGCCACCCGCTGCCCCCTCCCGGCCCGAGCGCTCCATGCCGCGCCGTCGCCAGCCACCCCCTGATCGGCACGACGAACATCCCCAATCATGGAACAACCAGCCGCCCCCCGAACCACCCACACGCCGCCGCCGCTCGAGCCAACCCCCGAATCCCGCGAGCTCCGGCCGCCACGCCGCCCCCCAAGGCGCCAGGCCACCGTGGCAGTAGGCCGGCAAGCTGAAACCGCAGAGCCCTGACACCGTCCCGGCAGAACCGGCAGGCCCAAGACGAGGGCGGCGCGCCGGCCGGCTGTAGTCGACGGGCCTGAACCGACCACGCCGCGTCACGGGGCCACCCGCCAGCAGACCGGCACTCGAGGCACGAAAGGCGGCCCCACCAAGGCGGCAGACCGATGGGCGCGAGTCACCCCGCCGGTCGCAAAGTGCCGCGCCGCCCTGGCAATAGACCAACGGGCTGAGTCCCGCCGCCACGCCGGGCCAAAGGGCCACGCCACCTTGTTGGTAGGCCGACGCGCTCAGCCACCATGCCGCATCGCGGAGTGCCGGCCGTCCTGCCTCCAGGAATTACGAGTCCGCTCAGCCCATGTGACGGGAGAACCGGCCGGACTCGAAGCCGGTCAGCATGCGGAAGACGAGTACCGCTCCCCAGGGGCCGATTACCCAGATGGGCCAGGGGTAGGTGAATTCGCCGACGCTCAGGGAGATCGCACCCCAGATGAGGAGGACGAGGACGCTTACGCCGAGCCAGCTGGTGCCCTCGATTTTCTGCCAGATGGGGATGCGGGGGCTCGAATCCGCCTTGCCGGCAGGCTCTTTGGGCAGCTTCGGCAGGTCGGAGAGGACGAGTTGCAGATCGTCGGTGGTGGTGGTCGCGTACACCTGGGCGGCTCGCTGGTCGTATTCGGCGAGGTCGATGCGGCCGTCCTCCATATGCCTGGCCAGGAGGCGCACCACCTTTTCGCGGTCGGCGTGCGAGGCGCGGGTACCGGTCGAGATTTCCATCCGAAGTTCCTGTCGACGGTTCCACCCTCCATAGTGGAATATTCACCAAGCATGCTCCCTCCACTATGGAATGTCAAGCGGCTGCCCCGGCGCTGGTGTCGCCTACCCTCGCGCGGCACTATGGACGGAGCTCAGTTCGCGGGCACTCAGGTTCCGCGTCGACGAAAACTCCCAGGAGGCATAGGTGTCGGAAACCGTGCGCGGTGTCATCGCCCGTAGCAAGGGCGCGCCGGTCGAGATCGTCGACGTGGTGATTCCCGATCCGGGCCCGCACGACGTGGTCGTGCGGGTGCAGGCCTGCGGCGTGTGCCACACCGACCTGCACTACCGCGAGGGCGGCATCAACGACGAGTTCCCGTTCCTGCTCGGGCACGAGGCGGCCGGGGTCGTGGAGACCGTCGGCGCGGCGGTCACCCATGTCGAGATCGGCGATTTCGTGGTCCTGAACTGGCGGGCCGTCTGCGGTGAATGCCGGGCCTGTCAGCGCGGCCGCCCCTGGTACTGCTTCGCCAGCCACAACGCGAGCAAGAAGATGACGCTCACCGACGGCACCGAACTGAGCCCGGCGCTGGGCATCGGCGCGTTCGTCGACAAGACGCTGGTGCACGAGGGACAGTGCACGAAGGTCGATCCGGCCGCCGACCCGGCGGTGGCCGGGCTGCTCGGCTGCGGCGTGATGGCCGGCCTAGGCGCGGCCCTCAACACCGGCAATGTCTCCCGCGGCGACACGGTCGCGGTGCTCGGCTGCGGCGGGGTCGGCGACGCCGCCGTCGCGGGCGCGCGGCTGGCCGGCGCGAAGACGATCATCGCGGTCGATCGCGACGAGCGAAAGCTGAACTGGGCCAAGGACTTCGGCGCTACTCACACCATCGACGCGACCGTCGAGGACGTGGTCGAGAAGATCCAGGAGCACACCGGCGGGTTCGGCGCCGACGTCGTCATCGAGGCGGTCGGCCGCCCCGAGACCTGGAAGCAGGCGTTCTACGCGCGCGACCTGGCGGGCACCGTGGTCCTGGTCGGCGTCCCGACGCCGGACATGACCATCGAGATGCCGCTGATCGACCTGTTCTCCCGCGGCGGCGCGCTCAAGTCCTCCTGGTACGGCGACTGCCTGCCCGAGCGCGACTTCCCGACCATGGTCGACCTGCACCTGCAAGGTCGCCTGCCGCTGGAACTGTTTGTGACGGAACGCATCTCGCTCGATCAGGTGGAGGCCGCGTTCACCGCGATGCACGCGGGCGACGTGCTGCGCTCGGTGGTGGTGCTGTGAGGATCGATCGCGTCGTCACCTCCGGCACGTTCAGCCTCGACGGCGGCACCTGGGACGTCGACAACAATGTCTGGCTCATCGGCGACGAACACGATGTCCTGGTCGTCGACGCCGCGCACGACGCCGAGACGATCGCCGACGTGGTCGGCTCCCGCAACGTGGTCGCGATCCTGTGCACCCACGGCCACAACGATCACGTCACCGTCGCACCGGAGTTGAGCACCCGACTCGACGCGCCGATCCTGCTGCACCCCGGCGACGACCCGCTGTGGCGGATGACCCACCCCGACGTCGGCTACCGCTCCCTGGCCGACCTGCCACGAATCACCGTGTCGGGCATCGACATCGACCTCCTGCACACCCCGGGCCACTCTCCCGGCTCGGTCTCGCTGCACATCCCCGAGGCCGCCGCCCTCTTCACCGGCGACACCCTCTTCTCCGGTGGCCCCGGCGCGACCGGCCGCTCCTACTCCGACTTCGACACCATCATCGCCTCCATCCGCGACCGCCTGCTCACCCTCCCGGACGAGACGACGGTGCACACCGGCCACGGCGACACCACGACCATCGGCCTCGAAAAGCCTTCCCTCGCAGACTGGATCGCCCGCGGCCACTAATTCCCTTGCGGTCCGGCGCGGCACCGTTGCTATGGTGTCGACCGTGACTTCTCCAGAGGCGTCCAGACTCTAGCCACCTGTCGAACGACCAGGTGGCGTCCCTTCGCCATGCGCGAACGACCTGCCGGCCCGGTCGTTCGGCACTGAGCGCCGCCCGTATCGGGCGATATCCGCTCCGCCGCCCCTGTTCAGCAGAGGGCGGCCCGGTGTCGAACAGAGTCTGGGAGTCTTTGTATGCCTTATGTCATTGTTGTTTTAGGTGTCGCCGTGTTCGCACAGGGGACATCGGAGTTCATGCTGTCCGGGTTGATCGAGCCCATCGCGGCGGAGGTCGGCGTCTCGCTCGGCGCGGCGGGGTTGCTGACCTCGCTGTTCGCCGTCGGAATGCTGGTCGGCGCGCCGCTGACGGCGATGGCCGCCGGGCGCTGGCCCGCGCGGTTCGCGCTCACCGGATGCTTGGCGATGTTCCTCGCCGCGCACGTGATCGGCGCGGTAACCACAACCTTCGGTATTCTGCTCGCCACCCGGGTGGTCGCGGCGGTGGCGAACGCCGGGTTTCTCGCGGTCGCGCTGGCCGTCCTGCCCATCCTCGTCGGCCCGCATCGGGTCGGGCGGGCGACCTCTGTCATCCTGTCCGGCGTGACGCTGGCGTGTGTCGTCGGCGTCCCCGCCGGGGCCTTCCTGGGCCAGCTGCTCGGTTGGCGGTCGGCGTTCTGGGCCGTCGTCATCGTGAGTGTGCCTGCGCTGGTGGGCATTTGGTTGCTCGTTCCGAACAGTCCGAGCAGCGCGGAGCAGACCGGTTCACTCTGGAGTGAGTGGCGTGCGCTCGGTCTTCGACGCGTACGGAGTGCCCTGATGCTCGGCGGCGCGGTGAACGCGGCGACGTTCGCCGCCTTCACCTATCTGGGTGTGCTCACGACGGACATCGGCGAACCGGCCTGGACGCCAATGGTTTTGGCTCTCTTCGGCATCGGGTCGTTCGTCGGCGTCACGCTCGCCGGTCGCTACGCCGACCGCTACGCACCCATCATCCGCACGGCGGGTTCGGTTGTGCTGCTGGGTGTTTGGATCACGGCGGCGCTCACCGCGGGCTCGCTGCCCGCCTTGCTGATCATGGCCATGATCTGCGGCGCCACCTCCTTCGCCGTCGGATCGACGGTGATCGCCCTCATCATCAGCGCGGCCTCTCCCACGGCTCCCCACCTCAGCGGAGCCTTCGCCACGACCGCATTCAACGTCGGCGCCGCCCTCGGCCCGGCCACCGCGGGCCTGGCGATCAGCGCTACCCAGTCGACCACCGCCGCCCTCTGGACCAGCACGGTGTTCGCCGCGGCGGCGCTATTCATCACGACAATCACGCGCCGCTCCAGGCCCCGGGCACTGTCCCCGGGTCGGGAGACCAGCCCCCGGCGCTGACTCGTCGTCGGAGAGCGGCACGTTGCTGCCGGGCAATAACGTGCCGCTCTCGGACGTCAACTCACTCGCAACTGCTCGTCGCCGAAATCGGCGACGAGCTTCAGCACACCGCCGAGGGCGGATACGTACCGGTCCAACACGTCTCGCGTGGACACCTCACCCTGTTCGATCTGCGACACCCGCGCGACGGACACGCCCATCTGTTCCGCTACTTGTTTCTGGTTGAGGCCGCGGTGTTTACGAAGTTCCGCGAGCCGCCAGCCGCGGGCGCGGGCCTCCAGCCTCTCGACGCCTTCTTCGAAGGCGTCGGGGCCGCCCGCGGTGTCGATCGCTCGGTCGAGGTGTCCGGTGTCGCGCCAGCGACGGTGTGTGGTCATCGAGACATCTCCTCTGCGCGTTCGGTCAGGTAAGCGTGGTACAGCCTTTCGGCGCGCGGCACCGCTTCGCGATACCACCGCCGCCACGCGCCGGATTTATCGCCCGCGACCAGCATGATGGCCGATCTCCACGGATCGAAGGCGAAGAGTATTCGGATCTCACTGTTGCCTGTGGAGCCGGGCCGCAGTTCCTTCATGTTCGCGATCGCCGAGCCGGCGATGCTGTCCACGAGCGGGCGGCCCTGTGCGGGCCCCACTCGTTCCAATAGCAAAATCGCTTGGTTCACCAGCGTGTGTGTTGCGCGGTCGGTCTGCCATAAATCGTCGAGGAACTGCTCTACCTCATCGGTTATGAAGATCTCCCACTCGTCCATCGACGGTACCTCCCCTACGGCTGCAATTCAAGGATTTCCTTACAGAAAGTCGAGCGAATGCGGTCGTAGGTTAGGCGGTGGGTCCGACAGGTGAGGTTCGAACGCGGTGAGCCGCAGAGGGTTTGGCGCTCAGAGCGCTCAGACCGCTCAGAGGATGGCGAAGGCGACGACCAGGCCGAGGGCGAAGTGGGCGGCGGCTACCACCAGGACCTCGGTGGTGTAGGTGTCGGCGTGGAGGGTGGCGCCGATGTCGATGCCGAGAACCTTCTCGAGGACGCGGACGGAGATGACCTGGGCGACGATGCCGACCAGTCCGAAGACGAGGGCGGCGATCAGACCCTCGGAGAGTTTGCCGCCGCCGCCGACCGCGAGGACGGCGAGCACGACGATGAAGGCCATGCTGATCATGCCCGCGGCGGCCACGATGATCGCGTTGGGCTTGCCTGCGACGACCAGGCCGCGCAACTTGCCCGGCGTGGTGAGGTCGATGGCGTAGAACCCGAGCAGCATCAGCACCAGGCCGACGAGGGCGTAGAGGATGATCGCTCCGACGCCCTCCCCGAGCGAGCTCCAGTACCCCGATTCGAGGGCGACTGCGGTCATCATGATCCTTCCGAGACGGTGTTGGCTAGGAGAAGAGCGTTGGCTACGAGGTGGCGATGCGGTGCGGAACGAAGGCGGAACCGTCGTCGGTGATCAGTCCCGCGGTCTCCCGGATACCGAGACCGGCGGCGGTGTCGCCGACGACCCAGGCGCCGAGCACGGGGCGCATGTCGTCGAATTCCGGTAGGGGATCGAGCAATTGGTAGACGTAGCCCTCTTCGCCGTAGACGCCGCCGGTGGCGGTCTCCAGCCCCGCCCCGACGATCGTCATGTTGGCGCCCTCCCGGCCCAGCTTGGGCTTGCGGATGTACTCGGTGAGCTCGTGGGGCTGATCCAGGTAGGCGGGCAACAGATTCGGATGCCCCGGGTACATCTCCCACAGCACCGCGAGGATCGCCTTGTTGCTGAGCAGCGTCTTCCACAGCGGCTCGATCCACATGGTCTGCGGCAGGCTCGCGACCACCCGCTTGCCGAAGTCGTCGTCGAGCGCCCACTCCCACGGGTAGAGCTTGAAGATCGCCTCGATCGGCGCCTCGGCCAGATCGACGAAACGCTCCAGCTCCGTGTCGAATCCGACCTCCTCGATCGGCAGCGCGATGGTGTCGAACCCGGCCTCGGCGGCGGTCTCCTGCATGTAGGCGGTGGTGACATTGTCCTCACCGGTCGCGTCCGCCCCCGACCAGCTGAAGTGCAGCTGCGCGGTCGGCAGGGTGTCGCGCAGCTCGGCCCAGCGCGCGACGAGCTTCTCGTGCAACGAGTTCCATTGATCGCCGCCGGGGTAGAGCGCGGTCAGCCAGTGCCACTGCACAATCGCCGCCTCGAGCAGCGAGGTGGGCGTATCCGCGTTGTACTCCAGGAGTTTCGCCGGGCGACGCGCGTCGTAGCGCAGATCGAAGCGCCCGTACACGTAAGGGTCACTGCGCCGCCAGGATTCGGCGATCGGCCCCCAACTCCATTCGGGCAGACCGAAATCGGCGAACCGCTCGGTCAGCATGACCTGCTCGACGGCGTGCAGGCACATCGAGTGCAGCAGCTCGACATCGGCCTCCAGCGCGAGGATCTCGTCCATCTCGAACTCGTAGTGCACCGACTCGTCCCAGTACGGCCGGGGCTGACCGCTCGCGTCGCGGCCGGGCACACCGTAGACGAGGCCCTGGCTCTCGGTGATCTGCCGCCAGTCCGGCCGGGGCGCGCTGCGTACCCGTCGCACTACGAACCCCCGCCGGTGCTCTTGCTGCCGAGTCCGCCGCGCTGAATCGTGGTGCCGCTCTTCGTTTTTATCTCCGCGCTCTTGGGTCTGACCGTGGTTCCGCCGGTCGGCGGCTTGCCGATGTTCGGCGTGCCGCCGTAGTAGTAGCGGTACTGCGGCCCGCCGCCGAGGATGATGAGGCCGGGCCCGATGCCGCCGTCGTTGACGAAGCCCGGACGGCCGTCGCCGCAGTAGCTGTCGGGGACGACGACCTCCTGGCCGTTCTCGATCTTCACGCACGACGCGGTGACCTGATCGGGCGCGGTGATCGCCCGATACACCAGGTAACCGCCGCCGACCAGCGCGGCGACGCCGACGATCGCGACGCCGCCGATCATCACCCGCTTGCGCGTGCGCTTCTTGGCCTCGGCCGCCGCGGCGGCGGCCCGCTGCGCCTCCTCGGCCCGCTTGCGCGCCTTGTCCCTGGCCCGCGCCTCGGCCACCGTCGGAGGGCGGGGCTGCGTGACGCCGGCTTCCTGCCGTTGCACGCTGCCGCGCCGAGGTGGAACCTGTTGCGTCGCTGCGGTTTCCGTAGTAGCGGCAGGCGAATTCGGAGTAACCGCGGATGTTTCCGGAGTCGCGGCGGGCGTTTCCGCCCCGGACGCAGCCGGATCGTTCGTGGTGAACTCGGCGGTATCACCCGGGGTCGCCTCGTGCGCCCCGGATGTGCCCGGCGGTTGCCCGGCCGCGGCGGAAGCCTCGTCCGGTCGGTCCCCCGGCCGCTCGTCGCCGGGATCGTGCGTGCTCACTGTCGAGTCCTCGTCCTATCCCGGCTCACCACTACCGCTCCTCGAATCCGGTCAAATCACCCCGCGCGGGCTCCCAGCTTTCCACAACCAAGGTCACGCGACCAGGTGTGTCTCCGGAACGTAGCAGTTCGAGCAACCGCGCGCAGTCGTCCCTCGGCCCCTCCGCGACCACGTGCACCCGCCCGTCGCGCGCGTTGGTGGCGTGCCCGGTCAGGCCGAGCTCCAGCGCGCGCGACCGCGTCCACCAGCGGAAACCCACTCCTTGGACGCGGCCGTGCACCCACGCGCTCAGCCGGGACGACTCGGCGGTCTCGCCCATCAGGCTTCGATGTCGAAGGACAGGGTCACCTTCGTCCCCGCCTGCAGGGTGCGGCCCACCGTGCAGGCCTTGTCGATGGCGCGCTGCACGGTAACCAGCAGCCGCTCCCTGGCCTCCTGATCCAGTTCGCTGAGGTCGAGCTCGAACGTCTCGTCCAGCTGGGGGTAGAGCTCGTTCTCGCGGTCCGCGTCGCCGGACACGCGGATGGTGGCGTCGAAGGAGTCGCCCAGCTTGCGCGACAGCGAGAAGTCCGCGCTCAGCCCCGAGCAACCGGCCAGCGCGATCTTCAGCAGCTCTCCGGGGGTGAACGCGCCCGGCACGCCCTGCGAGGCGATCAGTACCTCCGCGCCGCGGGAGCTGCGGCCGGTGTACGCCCGCGTCCCCGTGCGCTCGACCCACAGTTCGGTCGGTTGTGTTGCCGCAGTCGCGGGTGTTGTCTCAGCCATGTGTCTGATCCTGCCAGTTCGTCGGAGTCTGCTCACGCCTGGCAACGCGGCGCGGGTGCTCGCTCATTCCGGCGGGCGGGGCGATTCCGGCCACTCACTCCTGGAAGCGGTAGCCCATCCCCGCCTCGGTCAGCAGGTGTTTGGGGTGCGACGGATCGTCCTCGAGCTTGCGCCGCAACTGGGCCAGATACACACGCAGATAATGGGTTTCGGTAGCATAGGACGGCCCCCACACCTCGCGCAGCAGCTCCTTGCGCCCGACCAGCTTGCCCTTGTTGCGCACGAGCATCTCGAGCATGCCCCACTCGGTCGGGGTGAGGTGCACGGGCTCGTCGTTCTTGGTCACCTTCTTCGCGGCCAGATCGACGGTGAACGACGAGGTCACCACGACAGGGTCGGACGAGTCGGTGTCGGTGGCGCCGCGGCGGACCGCCGCGCGCAGCCGAGCGAGCAGCTCGTCCATGCCGAACGGCTTGGTGACGTAGTCGTCGGCGCCGGCGTCGAGCGCCTCCACCTTGTCCGCCGAGTCGGTGCGCGCGGAAAGCACGATCACCGGCGCCGAGGTCCAGCCGCGCAGTCCGGCCAGCACCTCGATGCCGTCGAGGTCGGGCAGGCCGAGGTCGAGAATGACCACGTCGGGGTGCTTGTCGGCGGCCGCGCGCAACGCGGCGCCGCCGGTTCCCGCGGTGATCACCTCGTAGCCGCGCACCGACAGATTGATCCGCAGGGCGCGCACGATCTGCGGTTCGTCGTCGACCACCAGCACCTTGATCGCCGGGGCATCCTGCTTCTTGTCGGTCATCACGGCTTCCTGTGTCGTTTCCGGCTGCGGTACTCCCACTGTCGATGCAGAGCGCTCGCGAGTCGCGCATGCGCGAGGCCGCGAATCCATCATCGGCTGCTCACCTCCGTTTCGGCGGCAGGCAGGTCCACGATCATGGTCAATCCTCCGCCAGGAGTCGGTTCCGCGTGCACGGTGCCGCCCATCGCCTCGACGAAACCGCGCACCACGGACAGGCCGAGCCCGACGCCGGTGGTGTTGTCGCGGTCGCCGAGCCGCTGGAACGGCTCGAACAATTGCTCCTCGGTGCCCGGCGGCACACCGGGTCCGACGTCGACCACCGCGATCGATACCCGGTCGCCGTCGCGTTCGGCGGTGACCCGCACCGGGGGGTGGCGCTCGGCGGAACCGGCCGCGTACCGCAGCGCGTTGTCGATCAGATTGGCCACGACGCGCTCGAGCAGGCCCGCGTCCGCGCGCACGGAGACGTCACCGACCTCGACCTTCACCCGATCCATCGCCGCGCGCCGCAGCCCGCGCGCGCCCATGCCGACGCTGACCAAGGCCCGATGCACCACCTCGTCCATGTACACCCGTCGCAGTTGCGGTGTGACCACGCCGACGGCCAGGCGGGACGAGTCGAGCAGGTTGCCGACCAGCGCGGTCAACTGGTCCACCGACTCCTCGATGGTCTCCAGCAGTTCGGCGGTGTCCTCGGCGGAGAACTCGATGTCGTCGCTGCGCAGGCTGGACACGGCGGCCTTGGCCCCGGCCAGCGGCGTGCGCAGATCGTGGCTGACGGCGGAGAGCAGCGCCCGGCGCAGCCGGTCCGCCTCGAGCAGCGC
>NZ_BAGH01000289.1 GCF_000308715.1 Nocardia tenerifensis NBRC 101015
TGGGGGCGCCCGCCTCGGTCACGGGGTAGTAGACGCCGAGCCGGTTCTCGGTGTCGGCCGCCCACAGCAGGTGCAGGAGGCGACGGCGCGCCCCGTCCATCGCGAGTTGCTCGAGCCAGCCGTCGGCGTGGCGGGGCAGTACCAGCACGATCTCCGGGCCGTTCGGCTCGCGCAGCCGTGCCGCGATCGCCTCGGCGATAGCGCGCGAGGCCAGGTACTGGCTCTCGATGTACAGCGACCGCGTGGCGCTCGCGATCGCCGCCCGGTACAGCGCCTCGATCTCCCGGACCTCGGCACGGTCGGCGAGCTCGGGGAACGTCCGCGCGATGCCCACGTCCACCGACCGCATCGTCGGCTCCAGCCCTTCCGGCCACGGCGTGTCCCCGGCGATCTCGTCGACCGGGTCCAGCTGCTGGCCCGTCGCCGCTTTCCAACGGTCCCTGGCCAATTCGCCGATCGCCTTCGCCGCCTCCCCGTCGACGGCGGTGGTCGCGTCGTGCCACGGCCCGTAGCGGTTGCCGTTGGGCTCGGTCCGGTAGTGGTTGTCGTCTCGGTGGTCGCTGGTGTCCCAGCGGTCGACGGTCATGTCGATGCCGCCGCAGAAGGCGAGCGCGTCGTCGATCACCACGATCTTCTGGTGGTGTGCGGACCCGATCGGGTGCGCGGCGTCCATCTCGAAGTGCAGCCGCCGATCGGTCATCCAGTTGATGACGAAGATCGGCGTCATCCCGCGGCCGATCGCGGCGAACGCGCCGATGTTCCACTTCAGCAGGTAGATGTCGAGATCGGGCCGCTGCTTCGGCAGCCAGGACAGGAACTTGCCGAGCCGGTTGGGGCCGTCGAGAGTCTTGTCGTGCGGTTCGAACTTGATCCGGGTATCGAAGTCCCAGCCGATCAGCACGATGCGTTTGCGGGCCTGCAGCATCGCGGACTTGGCGTAGCGGAAGTAGTCCGCGGCGTCGACGATGCACGCCAGGCGATCGGCGCGGGCGATCTGCCAGCAGGTTTCGCCGGGTCTGAGGATTGGTCGCTCGTCGTTCATGGGTAGTCGGTTCTCTCCTCCGGCCGGACAACTATCCCGCAGGTGAACGTTTCACAGTACTGCGCGGTCGCGAAGGCGGGCTGGTCCTGGGGCTCCGCACTACTGGATCGGGTGCGCCATGTTCCCGATCTGGCGATCGAGAAACGTTGCGCGCTAGGCAGTTCGACCCGTCGCGAGTTCGCCTCCGGCACGCCGGGCGGGCTCGCGATGATCAGGTTGTGCGCTTTAGGCGCGGGGGTGGGCTTGGTCGTGGACTTTTTTGAGGCGTTCGATGGAGACATGGGTGTAGAGCTGAGTCGTGGCCATGCTGGCGTGCCCCAGGAGTTCCTGGACGACGCGGAGATCGGCGCCGCCCTCCAGGAGATGGGTGGCCGCGGTGTGGCGTAGCCCGTGCGGGCCCATGTCGGGTGCGCCGGGGATGGACGAGACCACCTCGTGCACAACACTTCTGGCCTGGCGCTGGTCGAGGCGTTTGCCGCGGCGTCCGAGCAGCAGCGCCCGGCCGGAGTCGGCGGTGGCGAAGGCGGCTCGGCCGTGCTGGAGCCAGTTGCCGATCGCCTCGTCGGCGGGGATGCCGAAGGGGGCCGAGCGTTCCTTGTTCCCCTTGCCGAGCACGCGGACGACCCGGCGTTCGCGGTCGACGTCGTCGATGTCGAGGCCGCAGAGCTCGCTGACCCGAATCCCGGTGGAGTACAACAGCTCCACGATCAACCTGTCCCGCAGCGCCATCGGATCATGCTGCGCAGCACCGGATTCTGCGGCGTCCATGGCGCCGAGCGCCTGCTGGCGGCCCAGCACGGCGGGCAGCACCCGGTGGGCTTTGGGCGAGCCGAGCCGCAGCCCGGGATCCACGGGCAGCCGGCCGGTCTGCGTGAGCCAGGCGGTGAAGGTCCGGGCCGAGGAGGCCCGCCGCGCCATCGTGGTGCGCGCCACCCCGGCCTGCGCCTGCTGGGCCAGCCAGGATCGCAGCAGTGTCAGATCCAGTTCGCGCACCGCCGAATCCGCCGACCTCGCGTACAGGTGCGCCAGCAGCGAACGCGCGTCGCCGAGGTAGGCGCGCACCGTGTGCGCCGACCGGTTCCGGCCGAGGCGCAGATGCCTGGCGTACTCGGTCAGCAGCGCTTCCAGGTCCTCGGGTAGTTCTTCCATCTCACCACCGTTCCGACAGTCGTTTTCCTTGGCAAGCCACCGCGCCGGTCACAGGTCGTCGGGTAGCACACGGAAAGCCGCGGTACCCGTCAACGGGCGGATCGCGCGAAAGTCCTTGCGGTCGAGGGTCAGAATCACGTCGGTCTCGTACTCGGCTGCCAGGACGACGTTGACCGCGTCGGTCAGATCCAGTCGCAGAGCGGCGTAGTGGTCCTGCACCCGGCGCGCCTTGCGCAGGAGACCGCTCGGCAGATCCGGCGCGGCGACCCGGCCGAGCGGTTCCTGGGCGAGCAGCCAGTCGTTGAGCATGCCCGCCGTCGACCAGTCGAAATCTCTGGTCACGACGAACTCGATTTCCAGCAGCACCAGCGGGCAGACCACCGTCAGCGCCGCCTCGGCCAGTGCGGCGCGGGCCCGCTCGTGTTCCGGCTCGCCGCTGTTGAAGGCCGCTACCAGGCCCGAGGTGTCCCCGATGACGATCAAGTGTTCCGCCGGATGATCTCGTCGGCCACCGCCTCCTTGATCTCCTCGTGGGTCCACGTGCGGCCGAAGTCGAGCCTCGGGATGTCCCACTCCTCGTCCCAGCGCTTGGTGCGCAGTGCAGCGATGTGGAACGCCTCGCGGAAAATCTCGGACTCCGGCCGTCCCTCCCTGAGGGCAGCCGCCTTGATGAGGGCTAGGTCTTCCTCGTCGACCATTACCGTTGTCTTTTTCAGCATGGTGGTTATGGTACCAGTGCCATACATGGGTGAGGGGGTCCTTTTCTGGGTTGGATTGCGTTGGGACACTTGGCCTATCGGTGGCGACGGGCGGGTTGCTTTCGGTACCAACCGGACTCGTTCGCGCCGACCAGTTCCGCCAGTTCGAGCGCGGGTAACGCCGCCCGGACGGCGGGCAGCGGCAGGCCGGACTGTTCGGCCAACTCGCGCGGCAAGCGGGAGCCGACCTCCGGCAGTGCGGCGAATACCAGGGCCTCGTCACCGGACAGGGCCGCCCCGGGACTGTCGCTCGGGTCGGGCAGCAGGAGCCGAAGCGGTCCCGCCTCGTCGATGACCTCCTCGGCGCGGGTGACGAGCAGGGCCTCGCCGTCGCGGATCATCCGGTGGCAGCCGGCGGAGGCGGCCGAGGTGACGGGGCCGGGGACCGCCAGCGCCGGACGACCCAGTCGCCGAGCCCATTTCACCGTGTTGCGCGCCCCGCTGCGCAGACCCGCCTCCACGACCAGCACACCGTCGGCCAGCGCGGCGACGAGCCGATTACGCGCTAGGAACTGGTGTTTGTGCGCCGGCGTGCCCGGCGGATACTCGCTGATCACCAGCCCGGTCTCGGCGATCTCCGTCAGCAGCCGATCGTGCTGTGCGGGATACGGCCGGTCGACACCGCAGGCCAGCACCGCGATGGTCACGCCGCCGACGGCCAAGGCCGCGCGATGCGCCATCGCATCGATGCCGAAGGCCGCGCCGGACACGATCGTCCAGCCCTTCGCCGCGAGATCGCCCGCGATTTCGGCGGTGACCTGATTTCCGTAACCGCTGCTGCACCGAGCGCCGACGACCGCGACGGCCCGGTCGCTCGATTCCAGCAGCGATCGTGGTCCGCGCACCCACAGGACCAGCGGCACCGCGCCGTCGCGGTCACGCCCCGAGTCGAGCTGAGCCAGACCCAGCAACCGCCAGGCCGGCCACTCCGGATCGTCGGGCGTCACGACCCGGCCGCCGAGCCGCTCCATCAGATCCAGATCGCGTGCGGCCGTATCGGTTCCGCGCCGCTGCTCGGTCGGTCCGCGCAACGATTGCGGCAGCGCGCACTCGCGCACCGCACGCGCCGCCTCGACGACCCCGACCGACTCGATCAAGGCCGAGAGCGCCGCGCACGGCCCGGCCACCACTCGCGACAGATACACCCACGCCAACCGTCGCTCGTAGCCGTCGATGTCGAACGGCGCGGCGCCGCCCGCGGTCATGGCGAGGTCGATGTCCACCTCGTCCACGAAAGAGTCGCGGGCCGCCGCGCACTCCGGGCTCACTGCGCGCCTCGCTGACGGAAGTTCAACGCGGCCAACACGTCCTGAGCCGTGGGCAGCTCCACGCCGCGCAGGTCGCAGATCGTCCACGCCACCCGGATGGCGCGATCGGCGCCGCGGGCGGACATTCGACCGAGTCGCAAGGCTGTCTCGACCGGCGCGATCGCCTCGCGCGGCAGGCGGAATTGCTGGCGCAGAATATGTCCCGGCACTTCGGCATTCGTGAGCCACCCGTGCTCCCGCCAGCGCCGCACCGCCGCCTGCCGCGCCAGGGCGACCCGAGCGCGCACCACCGCACTGCTCTCGGCCTCGTCGGTGCTGAACGCCGCGCCGGACTGGCCGTGCATCTGCACCCAGAGGTCGATGCGATCCATCAGAGGCCCGGACAGCTTCCCGAGATAGCGCCGCCGGGCCAGCGGCGCGCAGATGCAGTCGACGTCACGAGCGGGCGCGCACGGGCAGGGATTGGCCGCGAGCACCAGCTGGAAGCGGGCCGGATACCGGGCGACGCCGTCGCGGCGGGCGATGCGAACCTCGCCCTCCTCCAACGGTGTTCGCATCGCCTCCAGCACCTTCGTGCCGATCTCGGCGCACTCGTCGAGGAAGAGCACGCCGCGATGCGCCCTGCTCACCGCGCCGGGGCGCGCGGTGCCGGAGCCGCCGCCGACCATCGCGGTCACCGAGGTGGAGTGGTGCGGCGCGACGAACGGCGGCATGGTGATGAGCGGATGGTCGCCGGAGAGCACGCCCGCCATGGAGTGGATGGCGGTGACCTCCAGCGACTCCGCCTCCGACAGCGGCGGCAACAGCCCCGGAAGACGTTGCGCCAGCATGGTTTTCCCGATGCCGGGCGGACCGGTGAGCAACAGATGGTGGCCGCCGGCCGCGGCCACCTCGAGCGCCCAGCGCGCCTCGTCCTGCCCGACCACCTCGCTCAGGTCGCCACCGGAGGGCACCGGCTCGGGCAGCTGCCCGCTGGGTTCGGCGAGCGTGCCCTCCCCGCGCAGCCAGGCCACCACGGTCCGCAGGCTGGCCGCCCCGAAGACCTCGATCCCGTCGACCAAACCCGCCTCGGCCAGCGCGCCCTCCGGCACGACTACCGCGGGCCACCCCGCGTTGCGGGCCGCGATCACCGCGGGCAGGATGCCGCGCACGCGCCGGACCCGGCCGTCCAGGGCGAGCTCGCCGAGCAGCACCGTCTTCGCCAGCCGTTCCGACGGCACCGCGCCCGACGCGTCGAGCACCGCGATGGCGAGGGCGAGATCGTAGACGGAGCCGATCTTCGGCAGCGTCGCGGGCGAGAGGGCCAGGATCACGCGGCCGTCCGGCCACTTCTCCCCCGAGTTCGCCACCGCCGAACGCACCCGGTCCCGCGATTCCTGTAGCGCTGTGTCCGGCAGGCCGACGAGGTGTACCGAGGGCAGGCCCTGCCCGATGTCGGCCTCGATCTCGACGAGCAGGCCGTCGACCCCGGTGACGGCGACCGAGTGGGCCCGGCCGAGCGCCATCAGAACACCGCCTTGAGATGGTCGATCTCCGGCTCGTATCCCCGGGCGAGCAGCACCGAGACGACGTCGAACCGGATCTGCCGCCACGGGCCTTGCTGCTCGGACAGCCACAGCAGGGCGAGCCGCCGGATGCGCTGCTGTTTGGTGAAGGTGACGGACTCGGCCGGGGTGCCGAAGCCGAGGCCCGTTCGGGTCTTCACCTCCACGAACGCGGTGACGTCGGCGTCGCGGACGATCAAGTCCAGCTCGCCGTATCTGCATCGCCAGTTTCTGCTGACGATCTCCATCCCCGCGGTCTGCAGGTACCGTGCCGCCAGCTCTTCCCCGTGTGCGCCGAGCGCTCTTCTGTCTGTCACTCGGCCAGCGTGCCCGGCGGTGCGCCTCGGCTTCGGGCGATGACCTGGGCAAATGCCGGGTCTGTGAACAACTGAGGCCCTGTGCACAACTCACCGTGCGCAGGGGCCGGGCGTTACTCCGGCAGGCGCAGGTCCGGCTTCTCGAGCTCCTCGATATTGACGTCCTTGAAGGTGATCACGCGGACGTGCTTGACGAAGCGGGCCGGGCGGTACATGTCCCACACCCAGGCGTCGCTCATCCTGACCTCGAAATACACCTCACCGTCGGCGTTCTGCGGCCGCAACTCCACGGAGTTGGCCAGGTAGAAGCGGCGCTCGGTCTCCACCACGTACGAGAACTGGCCGACGATGTCTTTGTACTCCCGGTACAGCGAGAGCTCCATCTCGGTTTCGTACTTCTCGAGGTCCTCGGCACTCATCGGGTGGGACGTCCTCCTTCTCGCCGCGCTGCGTCGTGTGCTGACATCATCGCGCATGGGTGGCGCCGGTAGCCACTCGGCTATCCGGACGCACGACTGGGAACTCCTCGGACAGCATCGCGTCGACCTCCCCCGCGAGCACCGCGTCGGCCTCGTCGGCCACCGCGGCGACCGGTCGCAGGCCCGCCGCCTCGCGCACATTGCGCCAGGAACGCCGGTGCTCGTCGCTGGGGCCGAGGCGGTTCAGGGCGGCGATGTGGTCGGGCGTGTTGTAACCCTTGTGCGACGCGAAACCGTAACCGGGAAAACGCTCGTCGAGCTCGACCATCATCCGGTCCCTGGTGACCTTGGCCAGGATGCTCGCGGCGGCGATGCAGGCCGCCGCGGCGTCGCCGCCGATCACGGGCAGCGAGGGCGCG
This sequence comes from Nocardia tenerifensis NBRC 101015, assembly GCF_000308715.1. Lineage (GTDB taxonomy): Bacteria > Actinomycetota > Actinomycetes > Mycobacteriales > Mycobacteriaceae > Nocardia > Nocardia tenerifensis. The sequence goes on from NZ_BAGH01000289.1 coordinate 6,917, forward strand.
GGGATGCCCGGCACGCGGAAGCCGTCGGTGAGCACGTAGCCCGGCGTCCGACCGAGCCCGGCGACGGCGCGGCGCATGCCCTCGATATTGGCGACGTGGATGCCGATCGAGTCGATCTCCCAGGCCGGGATGACCACCACGTTCCAGGCCAGCGACAGCCGGATGATGACCGGATACAGCTCCTCCCGCACGGCCTCGGTGAGCTTTTTGGAGTCGTCGAGCCCGGCCAGCTTGTCGTAGGCCTTGGGCGCGAGCAGGCAGGCGGCGACGACCAGCGGCCCCGCGCACGGTCCGCGACCCGCCTCGTCGACGCCGGCGACCGGGCCGAGCCCGCTGCGGATCAACGCCGCTTCCAGCGTGCGCAGCCCACCCGCCTTGCGCATCACCACGCGCGGCGGCCACCCATTGCTCTGTCCCACTCGGCTATGCCCCACCCGTCCAATTATGCTGCGCCCGCTGACATTCAGTTCGCTTGGGCGTTCTGCGAACGCACCGGACCGATCCGGTTCGGCGGCCAGATCTTGAACACGGCCTTGCCGCGGACGTTGTCCACCGGGACGGTGCCCTGCAGTTCGTCGCTGATGTGGGCGCGCGAATCGGCGGACTCGTTGCGGTTGTCGCCCATCACCCACAGGTGCCCCTCGGGCACCTTGACCGGCTTGAACTCGCGTCCGCCGCCGGGGCCGTACGGCTGGCCGGGAACGTACGGGAACAGGTAGCGCGCGTACGGCTCGTCGAGCGGCTTGCCGTCGACCAGCACCCGTCCCTGCGCGTCGCAGCACTGCACCGTTTGACCGCCGACCGCGATGACCCGCTTCACCAGGTCGTTCTCGTCCGGCGGCACCAGGCCGAAGAACGAGAAGAAGTTCTGCACGCCGCGCACGGCCGCGTTGTCCGAACGGATCGACTGGTAGTGGGTGTTCCACGAGGGCGGGCCGACGAACACGACGACGTCGCCGGGCTGCGGATCGCCCCAGTAGTAGCTCAGCTTCTGCACGTAGATGCGGTCGCCCGTGCAGCCGGCGCAGCCGTGCAGCGTGGTCTCCATCGATTGCGACGGAATGACGTACGGGCGGCCGACGAAGGTGACCATCAGCGCGGCGATCACCGCCGCGATGACGATGAGGATCGGCAGCTCCTGCCAGAACGGACGCTGCTTCTTCTCGCGCCGCCGCCTGCCGCGACGCCGCCGCACCCCCTCGTCGCCCGAATCGGACACCGACACCGACCCACTTTCGTCTGCCACGCCGAACAGATTAGCCCGGCACCCTGAGACTCGTTCGACGCCGGGCGACCGGCGTCACACTATTTCAGTTGTTCCGTCGGTGACCCACTGTGATCAGTCACACCGAAAACAGTAGCCCGGCACCGGAAACGAGTTCCGATGCCGGGCTACCGGACGCGCGGAGGCGTCGAAGAGCTAGCTCAGCGCTTTTCCTTGATCTTGGCGGCCTTGCCGCGCAGATCGCGCAGGTAGTACAGCTTGGCGCGGCGAACGTCACCGCGGGTGACGACCTCGATGTGGTCGATGTTCGGGGTGTGCACCGGGAAGGTGCGCTCCACGCCGACACCGAACGACACCTTGCGGACCGTGAAGGTCTCGCGGATACCGCCACCCTGGCGTCGGATGACGACGCCCTTGAAGACCTGGATGCGCTCCTTCGAGCCTTCGATGACCTTTACGTGCACATTGAGGGTGTCGCCCGGCCGGAAGTCGGGGACGTCGCTGCGCAGCGACTTCTCGTCGACGAAGTCAAGGGTGTTCATTTCCATCCTTATGGGTTCGCGCGAACAGAGGACCCTGGCGGCACATCGCGTGCTCGGCCGGTTCATGCTCCGATTCAAGGGGATGCGCCTGGTCCACAAATCACCCAGGGCAACCCGAGTATTGTGCCAGATCAGCGGGTCGCCGGAGAAATCGGCCCCCGGATCAGGCCGGGGCGTCGGGCACCGCGAACAGGCGGATGTTCATGGGCTCGGCCCCCTCGGGGGCGTTCTCCCGGTCGACAGTGTATCGCTCGAGCAGGGTCCGATACTCCGACATGAACGCCACCACCTGGTCTTTCGTCAGATGCGTTCCGTGCCGCTGCACCTGCGCCCAGCCCTGCGGGCCCGCCCATTCCCGCACGGCCCGCAGGTAGAGCTCGATATCGCGACCCGACTTCAGCCGGGCCAGATGCTCGGCCGCGGCCAGCTCGGCCGGTTCCATGGTCGCCGGATCGGGCGTGGTGTGGCTGAACGGCAGCGACTTCCACCAGCGTTCGCGACCGGTCGACTTCTCCGCGATCTCGGTGATCAACCCGAGTTCGGCCAGCTTGCGCAGGTGATAACTGGTGGAGCCGGTGCTCTCGCCGAGTTCCGTGGCGAGCGCCGCGGAGTTCGCTTCCCCGTGTTTGCCCAGGTAGGCGAGGATTCGGGCGCGCAGTGGGTGCGCGAGGGTGCGGTAGAGGGCGGTGCGTTCCGCACTCGTCATGTCGTCACCGGTGCGCGGGGTCATACGGGAAGGATAGCAAAGAGTTTTTTGCAAAGAAATATTTGCAAAGAACTCTTTGCGGACGTAGCGTGGCCGTCATGCGACTGACCGCCCTGCATCCCTTCACCACCCACACGGCGCGCCGGCTCATCGCCGCCAGCGGGCTCTTCCTCCTCCCCTGGGCCGCCATGCTCTGGAATACGTTGCCGAGCACGGCGCACGTGCGACATTGGTCGGCGGCCTGGATCGGCTTGGACCTCTTCCTCGCCGCCGGTTGCGGACTCACCACGATGTTGTTGCGCCGCAACGACTCCAGGGCTCGGCTGGTCGCGTCGGCGGTCGCCGGGGCGGCGGTGATCGATCTGTGGTTCGACCTGATCACCGCCGAACCCGGAGCCCAATTCGCACAGGCGGTGCTCTGCGCGCTGGCCGAGACCGCGCTGATCGCCGCGTGCCTGCGGATCGCGCTGGCACCGGACGAGGCGCCGGCCCGTGAATGGCGAATCGCCGCCTAGGCCGCGTTGTGAAGTCCGGGGTGCAGCCTCGAAATGTCGCCTAGCCCTGGCTGTCTCGAATGGCGCGATGCAGCGCCGCGGCCAGCCGATCGTTCTCCGGTCCGTTGAAGCCGAAGGCGGCGCGACGACGGGTATAGCCGTAGGCCAGGCCGCTGTGCGGGTCGGCGAATCCGTCGGAGCCGGCGGCGCCCGCGTGACCGAAGGCGTTCGCCCCGAGGAACGGAAGCCGAAGACCCTTGGCCTCGAAGCCGACCAGATACGGCGCGTTCGCACCGCGGACCAGATCGTGGCCTGCGGTCTGCACGGTGGTGAACACGGCGAGCGTGTCGGGCTTCAACAACGGTGCCCGTCCGTCGATCTCGGAGATGGCGGCGGCGTACATGCCTGCCAGACCGCGCGCACTGCCGACACCACCCATCGAGGCGGGTCCGTTGGCGCGCAACCGCGAATCGTTGGGCAGGGCTAGCACGTCGTCCGCCGTGAAGCCGGGGGCGTTGAGGTTGTACGAGATGCCCGGAAGACTCTGCGGCCCAGGAGAATTCGCTTCGAAGGCGGCCTGCGTCTCCGGTGTTGCCAGCCACGGCAGGATCGGGAGGTAGCGATCGTCCAGCGCCGCGGGCAGCCCTAGATAGATGTCCAGATCGTAAGGCGCCCGGACGCGTTCCTCGAACAACTCCTGGATGGAGCTGCCCATGAGGCGTCGGACGACCTCGCCGAGAATGGCGAAGGTGACGAACCCGCCGTAACCCTGCAGCACGCCGGGCCGGAAGAACGGGCGCTGACCGGCGATGCGCTCGGCGATGAGCTGGTCGTCGGCGAGTTCGGCATGACTGAAGCCGCCGTCCACGCCGATCGCGCCGAACTTGTTCGTGAGTACCTGACGCAGGGTGATCGTGACCTTGCCCCCGTCGGCGAACTCCGGCCAGTAGGCCGCGACGGGGCGATCCAGATCGAGCATCCCGTCCTGCACCAGCAGCGCGACGACCAGCGCCGCGGCGCCCTTGGTCGAGGAAAGCAGGCCGGTGAGCGTCTCGCCGGTCACCTGCGCGCCGGACCAGAGGTCGACCACCGGCCTGCCGTGCGCGAAAGCGGCCAGCTGCGAACCGGATTCGCCGTTCTCCTGGGCGACTACCTCGGCGTACTCGGCGCGCACGGCCTCGAATCCCGGTGCGACCGTGCCGTGTACCTCGATGGTGCTCATGATGTTCTCCTTGTGTCAGGCGCGCGCGGAGCGACGCAGCAGCGCGAGTGGGTTGCGCCGGCCGCGCGGCGGCCGCAGACCCCAGGACGTGAGGGTGAGGCCGGCGAAGACCAGCGGGCCGACCCACGCCTTGGGCTCGTCGCCGACCGCGACGTGCGAGGCGGCCGCGCCGCCGTAGACGAAGGTCAGCCCGGCGTAGGCCCACTCCTCGGCCTTGGGCGGGGCGGGCAGCACGATCGCGGCCACCGCGGCGGCCTTGGCGACGCCGAGGATCGTCGCGAAGTACATCGGATATTCGAGCCGGTCGAAAACGTCACGGACATAAGGGATCCTGGCGATGTCCCAGTAGGAGCCGACCACCGATTCGGTGAGCAGGACCCCGGTGGCGCCCAGGTAGGCGACGCGCAGGGCGACGTCCTTCGAGCTGGTTTTCATGATTGTCGAACCTTCCGTCGGTGTTGCTGTCTGTCTGACGGACGGCGGGGCGCGAAGGTAACACCGCGCCGCGTTGTCACAGTCGCGGCTCGCGAATCGTCATCACGGTGGGACGACAACGCGAGGAGACCACGTGGACGAATACCTGGCCGATCGGTTCGAGGAGCATCGCGCGCACCTGATCGCGGTGGCCTACCGGATGCTCGGGTCGCTGGCCGAGGCCGAGGACGCCGTGCAGGAGGCGTGGCTGCGGCTGGCCCGCACCGATCAGGACGGCATCGACAATCTCGGCGGCTGGCTGACCACCGCCGTGAGCCGGGTGTGCCTCGATCTGCTGCGCTCGCGGCGGGCGCGGCGTGAGGACTCGTTCGAGGAGCAGCTGCCCGATCCCGTCGTCCGCCTCGACGACGGCACCGACCCGGAGCAGCAGGCGGTGCTCGCGGACTCGGTCGGGCTCGCGCTGCTCGTGGTGCTCGACTCGCTGAACCCGGCCGAGCGGCTCGCCTTCGTGCTGCACGACATGTTCGCCATGCCGTTCGATCAGATCGCGCCGATTCTCGGCAAGTCCTCCGGCGCGGCGAAGATGATCGCCAGTCGCGCGCGCCGACGCGTCCAGGGCGAGACCCCACGCCTGGATCCGGACCTGCCCCGTCAGCGCCGCGCCGTGGCCGCGTTCCTGGCCGCGGCCCGCGACGGCAGCTTCGACGCGCTGCTGTCCATCCTCGATCCCGACGTGATGCTGCGCTCGGACAGCGGCGTCGGCGGCGTCCAGATCATCCGGGGCGCCACCGCGGTCGCCGGACTGCTGGACACGTTCCACAAGTTCGCCATCATGTACGACATCACCCCCGCCGTGGTCAACGGCGTTGCGGGCCTGTTGAATACGGCCGACGGCAGGCCGATGTCGATCATCGCGTTCACCGTCGCCGACGACAAGATCACCGCCATCGACCTCCTCGCCGACCCCGCACGCCTGGCCGCCCTCCCCCTGCCGGCTCGCTGACCGGCCGCGCGGCGCGCCGCCGACGGATGCGCTCCGGTGCGTGATTCCGCACTACTTTCCGAAAGCTGGTATCCGCCGAGCGCAGATCCCCAGAGGTGGTGCGGATCTGGGTATCGAACGCGGGGGCGGGGTTCGATGGCGCGCGAATTGCCCAGTTGCGCAGCACCTCTCCTACCGACGCCTGCCCACCGCACTCGCCGCCGGAGATCCGCACTGGTTCGCTGGACCGCGCCGCTCGCCGAGAGGCCGCAGCGAGTGCTCCAGTGCCGACTTCGAAAGCACGGCACCCGCCACCCAGGCCATCGTCGACGCCCTGCTCTAGCGGATCCCGTGCAGTAGTGCGGATCTCGATCGAACGCGGAGTTCAGTCGCGATCCGGAGTATGCGATACGGGCTCGGGCTCGTGGTCCGCCGGGAACAGCGAGAGGTGGTGCCGATGCGGAGCCGGCGGGGCGGGGACGACGGTTCTGGTCAGCTCGGCCTCGGCGGCGGTGCGGACGTGCTCGACGTCGGGTTTGCCGGCGACCAGGTCCTGCACGAAGATCTTGGCGCGGATGACCGGGCGACGGTAGCGGCGCTCGCGGACGATGGAGCGATACATGAGGCGGCGGCGGTCGGCGTAACGCCAGCGCGCCCATGGTGCGCCGGGACGGCTCAGGCGCAGCGCGCCGACGAACAGCAGCGGCAGGAAGAACATGCCGAACAGCCCCGTCCAGATCTTCCCCTTGGCGATGACGATCGCCGCCAGCGCCAGGTTCACCACCGCGAAGGCGACGACGAACACCCTGACCTCGATGCTCGGGTCGCTGCGGAAGTCGTTGAGGTCGAGCAACCACAGCGGGTGAAAACCCAGCAGCAGCAACCCGGTCACCGCGAGCGCGACGAACACCGCGTCCACAGAGGTGCGCCCCTGCTCCTCCCAGTACACATCGCGCAGGTAGAAGATCAGCGCGAACTCGTCGAGGGTCAGCGCCGCGCCGACACCGAAGGCGGCGGCGAGCACGGCGGCCGTGGTGGTGTCGGCGGTCTGGTACAGGGTGACCATGCCGACGCCGGACGCCAGCACCAGGATCACCCCGAACACCATGTGGTGGATGTGCACCCCGCCGGAGCGCAGGTTGCCCGGCCACCAGCGCACCTGCTTGCGGATCAGCCGGACGCTGAGCCGGATCAACAGGAAGCCGACGATGAACCCCAGCAGGAAGCACAGCAGCGGAAGCCTGCCCTGCGCGACCACATCCTCACTCAGCCATCGGCGCATGGCCGCCCGAAACCTCCCTCCGGTCTACTGACCGAAACCCGCCCTGCGCAAGGCATCCGCCATCGACCCGGTCGGCGCGGGCGCGTTGCGGCGCTGGTTGCCGCCGCCACGACCCTGGCCCTGATTGCGCTGCCCTTGATTGCGGCCCTGCTGGTTCTTGCCCTGCCCATTCTGCCGCTCACCGCCGCCCTTGCGGTCACCCTGACCGCGCTGACGGTTCTCACCCTTCGCCGTCGCCCCCGGCTCGTCGTCGAGCCGCAGCGAGAGCCCGATCCGCTGCCGGGCGACGTCGACCTCGAGCACCTTCACCTTGACCACGTCGCCGGTGTTCACCACCTCGCGCGGATCCTTGACGAAGTTGTGCGACATGGCCGACACGTGGACGAGCCCGTCCTGGTGCACGCCCACGTCGACGAACGCGCCGAAGGCCGCGACATTGGTGACGACCCCTTCGAGCACCATGCCCGGCTCGAGGTCGGCGACCTTCTCCACGCCCGCGGCGAACTCCGCGGTCTTGAACTCCGGTCGCGGGTCGCGGCCCGGCTTCTCCAGCTCGGTGATGATGTCGGTGACGGTCGGCAGGCCGAAGCGTTCGTCGGTGAACTCGTCGGGCCGCAACGAGCGCAGCACGGTCGTGTTGCCGATGACCTCGGTGATGTCGCGCCCGGTCGACTCCATGATCCGCCGGACCACCGGGTATGCCTCGGGGTGCACCGCGGACGTGTCGAGCGGGTCGTCGCCGCCGCGGATCCGCAGGAAGCCCGCGCACTGCTCGAACGCCTTCGGGCCGAGCCGCGGCACCTCGAGCAGCGCGGTCCGGCTGCGGAACGGGCCGTGCTGATCCCGGTGCGCGACAATGCTTTCCGCGACCGAGCCGGCGATGCCGGACACGCGCGAGAGCAGCGGCACCGAGGCCGTGTTGACGTCGACGCCGACCGCGTTCACCGCGTCCTCGACCACCGCGCCGAGCGAGCGCGCGAGCAGCGTCTCGGACACGTCGTGCTGGTACTGGCCGACGCCGATCGACTTCGGGTCGATCTTCACCAGCTCGGCCAGCGGGTCCTGCAGGCGGCGGGCGATCGACACCGCGCCGCGCAGCGACACGTCCATGTCCGGCAGTTCCTGCGTGGCGTACGCCGAGGCGGAGTACACCGAGGCGCCCGCCTCGGACACCACGATCTTGGTCGGCTTGTTCTCCGGAATGCGCGAGATCAGCTCGGCGGCAAGGGCGTCGGTCTCGCGCGAGGCGGTGCCGTTGCCGATGGCGATGAGCTCGACCCCGAAGCGGGCGACCAGCGCGCCGAGCACCGCGAGGGACTTCTCGGTCTGGCCCTGCGGCTTGTGCGGGTAGATCACCTCGGTCGCGACCACCTTGCCGGTGGCGTCGACCACGGCGACCTTCACGCCGGTCCGGTAGCCCGGGTCGAGGCCCATGGTGGTGCGGGTGCCCGCGGGCGCGGCGAGCAGCAGGTCGCGCAGGTTCGCCGCGAACACGTCGACGGCGTCCTTCTCGGCCGCCTGCCGCAGCCGCATCCGGGTGTCGATGCCCAGGCTCACTTGCAGTTTGGTTCGCCACGCCCAGCGCACGGTGTCCAGCAGCCACGTGTCGGCGGCGCGGCCCTTGTCCGCGATGCCGAATTTGATCGCGATACGGCCCTCGTAGATGGACCGTTCACCGGGTTCGAGCTCCTCGGTGTCTGGCTCGAGATGCAGCGAGAGCACGTCTTCCTTCTCGCCGCGCAGCAGCGCCAGGATGCGGTGCGAGGGCAGCTTGGTGAACGGCTCGTCGAACTCGAAGTAGTCGGCGAACTTGGCGCCGGCCTCCTCCTTGCCGGGGCGCACCGTGGACCGGATCTGACCGCGGTTCCACATGAGCTCGCGCAGCTCGCCGACGAGGTCGGCGTCCTCGGCGAACCGCTCGACCAGGATCGCGCGCGCGCCGTCGAGCTGCTCGGCGTTGTACTGCGCGGGATCGGTGGTCGGGTCGTTGATCAGCGCGTCGGCGACCGGCTCGTGGCCCGCCTCGCGCGCGATCTGCGCCTTGGTGCGCCGCTTCGGCTTGTACGGCAGGTAGATGTCCTCGAGCCGCGCCTTGGTCTCGGCGAGCATGATCTGCTGGTGCAGGGCGTCGTCCAGTTTGCCCTGGCCGCGGATGGATTCGAGGATGGCGCCGCGGCGCTCGTCGAGTTCGCGCAGGTAGTGCAGGCGCTCGTCCAGCAGGCGCAGCTGGGCATCGTCGAGACCGCCGGTGACCTCCTTGCGGTATCGCGCGATGAACGGGACGGTCGAGCCGGCGTCGAGCAGCTCGACGGCGGCACGCACCTGGCTCTCCCGCACCGCGAGCTCGTCGGCGATGCGACGGTTCACGCTCGCTTGGCTCACGACGCCTGCGGACGTCGCGGGCGGGGGCACGGCGGTGTCGGACTCTGCACTTACGGTCTCGGGCGCTGTCGTCACGTCCGGAGACACTACAGTTGCCGCCCGACATGAGGCCCACACCCGGCGAATCCGGATCGCCCGTACCGCATCGCCGCAGGCCACGGGCGCGGGGCCGACACGACACAGCGAACCCGGCCGAGCGTGCTCGACCGGGTTCGACGCGTGTGCCGAGTCACCTACGGCAGCACCAGTTCCGGGCTGTAGATCCGCGCGATCCCCTGGCCGTTCTTGGTTACCTCGGTGTAGCTGACATACCGATGGCCGGGCTTCACCTTCGCGGCGTCCACGGTCAGCGGCGGCGACGGGTACCTACCGTTCAAGCAGCGGAAGGGGCCGCTGTCGGCGACCTCTTCGTTGTCGCCGGTCTGGTACGCGTCTTTATCCACGACCTTCACCACCATCGTGCAATTCTTGTCGGTGATGGTGTCGTTTTTGATGGTGAGTCCGCCGAATGCCCGGATCACCGGGCTCTCCGGATAAATGCACGACTCCACCTCCGCGGAGCCGTCGCTCGACAAATACGTGCCCGAGCAGATATACGAGCTGTCCGGCGCCGCGACGGCGGCCGGCGCCAGCGCGAGCAGTGGCGCCGCGCCGACGAAAACACAAGACAGGACACGTGATAACGAACCGATGGACATGCAAGGCCCCTCTGCAGAACGAATTATCAGATCCCCGATCAACACCTTGTCTCACCCTATGTGCGACACCGGGCGGTTACATGCCGGTACTAATCGGGGCAGCTGATATCAGGTCTGGTCGGACAGCCCCAGCAGTGCACGCGAGAGTTCGCGCATTTCCGCCTTGCGAATCTTGCCGGTGACCGTCATGGGGAACTCGTCCACCACGTGCACGTAGCGCGGAATCTTGAAGTGCGCCAGTTTGCCCGCGCAGAACTCGCGGACCGCGTCGGCGTCCAGCGGCGTCGCGCCCTCGCGCATCCGGACCCAGGCCATCAGCTCCTCGCCGTATTTCGGGTCGGGCACGCCGATCACCTGAGCGTCCAGGATGTCCGGGTGGGTGTAGAGGAACTCCTCGATCTCGCGCGGGTAGACGTTCTCGCCGCCGCGGATCACCATGTCCTTGATCCGGCCGGTGATCGCCAGATAACCGTCGTCGTCCATCACGCCGATATCGCCGGTGTGCATCCAGCGGGCCGCGTCGATGGCCTCGGCGGTCTTGGCCTGGTCGTCCCAGTAGCCGAGCATCACCGAGTAGCCGCGGGTGCAGAGTTCGCCGGGTTCGCCGCGCGGCACCGTGAGACCCGTTGCGGGGTCGACGATTTTGACCTCGAGGTGCGGGCCGACCCGGCCGACGGTGGCGGTGCGCCGATCGATGCCGTCGTCGCGGCGAGTCTGAGTGGACACCGGCGAGGTCTCGGTCATGCCGTAGCAGATGCACACCTCGTGCATGCCCATCCGGTCGATCACCCGCTTCATCACCTCGACCGGGCACGGCGAGCCCGCCATGATGCCGGTGCGCAGGCTCGACAGATCCGGTGTGGCGGAGTCCAACTCGGTGAGCAGCGCGATGAACATGGTCGGCACACCGTAGAGCGAGGTGCAGCGCTCGGACTCGACGGCGGCCAGCGTCGCGACCGGATCGAACGCCGGGGCCGGAATGACCACGGCCGCACCGTGACTCGTGCTGGCGAGGTTGCCCATGACCATGCCGAAGCAGTGATAGAACGGCACCGGAACGCAGATCCGGTCCTGTTCGGTGTAGCCGCACAGCTCGCCGACGAAGAAGCCGTTGTTGAGGATGTTGTGGTGGCTCAACGTGGCGCCCTTGGGGAAACCCGTTGTGCCCGAGGTGTATTGAATGTTGATCGGGTCGTCGATGGACAGCTCGGCGGCGAGCGCGGCCAGGCGGTCCGCGTCGATCTCGGTGCGCGACAAGCCTTCCCACTCCGACGTCCCGAGCACGAGCACCTGCTCCAGCGTCGGGCAGTTCGGCCGGACATCGTCGATCATCGCGACATAGTTCGAGGTCTTGAACTCCGGCGCCGAGACCAGCAGCCGCACGCCCGCCTGGCGCAGCACGTACTCCAGCTCGCTCGTCCGGTAGGCGGGGTTGATGTTGACCAGGATCGCGCCGATCTTCGCCGTCGCGTACTGCACGAAGAACCACTCGGCGCAGTTGGGCGCCCAGATGCCCACCCGGTCGCCCTTGCCGATGCCGCGCGCGGCCAGCCCGGTGGCCAGCGCGTCGATCGCGGCGCCGAGTTCGCGGTAGGTCCAGCGGCGATCAGAAGGCTTGTCCACCAACGCTTCCCGGTCCGGAAAGGCGGCGATGGCACGATCGAGATTGCCGCCGATCGTGTCGCCGAGCAGCGGGGTGTCCGAGGTGCCGGACGCATAGCTCGGGTGCGACATCACTTGTTTCCCCTCTGCCGCAGCACGAATCGCTGCACCTTGCCGCTCGGCGTCTTCGGCAGCTCCTCGACGAAGTGCACGGTGCGCGGGTACGCGTGCGCGGCGAACTTCTTCTTCACCAGATCCTGCAGCTCGGCCTCGAGCTCCGCGCTGCCCGCCGACCCGTCGCGCAGCACCACGAACGCCTCGAGCACCTCGCCGCGCAGTTCGTCCGGCATGCCGACGACGGCCGCCTCGGCGACCCGCTCGTGCAGCACGAGCACGCTCTCCACCTCGAACGGGCCGATGCGGTAGCCGGCCATGATGATCACGTCGTCGTCGCGGGCGGAGAAGCGGAAGAAGCCGTTCTCGTCCTGTGAGCCCGCGTCGCCGGTGAGATACCAGCGGCCGTCGGGGGTGTAGCGCTGCGCGGTGCGTTCTGGCGCGTCGAGGTAGCCGAGGAACCACAGCAGCGGGCTGTTCTGGGTGTCGATGGCGACGCGGCCGAGTTCGCCGGTCGGCGCGACGGTGTCGGCGTTGTCGGACAGCACCGCGCAGGTCCAGCCGGGCAGCGACCGGCCCATCGAGCCCGCGGGAACCTCGGCGTCGAGCGCCTCGTGCCAGCAGTTGCAGATGAGCATGCCGTGCTCGGTCTGCCCGTAGTGGTCGCGCACGGCGACGCCGAGGTGCTCGCGCGACCACGCGACGACCTCCGGGGTCAGCGGCTCGCCCGCGGAGGAGGCGCGCCGCAGGGTCGCCCGCAGCGTCGGCGCGGTCGCGTCGGAGCGCAGCGCGCGATACACCGTCGGCGCCGCGGTGAAATTGGTGACGCCGAACCGCTCGAGCACCTGCCAGGTGAGCGCGGGCGAGAACGGGGCGTGCAGCAGGATGCTGCGCACGCCGCTGGCCAGCGGGGCCATGATCGCCCAGTACAACCCGTAGGCCCAGCCGGGGTCGGCCGCGTTCCAGAAAACGTCGTCGGCGCGCACGTCCAGCGCGAACTCCTGATACGCCTGGAACGAGGCCAGCGCGCGCAGCGGAATCGGCACGCCCTTCGGGGTGCCGGTGGTGCCGCTGGTGAACAGCTCGACCAGCAGTCCGTCGCCGCCGACCACCGCGGCTGGTTGCCGCGGGGCGTCGTCGGCGAGCAGGTCGGCCATGCCGAGCGTGCCCTCCGGCGCGTCGCCGCTGACGATGATCTGCCACGGCGCGTCGGCGGGCATGTCGGGGCCGGGGGCCAGTTTCGGCGCCTGGTCGGCGTCGGCGATGACGATCGACGTGCCGCTAGCGGTCAGGCGGAACGCGATGGCGGGCGGGGCGAACGCGGTGAACAGCGGAACGTGCACCGCGCCGCGCCGCCAGATGCCCAGCAGCGCGACCACCAGATCCGCCGACTTCGCCATCAGCGTCGCGACGCGGTCGCCCTGCTGGATCCCGAGTTCGGCCAGGCCCGCGGCGAAACGCTGTGAGCGCTCGCGCAGTTCGCCATAGGGGAGGTCGACCGAGGACAGATCGCGCTCGACGATGGTGAACGCGATCGCGTCCGCCGGATGCCGATCGCACAGCAGATCCGCCGCGGACGCGTCCGGTCGGTCGTACATGTCCAGCAGTTCGCGCACCCGGGGTTGCAGGTCGGTACCCATCTCGCCACTCCTCATCGTGATCCAGCTCACCCAATAGGATGTGGGTCACACCGAGTCCGCCACTACCCCCGAAAAGGGGTGAGTCCCTTGACCCACACCGCACTGCTGCGCCCGCGCGACGCCGACGCGTTGCGCGCCGAGATCCGCTGGGTGGCGGGTACGGCCGGGGTGCCGGTGACGTTCGGCGGCGAGGTGCACGGCGACGCGCTGGTGCTCTCGGAGTTCGTCGGCACGCTGACCAACGGGCTGCGCGGGTTGTCCGTGCTGCGGACCTCCGGGCTCGGCGGACGCGTCATGGAGTCCGGGCGGCCCGCCTCGGTCACCGACTACGTCAACACGTCCACGATCACCCACCACTACGACGGCCCGGTCTCCGGCGAGGGGCTCCGCTCGATCGTCGCGGTTCCCGTGGTCGTCGACCGGCGGTCGCGCGCCGTGCTCTACGCCGCCACCCGCAGCGCGAGCCCGCTCGGCGACCGCACGGCCGACCTCGTCGTCCAGGCCGGGCGCCGCCTCGCCGCCGAGATCACCATCCGCGACGAGGTGGACCGCAGGCTGCGCCTGCTGGAGACGACCGCGCCCACCTCCGACACCGCCCCTGCCGTCGCGGAGGAGCTGCGCGACATCCACGCCGAACTCCGCGGCGTGGCGCGCTCGGCCACCGACGAGGACCTCCGAGCCCGCCTGCACAACGTCTGCGAACGGCTCACCCGGGTCATGGTCGGCGACCCCCTCCCCGACGCGCCCCGTCTGTCCCGCCGCGAGCTCGACGTCCTCGCCCAGATCGCCCTGGGCTGTTCCAATCAGGAAGCGGCGCAACGCCTTTCCCTCGGACCGGAGACGGTCAAGAGCTACCTGCGCAATGCCATGACCAAACTGGACGCCCACTCCCGCCACGAAGCCGTCGTCACCGCACGACGCCACGGCTTGCTGCCCTGAGCGGGGCGCTGAATCGCCCTGCGACAGAGGGTCACCCAGCGTCGGCGCCGCGCGGTCAGCCGGACGCTCGCGTTCGCCGGGGGCCGGCGAGGTGCTGACTCCGATGTTCCTGCCCGCCGGTGTTTTCGACGTCTGAGGCTTGGATGCCGACGACCCGCCGCGTGACCACGCGCGTGCTCATCCCCGTTCAGCGGGCGGCTCGCGGGGGGCCGTGACAAACAACCGGGGCACGGCGGGCTCGTTCGCGGACGAGGCCGGCCCCTTGGCGTAGGCGCTCGGCTCAGTCCAGGTCGTGGAGCAGGTCCGGGCGGCGGTCGCGGGTTCGAGCTAGGGACTGTTCGTGACGCCAGGCGGCTACCTTGGCGTGGTCTCCGGAGAGGAGGACCGGGGGAACCTCGAGGTCGCGCCATACGACGGGGCGGGTGTAGCTGGGACCCTCCAGGAGGCCGTCGGAAAACGAATCCTCTTGGTGAGATTGCTGATTGCCGAGGACGCCGGGGAGGAGGCGGACGACGGCCTCGGTCATGACGAGGACCGCGGCCTCGCCGCCGATCAGGACGTAGTCGCCGATGCTGACCTCCTCGACGCGAACGCGCCGGGCGGCGTCGTCGAAGACGCGCTGGTCGATGCCTTCGTAGCGGCCGCAGGCGAAGACGAGATGCTTTTCACCGGCCCAGCGGTGCGCGGTTTCCTGGGTGAACGGGACCCCGGCCGGCGTGGGGACGACCAGCAGCGCGTCGTCGGGGCACACCTCGTCGAGCGCGTCGCCCCAGACGGTGGGCTTCATGACCATGCCCGGTCCCCCGCCGTACGGGGAGTCGTCGACGGATTTGTGCACGTCGTGGGTCCAGCGGCGCAGGTCGTGCACGTCGAGGGAGATCAGGCCCTTGTCGATCGCCTTGCCGAGCAACGCCGTGCGCAGCGGCTCGAGGTATTCCGGGAAGATCGTGACGACGTCGAGCTTCATGCGAGCCCCCATTTGTTGCGCTTCATGCGAGCCCATGTTCTGCGTGTCGTGCGAGCGCCGAGTTTCGCACGTCGTGCGAGTCGCCGAGTTCTGGCTTCATGCGAGTCGCCGAGTCCCGCGGCTCATCGCGGGACATCGAGGTGCGCCCACTCATTCCGGATCGAGGAGGCCCTCGGGCGGATCGATGACGATCAGCCGGTCCGCGAGCGACACGGTGGGCACGATCGCGGTGACGAACGGAATCAGAATCTCCCGCCCGTCGTCGGCGGCCTTGACCGAAAGCAGTTCTCCCGCAGCGGAATGCAGCACCTCACGCACGGTGCCGACCACGGTGGCGTCGGCGAGCTGGACGGTCAGCCCCTCGAGTTCGTGGTCGTAGAACTCGTCAGGGTCCTCCGACGGCGGCAGATCCTCGCTGTCCACGACGAACAGCGTGCCGCGCAGCGCGTCGGCCGCGTCCCGGTCGGCGACCCCGGCGAGAAACACCAGAAGCCGGCCCGAGTGCTCCCGGGCCGACTCCACGGTGAAGTCGCGGACTTCCTTGGATCGCGCCAGCCGCCCGCGCAGCTTGCTGCCCGGCGCGAACCGGGCCTCGGGCTCATCGGTGCGTATCTCGACGACCAGTTCACCGCGCACGCCGTGCGACTTGGCGACCCGTCCTACGACGAGTTCCATCTACTGATCGGTGTCGACCACGTCGACCCGGATGCCCCGGCCGCCGATGCCCGCGACCAGAGTGCGCAGCGCGGTCGCGGTACGACCGCCGCGACCGATCACCTTGCCCAGGTCGTCGGGGTGCACGTGCACCTCGACGGTGCGTCCGCGGCGGCCGGTGATCAGCTCGACGCGGACGTCATCCGGGTTGGCGACGATGCCGCGAACAAGATGTTCCACGGCATCGGCCACGACAGCGCTCATTACTCCGCAGCCTCAGTCGCCTCGGCGGCCTCTTCCTTCTTGGCGGCCTTCTTCTTCGGGGTGACGGCCTCGGTGGTCGGGGCGTTGTCGGCGGCGGCGAGCGCGGCGTTGAACAGGTCCAGCTTGGACGGCTTCTCGGCCTTGGTCTTCAGCGTGCCCTCGGCGCCCGGCAGGCCCTTGAACTTCTGCCAGTCACCGGTGATCTCCAGCAGGCGCTGGACGGGCTCGGTCGGCTGCGCGCCGACGCCGAGCCAGTACTGAGCGCGCTCGGAATCGATCTGGATGAGCGACGGCTCTTCCTTCGGGTGGTACAGGCCGATGGCCTCGATGGACCGGCCGTCCCGGCGGGTGCGCGCGTCGGCGACGACGATGCGGTACTGGGGGTTGCGGATCTTGCCCAGGCGGGTGAGCTTGATGCGAACAGCCATGCTTGTTCTGCCTCTTTCGTAGGTTGGTCACGGCGCAATTCAGCGACCCGCACGGTCTGCGAGCCCGGTTTAGCGCATGGAGTGTGTGACCGCCGCGCGGTACGTAACCGGAGACGGGCTGACACTGTCCAGCAAGGACGAGGGTTCATTCTGCCAGACGCGCCACCCCCACCTGAAATCGCGTGCCTCGAGGGTTACGGCTGAGGACTACGACGTCCGGTAACGCAGCAACACCACCCCGGAGTCGAACGGGCGGGTCTCGACCAGCCGCAGCCTTGACAGCGCGGGAGCGTCGGCGAACAGTCGCCGGCCCGTGCCCTCCACGACCGGATGGACGAACAGCCGGTACTCGTCCACCAGGTCGGCGGCGATGAGCGCGTGGACCAGCCGGATGCTGCCGGTCGCGACGATGTCCTGGCCCGGCTGGTCCTTGACCGCCGCGAGTTCGTCGAGGTCGCGCAGGATGACCGTGTTCTCCCACCCCGGGTCTGCGAGGGTGCCGGACACGACATATTTCGTCACCTTGTTCAGGTGATCGGTGACGCCGGTCGTGTCGTCGGTGCGCTGCGGCCAGTACCCGCGCATCTCCTCGAAGGTGACGCGGCCGAACAACACCGCGTCGGAGTTCGCCATGTGCCCGCGCAGGACATCGTCGAGATCGGACCGATCCTCGGTGCCGGCCACGCCGAACCAGTCCGCGGCCTCGATCACGCCGTCGATGGTGCTGTTCTCGGTGACGATCAGATCCCGCATCGTTGCTCCTCCGGTGTGCATAGGTCTTTTACTGAAGACCCGCCGGGGCAACGGAATTCATCGCAAGGTGTCAGCCGTTCGGGGCCGCGGCGATGAGGGCGTTGGTGCGCATCCAGGGGCCGCCCCACCACAGGCGCCAGCCGAGTGAGCGGGCGGTGAGGGTTTTGGCGCCGTTGGCGGTGAGGGTGGTCTCGTACTCGCCGGTGCGGCCGATATCCACTAGGACGAGGTGGCCGCCGGGGCGCAGCACGCGCAGCGCCTCGCGTACCGCGGCGGCCCGGCCTGCGGAGGCCTTGATGTTGTGGATGGCGAGGCTGGAGACGATCACGTCGAACTCGTCGTCGCGGAACGGCAGCGCGGTCATGTCGCCGGTGTGCAGTTCGATGCGGTCGGCGACGTTCTCGGCGACGGCGTTGCGTTCGGTGGTGGCGAGGCTGTTGCCGGACTGGTCGACCGAGCGCCACAGATCGATGCCGACCGCGCGGCCCTCCGGCAGGCGTTTGGCGGCGGCGAGCAGCACCGCGCCGCGGCCGCAGCCCAGGTCGAGCAGGCGCTCGTCGCCGCGTAGCCGGAGGTCGTCGAGCAGGCCGTCCCAGGCGCGGAACTTGCCGCGCCGGGTGGCGTGCAGGAACAGCCCGAACTGCGCGGCCATGATCAGGCCGATCAGGAGCGTCAGCCACGCGGGTGCGACATTGCCGACCAGCGCGTTCGCGACGGCGGCGACCAGGAAGCCGACCGCGAGGGCGCCGAGCATGAGCATGATGGGCGGGGCGTCGAAACCGTAGGACGCCCGCCGTGGTGTGGTAGCCGTCACGGGTCGATTCTATCGAGCTCGAGAAATTTCGCGCCCCAACACTTTTCAGGGCTCGAGCGCTGCCGCCACGCCGGTTCGCGGCTGTTCACCGATGAGCGGTGACGGGCGTGTGGTTGCGGTAGACGCGGCCCCGCAGAACCACGGCCTGCGGAGAGTTCAGGATTCGCGGGTTGATGCGCGGATCTTCTTGGTAGACGACGAAATCCGCGGGAGCGCCGGCTTCGATGCCGGGGTGGCCAAGCCAGGATCGGGCGTTCCAGGAGGCGGCGCCGAGGGCGTCGTGGGTGGACAGGCCGGCGGCGGACAGGGCGACGATCTCGTCGGCGATGCGGCCGTGGCGGATGGAGCCGCCCGCGTCGGTGCCCGCGAAGATGGGCACGCCCGCGTCGTGGGCGTTGGCCACGGTCTCGCGGACGCGGCGATGCAGGTCGCGCATGTGTGCGGCGTAGACGGGGTATTTGCCCGCGCTGTCGGCGATCTCGGGGAAGGTGTCGATATTGACCAGCGTCGGCACCAGGGCGGTGCCGTGCTCGACCATCATCTCGATGGTGTCGTCGGTGAGGCCGGTGCCGTGCTCGAGGCAGTCGATGCCCGCCTCGATCAGGCCGGGCAGCGCGTCCTCGCCGAAGACGTGCGCGGTGACCCGCGCGCCGTTGGCGTGGGCGGCGTCGATGGCCTCCTTGAGAATGGCGTCGCTCCAGAGCGGGCGCAGGTCGCCGACGGAGCGGTCGATCCAGTCGCCGACGATCTTCACCCAGCCGTCGCCGAAGCGGGCCTGCTCGGCCACGATGTCCGGGAGGTCGCGTTCGTCGTCGAGTTCGATGCCCAGCTCGCGGATGTAGCGGCGGGGTCGGGCGATGTGACGGCCCGCGCGGATGATCCGCGGCAGCTCCTCGTGGTCGTCGATGAAGCGGGTGTCGATCGGCGAGCCGGCGTCGCGCAGCAGCAGCGCGCCGGCGTCGCGTTCGGTCTCGGCCTGCGCGATGGCGCCCTCGCGGTCCTCGTCGCCCCCGCCGTACCGGATGCCGACGTGGCAGTGCGCGTCGACCAGGCCGGGGACGATCCACCCTGTGCGGCAGAGTGTTTCGGCCCCGGACACCGGGTCGAAGGAGACGAGCCCGTCCCGCACCCAGATATCGCGGACCTCCGCATCGGGGAGAACCACACCTCGCAGATGCACTGTCCCGCCTCTCCACGACTCCAGGCCGGACCTCGCTCCGGCGTCGGTCATCGGCGACCGACGCCGAGAATCGTGAGTACGTCGACCCGCCGGTCCGACGATAACAAGGACCGTATCCGCAGAGAACAAACCGGCGCACAAACCATCGCGCCGCGGCAACCCACGCCGCGCGCAAACCACCACGCTGCGGGAACCCACGCGGCGCGCACATCGCGCCGCAGCATCATGCCGCGAGCCTCAGCCCCGAGGACGTACGGTGCGCCGCCATGACACGCTGGAGGAGCGCGAGGCCGAGACGGTCGCGATGAGCAACAACTGCCGCGCACGTACCCGACAGCGAGTCCGTGCGTGCGGCAACGACTTTCGCGCGGGCTACTTCTTGGGGAACTTCAGTTTCGACAGGTCGAAGTTCTCGAGCCCGGGAGGCAACTGGTCCAGGCCCGCGGGCATGTTGGAGATGTCCGGCATGCCCGCGGGCATTCCCGGCATTCCGGCGGGCAGGCCGGGCATGCCGCCGCGCAGCTTCGGCGGGGTCGGGCCGCGGCCGCCTTTCTTGCCCTTCTTGCCCTTTTTGTTGTTGCCGCGGCGGGCGCCGGGCATGCCCATCTGACGGCCCATCATCGCCATCATCTTCTTGGCCTCGAAGAAGCGGTCGACGAGCTGGTTGACCTCGGAGACCTGGACGCCGGAGCCGTTGGCGATGCGCAGCCTGCGCGAAGCGTTGATGATCTTGGGGTTCTCGCGTTCCGCCGGGGTCATGCCGCGGATGATGGCCTGCACGCGGTCGAGCGATTTGTCGTCGACGGCGGCCAGGGCCTCCTTCATCTGCCCTGCGCCGGGGAGCATGCCGAGCAGGTTGCCGATCGGACCCATCTTGCGAATGGCGAGCATCTGATCGAGGAAGTCCTCGAGCGTCATCTCGCCGCTGCCGATCTTGCGGGCGGCTTCCTCGGCCTGCTGCTGGTCGTAGACCTGCTCGGCCTGCTCGATCAGGCTGAGCACGTCGCCCATGCCGAGGATGCGGCTGGCCATCCGGTCCGGGTGGAAGACGTCGAAGTCCTCGAGCTTCTCACCGGTGGAGGCGAACATGATCGGCGCGCCGGTCACCTCGCGCACCGACAGCGCCGCGCCGCCGCGGGCGTCGCCGTCGAGCTTGGTGAGCACGACGCCGGTGAATCCGACGCCGTCGCGGAATGCCTCCGCGGTGCTCACCGCGTCCTGACCGATCATCGCGTCGAGCACGAACAGCGTCTCGTCCGGCTGCACCGCGTCGCGGATGCCGGCGGCCTGACGCATCAGTTCCTCGTCGATGCCGAGACGACCGGCGGTGTCGACGATGACCACGTCGTACTGCTTGGTGCGGGCCTCGTCCACGCCCGCGCGGGCGACCTCGACCGGGTCGGCGGCCGTGACGCCGAGCGCGTTGTCGCCGCCGCCGATGGAGGTGCCGGGGTGCGGGGCGAACACGGGCACGCCCGCGCGCTCGCCGACCACCTGCAGCTGCGTGACGGCGCCGGGGCGCTGCAGGTCGCAGGCCACCAGCAACGGCTGATGTCCCTGTCCCTTCAGCCATTTCGCCAGCTTGCCCGCGAGGGTCGTCTTACCGGCGCCTTGCAGACCGGCGAGCATGACCACGGTCGGCGGGTTCTTGGCCAGGGTGAGCCTGCGGGTCTCGCCGCCGAGAATGCCGATGAGCTCCTCGTTGACGATCTTCACGACCTGCTGCGCCGGGTTCAGCGCGGCGGAGACCTCGGCGCCCTTGGCGCGCTCCTTGATCCGGGCGATGAAACCGCGCACCACGGGCAGCGCGACGTCGGCCTCGAGCAGGGCTAGCCGGATCTCGCGACAGGTGGCGTCGATGTCGGCCGGTGACAGACGCCCCTTACCACGCAGATCCTTGAGGGCACCGGTAAGCCGGTCGGACAGGGATTCGAACACCGATCGCGCTCCTGATCTCGGGGGACGTCAATTGCCTCCCAGGGTAATGGGATCGCCGACCTGTCCGCGCACGGGGCGGCCTCGCGCATTCGCGGCAAACGCGCGCGGCTATCGGCCCACGAGAAAACGACCGGGCGTGCCAAGTCCCGGTCGAGAATTGTTCACCTCGGGCAAGAGGCCCTATTCGAGCGAACGGCGGCGCGGTTTGGCCGTCTTGCGATAGTCGTGATTCTCCTCGGCCACCATGTACACCGCCTCGCGGGCGGTGAGGCCGAGCTCGAGGGCCAGGTCGTCGAGGATGGCCCACTCCGTGGTGGTGGGGATGCGCGTGCTCGCGACCGTCGAGGCGATGGTCATCGCGGTGACGGCCTGTTGCCCGGACAGCGTGCGGCCCGGTAGCCAGGAGACGACCCACCGATCCTCGCCGACGCACCGCGCCATGTGCGTGGTCTCGTCGCTCGTCATCATCGACGCCGAAACAACTTCGATTGCCAACGACGTGCTCCCATCCTGCTAGCGATAGCCAGACGCTCTGATACTAGAACGTGAGGACGCCTCGAGATATGGGTTGTAGCAAATCATGTGCAACGGATTGGTTACTCGGTAGCGAAGCTCAGGAGCCGATGACCTCCGGACCCGGCATGCCCGCCTCCGGCTTCTTCGGCGCCGGTCGCGGAACGACCGCGAGAATCGCCTTCTCGATCTCGGTTCTGCGGTCCGGGTTGTCCGCGGAGCCGAGGTCTAGGCAGAAGGTGTCCACGACGGCGGCCCCCATGGTCACCACCTTCGCCCAGCGGACGTCGGCGCCGCAGTTCTCCAGCGCGGCGGCGAGGCGGCTCAGCACGCCGATCCGATCCTCGGCCCGCAGTTCGAGCAGCACCTGCCCCGGCGTCGAGGCGGCGGACCAGAGCATCCGGGGCTGGGCCTGCGCGTACTGACTCGGGCCGATGCCGCCCGCCTCGCGTTCGCGCTTGGTGAGCACCGCGTCCACGTCGAGGTCGCCGGCGATGGCGCGGATCAGCTCCTGGCGCAACAGCCCGGCATCCGGCGGGTCACCGAACTTCGGCGAGACGACGAAAGTGTCGATGGCAGAGTCGCCTTCGTTGCGGAGCGAGGCGGAGAGCACCCGCAGCGAGTGCAGCGCGAGCACCCCGGCGGCGTCGGAGAGCAGGCCCTTCGCGTCCGGCGCGATGACGGTGACCGTGTAGGTGTACTTGCCCTCCCCCGGGTTCAGCTCGACGTGCACGCCGCCCGCCGCGGCCTTGGCGAGGAGGTCCGGCGAGATCGGTTCCGGCGTCGGCAATACACCGCCGGCCATCACCAGGCGGCAGCGCCGGACTAAGTCGCCGATCAACGAGGCTTTCCAGTCGCCCCACACGCCGGGCCCGGTGGCGAGCGAGTCCGCCTCGGCGAGGGTGTGCAGGAGCTCGAGCAGTCCGGGGTCGCCGTCGAGCGCGTCGACCACGAGCTGGACGGTCGCGGGGTCGGCCAGATCGCGGCGGGTGGCGGTGTCCGGCAGCAGGAGATGGTGGCGGACGACGGCGCTGAGGGTGCGCACATCCGAGGGCCAGAGGCCGAGGCGGCGGCCGATGTGGGTGGCCAGTTCGGCGCCGACGACGCTGTGGTCGCCGGCCCGGCCCTTGCCGATGTCGTGCAGCAGCGCGCCGAGGGCGAGCAGGTCGGGCCTGGCCACGCGGGTGCTCATGGCGCTGGCGTAGGACACCGTCTCCATCAGGTGGCGATCGACGGTCCAGGTGTGCAGCGCGTCGCGCGGCGGCAGGTCGCGCACGGCGCCCCACTCCGGAAGTAGCCTGCCCCACAAGCCCGTTCGGTCCAGCGCCTCGATCGCGTCGATCGCGCCCCGGCCCGCGCCGAGCAGAACGAGCAGGTCGTTCAAGGCGTCCTTGGGCCAGGGCTCGCGTAGTTCGGGGGCGTCCTCGGAGAGGCGGTTCAGCGTGGTGGCGGACATGGGCAGCCCGGTCCGCGCGGACGCGGCGGCGACCCGGAGGATGAGGCCGGGGTCGCGCTGTGGTCGCGCGTCCCTGGCCAGCACCACCTCACCCCCGTGCTCGACCACCCCCTCATCGAGTGGTCGGCGCACGGGCATGCGACGCAGTCTGGCCAACCCGCGACGCGGCAAAGCGTTTGCGGCGGTGCGCAATCCGACGTCCACGGAGTAGCTCACGGTGCGCGCGGAGTCGCTGAGCGTGCGGGCCAGATCGAACCGATCGCCGATGCGCAGGGCCGCGCCGATCTCGTCGGCGTCCTGGGCGCGCAGCTGGTCACGCGCTCGACCGGCCACTCGATGCAGCTCCGTGCGGACATCCAGCAAACGGCGATGCGCCTGTTTCAGGCCGCCGCCGGGCACGTCGGGGCCGAGCCCCGGCATGGCGTCGGTCAATTGGGCGATGGCCAGCGCGTCGAGCAGTTGGATGTCGCGCAGGCCACCGCGGCCGTTCTTGAGATCGGGCTCGGCGCGGTGGGCGATCTCGCCGCTGCGCTGCCATCGGGCCTCGGCCTGCGCGATCAGCTCGTCGAAGCGGGAGCGGATGCCCGTGCGCCACTCCCGGCGGACCCCGCCGATCAGCAGATTGCTCAGGTCCTGGTCGCCGACTATGTGCCGGGCCTCCAGCATGCCGAGCGCGGCGATGAGATCGTCGGAGGCCACCCGAAGCGCCTGCGGAACGGTGCGCACGCTGTGGTCGAGTTTGATGTGGGCGTCCCACAGCGGATACCAGAGCTGGTCGGCCACCTCGGCGACCCTGGCGGGGTCGACGTCGTCGTGCAGCAGCACGAGGTCGAGATCGGAGTAGGGCAGCATCTCCCTGCGGCCCAGCCCGCCGACGGCGACCACAGCGAGGCCGCTGTCGCGGGTGATGCCGAGTTCGGTGCCCTTGCTGGTGAGCCACAGCTCGTAGAGGTCGACCAGGGCTTGCCGCAGGGACTCGGCGTCGAGGCGGGGATTGCGCGGCATACCGCCGTCGAGCAGCTGGGTTCGCGCCCGGACCAGGTCCGTCGCCCCATGGGATACCTTGCCGCCGTTGCCTTCTCGGTCATCGCCGTGCTCGTGCTGACTGCCCACAACCCACCACCCGTCCATGCGCCGCGGCCCCGCCCCGACCGGTACTCCGGCGGAGGCGGGGCCGCGCTCGATCGATAACGTTCTCGGATTTCGCTACAGCGCGTCGGTACCGCGTTCGCCGGTCCGCACCCGGATGATCGTGTCGACCGGCGTCACCCAGACCTTGCCGTCACCGATCTTGCCGGTGCGCGAGGCCTCGACGATCACCTCGACGACCTTGTCCACGGACGCGTCGTCCACGACCACCTCGACCCGGACCTTGGGCACGAAGTCCACGGAGTACTCGGCGCCGCGGTAGACCTCGGTGTGCCCCTTCTGGCGGCCGTAACCCTGGACCTCGCTGACTGTCATGCCGAGCACGCCCGCCTGCTCCAGACCGGTCTTCACGTCCTCGAGGGTGAACGGTTTGACGATTGCGGTGATCAGTTTCATGTTCGTCATGCCTCCTTGACGGCCAAACGTGCCGTGTTGCCCACAGCGGCGAAATCGTAGGCGGTTTCCGCGTGCTCGGACTCGTCCAAGCCCACCGACTCGGCTTCGTCGCTAGCGCGCAGCCCAATGGTGAACTTCACGATATAGGCAATGATCAGGCTGGCGATGAAGGAGAAGGCCAGCACCGCACCCGCCCCGACGGCCTGACGCCACAGCTGATCGATGCCGCCGCCGTAGAACAGGCCGGTCTTGCCCGCGCCCGCCTCCGGCGCCGCGACCAGTCCGACCATCAGGGTGCCGACGATGCCGCCGACCAGGTGCACGCCGACCACGTCGAGCGAGTCGTCGAAGCCGAACTTGTACTTCAGCCCCACCGCGAGGGCGCAGAGCGCGCCGGCCACCGCACCGATGGCGAGCGCGCCGAGCACGTTCACCGAGGAGCAGGACGGGGTGATGGCGACCAGACCGGCCACGATGCCCGAGGCCGCGCCGAGCGAGGTCGGCTTGCCGTCGCGGAACTTCTCCACCAGCAGCCAGGCCAGCAGGCCGGCCGCGGTCGCGACGGCGGTGGTGACGAAGGTCGAGCCGGCCAGGCCGCCCGAGGTGAGCGCCGAGCCCGCGTTGAACCCGAACCAGCCGAACCACAGCAGGCCGGCGCCGAGCATGACGAACGGCAGGTTGTGCGGGCGGAACGGGGTGGCGGGCCAGCCTTTGCGCCTGCCGAGCACCAGCACCAGCGCCAGCGCGGCCGCGCCCGCGTTGATGTGCACGGCGGTGCCGCCGGCGAAGTCGACCGCGAGCAGCTTGTTGGCGATCCAGCCGCCCTCGTGGATGACGGTGCCGTCGGCGTCCTTGGCGTCGAAGTCGAAGACCCAGTGCGCGACCGGGAAGTAGACGACGGTGACCCAGATGCCGGCGAACAGCAGCCAGGAACCGAACTTCAGGCGGTCGGCGACCGCGCCCGAGATGAGGGCGACCGTGATGATGGCGAACATCAGCTGGAAGGCGACGAACACCGACATCGGAATCGTGCCGAGGAGCGGGATATTGGTGGCCGCCGTGGTGACCACGCCGCTGGCGTCCTTGACCTCGGCGACCGAGTTGCCGCCGATCAGTCCCTTCAATCCGAAGAACTGCGCGGGGTCGCCGATGATGCCGAACTTGTTGTCGCCGAACGCCGTCGAGAATCCGTACAGCGACCACAGCACGCCGACGAGTCCCATGGCGCTGATGCTCATCATGATCATGTTCAGCACATTCTTCGAGCGGACCATGCCGCCGTAGAAGAACGCTAGACCGGGCGTCATCAACAACACGAGCGCTGAGCTGGCCAGCATCCAGGCGGTGTCACCGGTATCCGGTGCACCGGTAAGGGGAAATGCCACCTTGAAGTCCTCCTCATCTCGGGCCCTGCCGACTCCGGCAAATGGACCTGCAGAGAAGGGTGCTCACTCGGTGTTTCATCCGCAGAGCTGTCGTGTTTCACCTGCGTGAACGGATAGGCCAGTTGTGTTGCCGCCACGTTTCACGCTTTACGCCAACGCTTTTCCGGCCGCCGAACAGCTAGCTCCCGACAAAAGGGATATACGGCTATTCCCCGGTGGGCCGAGCAAACATTCCGTTCGCGACGCCTTTCACCGAAAACACCACGGATCGCGCGCGGAAATGTGCGGGCTCGCAGGGTCAGCCGAGTAGGGCGTCCACGAAGGCGGCGGGTTCGAAGGGGGCCAGGTCGTCGGCGCCCTCGCCGAGGCCGACGAGTTTCACCGGGACGCCCAGTTCGTGCTGGACCTGGAAGACGATGCCGCCCTTGGCTGTCCCGTCGAGTTTGGTGAGGACCACGCCGGTGATGTCGACCACCTCGGCGAAGACGCGGGCCTGCATGAGGCCGTTCTGGCCGACGGTGGCGTCGAGGACCAGCAGGACCTCGTCGACGGCGGCCTTCTTCTCCACGACGCGCTTGACCTTGCCGAGCTCGTCCATGAGGCCGGTCTTGGTGTGCAGGCGGCCGGCGGTGTCGATGAGGACCGCGTCGACGCCGCGGTCGATGCCGGCGGAGACGGCGTCGAAGGCGACGGCGGCGGGGTCGGCGGACTCCTTGCCGCGGACCGTCTCGGCGCCGACGCGCTCGCCCCAGGTCTGCAACTGGTCGGCGGCGGCGGCGCGGAAGGTGTCGGCGGCGCCGAGCAGCACGCGGCGGCCGTCGGCGACGAGCACGCGGGCGAGTTTGCCGGTGGTCGTGGTCTTTCCGGTGCCGTTGACGCCGACGACGAGCAGGATCGACGGGTGGTCGGCGTGCGGCAGCGCGCGGATCGAGCGGTCCATCTCCGGGCGCAGCGCCTCGATCAGCACGTCCCGCAGGACCGCGCGGGCCGCGTCGGTGGTGCGGACGCTGCGCGCGGCCATCTCCTCGCGCAGCCGCGCCACCACGGCCGCGGTACTCGCGGTGCCGAGGTCGGCGAGCACCAGGGTGTCCTCGACCTCCTCCCACGAGTCGTCGTCCAGATCGCCGCCGCCGAGCAGGCCGAGCAGGCTCTTGCCGACGGCATTCTGGGAGCGGGACAGGCGACCGCGCAGTCGGACGAGTCGGCCCGAGGTCGGGTCGATCTCCTCGAGCGGGATGGGGGCTTCGGCACCGGCGGCGGTGTCGGGGGTGGTGGGGGCTGCGGCTCCGGTCGGCGTTTGAGCCGGTGCGCCGGTGGAAGTAGTCGCCGAATCCGACGGCGGTGTGGTCGTGGAGCCGGTTGAAGTGCCCGCCGAATCCGATGGCGCGGTCGCCGAACCGGTCGCGGTGCCCGAGGAATCCGACGGCGTCACAGGCGCACCGGTTGAAGTGGTCGCCGAATCAGTCGGCGTCGTAGCCGACGCGGCCGGAGTGCCCGCCACGCCAGGCGAGGTCGTCGCCGAACCGGTCGAGGTGCCCGCAGCATCGGACGGCGTCACAGGCGCACCAGTCGAGGTGGACGCCGAGCCGGACTGTGTCGCAGGCGCACCGGTCGAAGTGGTCGCCGAATCGGACGGCTTGGTCGCCGAACCGGCTGCGGTCCCCGACGTAGTCGCCGACCCGGACGCCGTGGTCCCCGAATCAGTCGGCTCGACGGCCGCAGCCGTGCCCGTGGTCCCCGCGTCCACCACATCGGCGGCAGTCGCCCCCGAGTCCGTAACGTCCCCCGGCCGATCGATGACATCGGACTCCGGCAACGCCACATTCGTGATGCCCCGCTTCGGCGCGTCCCGCGGAATCGCCGCGTCGTCCCCGACGTGCGGCTGCCCATCCGTATCGGTCCGCTCGACCGGCACCGGCTCGGGTTTCGTCGCGGTGCCACCCTGGCTGAAGCTGAATCCGCCCGAGGCCGCGTAACCGCCCGACTTGTCGGTCAGCTCTTTGTCGGCGGGCGGCGGCGTCAGCGATACCCGGGAGCGCTTGTATCGGACGAATCCGACGACAAGCACCACGAGCAGCAGGGCGGCGGCCACGGCGATCAGGATCCAGGCTTCGGCACTCACGCGCCCCATCCTTGCAGAACGAGGTGACCCGCTTTACCACGCCGCCCGTGGTGTCGACGTCCGGCCGGATGGGACTTCGACACCGGGCCTAGACACAACCCCCGAGATTTCTTGTCCTGCGGAACTTCTCGCGCGGTGGCAATAGGATCGGCGACGTGACCGATCGAAACGTGCTTGGGGGGCCGCTGGAAGAGTGCGGCACCGATCCTCTCACCGGCTTCTACCGGGACGGCTGCTGCAGCACCGGGCCGGAGGATCTCGGTAGCCATACTGTGTGCACCGTCGTCACGGCCGAATTCCTGGAGCACCAGGCGTCCATCGGCAACGATCTGAGTACGCCGCGCCCGGAGAACAACTTCCCCGGCCTACAACCAGGAGACCGGTGGTGTGTGGTGGCCGTGCGCTGGCTGCACGCGCATGAGGACGGTGTCGCCGCACCCGTGGTGCTGGCCGCAACCCATGAAAACGCCCTGGAAGTGATCTCGATGGACATCCTGCGCAAGTACGCCGTCGACGTGCCTAACGACGTCAGCGACCTGCTGTAGCACCGACCTTGCCGATGGCAGCAGAGAACGGATTCTCCGCTGCCCCCACCCTTTTCTGACCGTCGATGCCGCATGTCGCCTTTGCGACATCGAAGTCTCATCACACCCCAAAAGATCAAAATCACGGAACACCAGCGACGACTCAGCCGTCCCCAGTTCACGACTGGGGAGGGGATTCGATGATCATCGCCGAGCCGCGGCACGCCGACGATGCGCCTTCTGGCGGCACGCCGCCGAGCAGTAGCGAGGTCTGCGACCGGTCCCGGTGTGTCGAACCGCCGAGTCGCAGACGGGACAGTGCTGCTCGCCGGTTTCGTTACGCTCAGCCTTTTCGTTACGCGAGTCGATCTCGGCGACGAGATTCGTTACGCCCGGCCTGGCCCGCATAGCGTCGAGGACCATCGCCGCCGTGCGATCGATCCCATCGGTCGACTTCTGAAGTCGTTGGATCGCAACGCAACCGGTGAAGATCGCCAGCACGTCCGCCACCTCGATATCGGCTCGTACCGCACCCTGCCGCTGCGCGGCCAGCAGCAACGCGCCCAGAGCCTTCTGAAAACGCGCGCCCGCGCCCATCAGCAAGGCACGCGGCCAGCCGTCGTCCGACTGCACCAGTTCGCAGAGCGCGTCGTTGCCCGGCGTCGCGGCCACCACCTCGGTGCAGAAGTCGAAGAAGGCCGCGCCCGGGTCCGGCGCGGCGAGGTGATCGGCGGCCAGTTTCGCCATCCGGTCGACGCGCTGCTGCATCACCGCTTCCAGCAGATCGAATTTCGTCGGAAAGTGCCGGTAGACGGTGCCCGCGCCGACCCCGGCCCGGCGGGCCACCTCGGCGAGCGACACCGAGGACCCGTGTTCGGCGAAGGCGCGCTGGGCGGCGGCCAGCACCAACGCGCGGTTGCGCCTGGCGTCGGCCCGGGCGGCCTGGCTCGGTGTCGCGTCGCCGGATGCAGTCATTTCGTTACGGCCTCTCGTTGCCTGACCTCGCCAAGCGGGTCGCCGCGCCCGTATGGTCCGAAATACGGGTCGTCCGACCCGATTCTATCGACAGAGAAGGCAAGCATGTCCCCTCAGCACAACCTCGTCCTGGTCACCGGAGCCACCGGCAATCAGGGCGGCGCGACCGCCCGCAAGCTGCTCGCAGACGGCCGAGCGGTGCGCGCCCTGGTCCGCGACCCCCATGCCCCCGCCGCCCAGGCGCTGGCCGCCGCGGGCGCGGAACTCGCCGTCGGCGACTTCGACGCGCCGGAGACCCTGCCCGCCGCACTCACCGGTGTCACAGCGCTTTTCGCGGTGCCCCCCGCCGCGCACGGCCCACAGGGCTGGGACGTCGAACTCGAAGTGCGACGCGGCACGGCCTTGGTCGACGCGGCCCGCCGCGCCGGTGTCGAGCAGATCGTCTTCACCGGCATCGCCTCGTTCCACGGCGACACCAGGTGGGGCGCCGACGGCAAGGGCCGCATCGAGGACGCCGTCGCGGCCTCCGGCGCCCGCTACACGCTGCTGCGTCCGGTCCGTTTCATGGAGAACTACCTCATGCGCGGCACGCCGGTCGACGGCATCGTCGACGGCGTTCATCGGCACCTGTTCCCCGCCGACCAGCCGATGAAGATCATCGCCGTGGCGGATATCGCCGACATCGCCGCCATGGCCTTCGCCGACCCGGACCGTTTCCACGGCAAGACCCTCGAACTCGCCGGCGACGCACCGACTCCTACGGCCGCGGCCAAGGCGATCTCCGCGGCCACCGGCCATCAGGTCAGGTACCAAGAACTCGGTGAGTCCGTCGCCGTCGAACTCGGCGAATCGATCGCCAACGCCTGGCGACTGATGCGCGACAACGGCGGATGGCGCGCCGAGATCGCCGCCACCCGCGAAATCCACCCGGGATTGCGCACATTCGACGCGTGGCTCGCCGAAACCGGTGCCGCCCAGATCAAATCCCTGCTCGACAGCGACCGGGCACCCGCGAACCGCTGACACAGCCGCACACCTTCCGATCCGCCGCAAAGACTCTCGCCGGCGATTCGGCGGCGGATCAGAGGTGTGCGTCAGCTGGCCGCGCCCACCGGCGCGAGGTTCTCCCCGCGCAGGCGCTGGGAGATGACCTGGGTGATGCCGTCGCCGCGCATGCTGACGCCGTAGAGCGCGTCGGCGATCTCCATGGTCGGCTTCTGGTGGGTGATGACGATCAGCTGACTCTTCTCCCGCAGCTGCTCGAACAGGCCGATCAGGCGGCGCAGGTTGGTGTCGTCCAGCGCGGCCTCGACCTCGTCCATCACGTAGAACGGGGACGGGCGGGCACGGAAGATCGACACCAGCAACGCCACCGCGGTGAGCGACTTCTCGCCGCCGGACAGCAGCGAGAGCCGCTTGACCTTCTTGCCCGGCGGCCGCGCCTCCACCTCGATGCCGGTGGTGAGCATGTCGGACGGGTCGGTGAGCAGCAGCCTGCCCTCGCCGCCGGGGAAGAGTTTGGCGAACACGCCGACGAACTCGCGCTCGACGTCCTCCCACGCCTCGGTGAACACCTGCAGAATGCGGGCGTCGACCTCGGCGACCACCTCCAGCAGGTCCTTGCGCGCGTTCTTGACGTCCTCGAGTTGGGTGGCCAGGAAGTTGTAGCGCTCCTCGAGCGCGGCGAACTCCTCCAGCGCAAGGGGATTCACCTTGCCGAGGGTGGCGAGGTCCTTCTCGGCGCGTTTGGCGCGGCGTTCCTGGGTCGGGCGGTCGTAGGGCATGGGCGCGGGCGCGGTGACCTGCTCGCCGCGCTCCTTGGCCTGCTCGTACTCCTGCCACTCCAGGTCCGTGGGCGGCAGCGGCACGTCGGGGCCGTACTCGGCGATCAGGTCGGTGAGGGCGATGCCGAACTGCTCGGAGATGGTCGTCTCCAGCTGCTCGATGCGCAGCGCCGCTTGGGCTTTGGCCACCTCGTCGCGGTGCACCGCGTCGGTGAGCTGGGCCAGCTGGGTGGACAGTGCGCGCACCCGCTCCCTGACCTGCTCGACCTGAGCGGCGGCCTCGCCACGGCGGCGAACCAGGTCGTCGCGCCGGCTGCCCGCCTCGGCGACGACCTTCTCCAGTTCCGCGGCGACCCGCGCGCCGGACTCGGCCACCGCGGCGGCGACCTCGGCCGCCTTCTT
>NZ_BAGH01000288.1 GCF_000308715.1 Nocardia tenerifensis NBRC 101015
TCCTGGGCCGCGGTGATCGCCGGTGCGCTACTGGTGATCGGGGCTGTTTCTAGTGGTCTTCCTCGCCTCCCGGATCCGCCGCTATCTGCGCCGCCGCCGACTGCGCCGGGAGGCCCGCGCCGCCGCGGCGACCTGAGCGCGCCGCGGGTCGCGCCGGCCGCCGTTTCGATCGCGGTCCGGCGAAACCCGCTGCGCGCGACATATCCTCACAACGACCACGGGGGATTCCTCCGCATCCGAGGAAAGGTTGGCGGTCCACCAATGGCAGCACCGGCGACGAAGCTAGTGAAGGACATCGAGCCGTTGTCCGCGCCGCAGCGGCGCCGGGCCCTCGCGACCGTGGCGTTGCGGCTGGCCGGCACCCCGGATCTCCGCGCGCTGCTGGCCGACCTGGCCGGGCGCGGCCGGTACGAACGGATCCTCGCGATGCACCTCGCCGCGATCGCCGCCGACCGGGAACACCTTGTGAGTCAACTGGACTCGCCGGAGCAGGAGTTCGTCTCCCGCGCGGTCGTCGCGCTCGTCCGGACCGGGGTCGAACCTGCGGCGCTGGTCGAACGATTGCCGAGGATGGCGCAGCGGACCCGGCGGGTGCTGTATCGCGCGATCGGCCGCCGCACCCGCGACGCCGCCCTGGCCGACGCGCTGCTGCCCGAGGTGCGGCGGCTCTTCGGCGAGGCCGAGGCGGCGGGCATCCTGCCCTATTGCTCGCCCTCGCTGGTCGCCGAACACCTGCCGGAGTTCGCGTACACGGTGCCGAACTGGCAGACGTTGAGCCGCAGGCACTCCGAGACGGTGCTCGCCTACCTGACGGCCCGCGCGGACGAGGCGGGCGAGCCCGACTGGCCGGAACTGTGGCCCCGCATCGCCGCCGGAGCGAGCGCGTTCGCGCTCCGCGAGCCGGATCGCCTGCTCGCCCTCGCCACCCAGGCGGTGCGGTTCGTGCAGCTCAACGGTCTCGAGACGGTCGCGGGCGCGCTGGCGCGGCACGACCCGGACGCCGTCGTCGACCTGATTCTGCATCCGAGCGGCCGCGGCAACTGCCTCGCCGGGCGTGCGGTGTTCGTCGCGCTGCGCGAGCTACCCGACGATCGACTGACCGCGGTGTGCGCCGCGTATCCCGGATATCACCGGCGGCGATTCCTGCACGCCCTGCCGCCGAGCCGGCGCACCGAACTGGTGCGGCAGGTGTTCATCCGGCCCGGCGTCGAGGCCGCTCAGGTCGACCTCGACGCGCTCGACAGCCTCCCGATGCCCGACCGGACGGCGCTGGCGCGCGAATTGCTCTCGCGCCGAGGCGGTTCCGACGATCGGTCGGCGCGCGAGCGGCTCATCGCCCGGCTCTCCTGGGAGGAGGCCGAATCCGTGCTGCGCGAGAGCATCCGCCGACCGACCGCGGACGAGCGGGCCGAGGCGTACCCGCTGCTGGTGACCGCCGCGGTCGGCAGCCGCGATCCCGCCGTGCTCGGCGCGCTGCTCGACTCGCTGCGTCGCCTGCGCAACGAGCAGGACCCGGTGCGGCGCAATGCTTTACAGGCGATCAATCGGATACCGCCGTCGCTGCTGCGCACCGAACACCTGCCCGCGCTGGAGAGCCTGGGCACGGACGCGCTCCAGGCCCGCGACCGATCGCCCACGACCACCGGCGCGGTCGGCGCGCTCGCGCGCACGCTGCTGGTGCACGGCGCGCGCGTCGACGATGCGGCCTGCGCGGAGTCGGCGCTGCGTTTGATCGAAAACCTTGCGGCGCAATCGGGCTCGGTGCCGCTGTGGGATGTGGATCGTGACCTGCCGCGCGGCGCGGAGCATCGGCTCTTCGCGGCACTGCGCCGTCGGCTCGACGCCGACGCGGCGCGCGACGAATGGGGCCTCACGCTGGCCTTGGCCACCGGCCTGAACAAGCGGGCCTGGCGCGTGCCGCCGTTGCAACAGCTGCTCATCCGGGCCTGCGGCGCGCGCAATGACGCCGTGATCCGCGCCGCGGCGGACCTGGCCCTGGCCAACCCAGCGACCCGCGACGAACACCTCAGCACCCTGCTGAACCGGGACCGCTCGCTCATCTCGCTGCCACGGGTGCAGCGCCTGATCGCCACGCGCCGAACGGATCTGCTCGACACGGTGCTCAACGGCGCGACGCCCGGCCGCTTCATTGCCCCGAAAGTGCGTCTGGTACCGGACTTTTCGGCGGGCTTCGACGGGTGGACGCCGCGCCAGATCGAGCTCTACGCCCGCGCGCTCACCGCGATGGTGCGGGCGAAGGAGTCCTCGCCGTGGGAGAAGACCTGGGCGATCCACCGGCTGGGCCGACTACCCGGCAGTTTCGCGCGCCTCGTCGGCTACACCGATCACCCCGAGCTCAGGGTGGCCGAGGCGGCGCTCACCGCACTCGGCCGCAGCGCGGACGCCGAGGCCGCGATCGGCGTGCTCGCCCGGCACGTCGACACCGATCGCGCGCGAGTCGCGGTGAGCGGCATGGCGTCTCGCGCCAGGAGCATCGCCCCGGATCGGCTCGCGGGCGCGCTCACCCCGCTGCTGGATTCGCCGAAGATCACCTCGTTGAAGGAGGGCGTGCGCCTGCTCGCGGCGCTGCGCGTGCCAGAGGCGATGGCGACGATCCAGGCCATCTGGGACCGGCCGAGTCAGCATCGCGACGTGCGACGCGCGGTGGTTTTCGCGTGCCGGTGGCTGCTCGACCACGACGAGGCCTGGAAGATCCTGGCCGAGGCCGTCACCGACCCCGCGGTCGCAGACGAGGTGCTGAGCCTCGCGCCCGCGCTGCTGCCGATTCCGCAGCGCCACCGGATGGCCGCGCTCGTGCGCGAGATGGCCGGCGGCGCCGACGTCCAGCTCGCCACCGAGGCGATGCGGGTGCTCGCCGCGTGGCAGCGCTGGGCGCCCGCCGACACCGGGGACATGCTGGTGCGCAGGCTGGCCGATCTCGGCGAGGCCGGGCTGTGGCGACAGGTCGCGCGGGTGCTGGTCGGCAGCGGGTTCCGGGCCGAGGTGCCGTCGGCGGTGGATCGCCTGCTCGCGGCCGAGGACGTGGTCATCCCGGGCCGCGACCTGCCTGCCCGCCAACGACTCTCGACCCTCCTCGGTCACCTTTGCGCGGCGGCCGGGCAGTCGGACGAGGCGCGCGCGACCGCGGTCGTCGTCGCCGAGCGACTGGCGGGCGAGACCCAGTGGCGGCGGTTCGCGATCGATTTGCTGCTCACCCAGATCCGTTGGGCCGACCCGGGATCCAGCGTGCGCGCGATCCAGCAGGCGTGCGGGCTCGCGCGGGGTGCGCTGGTCGTCTACCCCGCCGAGCAGCTGCGGACGCAACTGGCGCGGACCGGGCAGATGGTGGAGGCCGCGGCCATGACGACGGTGGCCCGCGAGCTGTCCACGGACGTCGACAGCGCCACGGCGCTGGCCGCGCTGGCGCTGATCGCACAGTGCGGCAATCACTGCGGGTGGACGGCGACCTGGGTGGAGCTACTCGCCCGAATGCGGACGCACGGGCAGAGCAACGTCAGAGTGGCGGCGCACGAGATCTTCACCGTCGCGGAATGAGCACGGAGAGATCTCAGCGGGCGTGCCGCGCCAGTCGACCACGCGGCACGCCGGGCGGGGCGCCCCATTGCGCCCGCCGTCACTGGGCAGGCGACGTTGACGTCCAGAGGGGTCACTGGTCGGATGACAACCCTGGGACATCGCCCTATCGAGCGACCGACGCTGTCGCGGCAGTGTCACCATCGCGGTATCGATACTGCGGTGGAATCCGTCGGTCGAGAAAGATCACTGCTCAGGCAATCGGCGGCGGCCACCGGCCACATCGGTTACCAAATCAGTGTACCCATCGACTAATTCTGCCAGGTGGTACCAGTGTTTATGGGTATTGTCACTGCGCGCGCCGTCGACATCGATGGCTTGATTCGCGTCCACCCAGCTGCGGGCCATCCGATCGACCACCGCGCCGAGGCTTTCCGTGTGCAGCGAGGCGCCGTTGCGGTGCTGCGGAATCTCCTTGCCGATCCAATCGTTGATATCGTCCACGAGTTCGGCTCGGCGACAGTCGATCTCGACGAGCAGCGCGGTATCTCGCACCTGCCGTCGGCGCGCATGCAACTCCGCGAGCGCATGCGCCGAACGCAACATTTCCCGATCTAGAAAACGACGCCCCTGAAAGGCGCACAATAATTGCGGAGCTGTCGGCAAGATCCCCACCGTGGGCGCACTCATCACTGCCGCACCCCCAGCACGCCCGACACCAACACGCTTTGTACCAACATAATTGGCTCTCGATTCGGTTATCCCGGTCATCGGATCGGTTGTTCACAACTAGGCTAGCTGGATCATGCTCGTACAGGTGCAAGAACGCAAGAGTGCGTCCGCAATGGTGCGGAAGCTGTGCTCTTCCACTCTTCGGCCCCGACAGACGGCCAGCCGCAACAGGTCTCACGTCCACGAACGTCGGGTTTCCACCCTGCCTGCCCGGGACGCCTACCGCCGCGATGGACAACCGGACGGTCTGTGTCATGGCGTGTTGACAGCCAACCAATGGCCACCCACCTGCCGCACAGAGAAGACGACTCCGAATCGGCTGAGCGGACTGGACCGGACCCTCCAGTCCGTCAACGGGCATAACGATATTCGGTGCCACCAGCAAATGACGAAGGGACGCCGAGAAACGCTGTAGCGATTATTCGCTCAGTTCGCGAGGCTTATGTTTCGCCCGCAGAGTCGATAGATGTACACCCGTCTTCTCGACCCACCACCCCGATAACCCTCCGGCGCGTAAGCCTCGCCTATCTCCGCGCGAACCCAGGCGGTCACCTCGTCGACCGAAAGACTCTGGGACGGCGTGAAAACTCCGCCCGTGCTTCCGCGGATGCTCACCCGCACGCCGGGCACCGGGCGGCCGACGGTGTGCAGCAGATCCGGGCGTTGGTGTTCGGGTGGCGAGAGCACGGCGATCTGGCCGATCTCGTAGGTTCCGTAGCCGGCCATGATGATCGGCCCGAATCGCTCGATCGCCTGGACGATCCGTTCCGCTTTGGAACCTCCGGGGGTGCCGAAGCGGTACGCTTTCGACCTACGCGCTCACGTAGCGAATCCGCCGGGGGCGGGCCGAAGGGGAGTTGTCATGGCAGGCAAGCGCACCGTTCTCACCGTGCGATTGCGCCGGTTGGCCGCGATGTTGCAGGAGATGCGGGAGCGCGCGGGCCTGAGCAAGGAAGAGGTGAGCGGGAAGACCGGCATCAACGTCACGACGTTGTACCGGATCGAGACCGCGCAGGCCCGGCCGCAGCGACGCACCCTGCAGGCGATGCTCGACCTGTACGGCGTCAGCGAGGAGCAGCGCGAGGACGCGGTGGAGCTGCTGTCGGACGCGCTCAAGCCCGGCATGTCGCGGGCGTACGAGGGCAGCGTGTCGGAGGTGTACGCGGCCTACATCAACTTCGAGGCCGAGGCGCTGTCCGCCCGGCACTATCAAACATCCACCATCCCGGGTCTGTTGCAGACGATGGAGTACGCGACCGCGGTGATCGACACGTCGATGCCGAAGGTGGAGGCGGCGATCATGGAGGACCGGGCGCGCGCCAGGATGGACCGGGCCGCCAACCTCACCAAGGACGACCCGCTCGAGCTGTGGGTGGTGATGGACGAGGCGGCGATCCGGCGCACCGTCGGCGGCCCGGCCGTCATGCACGGCCAGCTCGACCGCCTGCTCCAGGAAACCAAGCGCAAGAACGTGATTCTACAGATCTTGCCGTTCGACGCGGGCGCCCATCCCGGTATGGCCGGCTCGTTCACCCTGCTCGACTTCCCCGATCCGGCCGACCCGGAACTGGTGTACGTGGAGGGCATCGCGGGCGACGAGCTGATCGAGGGCCACCACGAGATCCGGCGCTTCGGCGTGATCTTCGACCAGTTGCGCGCGATGGCGCTGAGCCCGCGCGACTCCGCGGAGATGATCATGGAGGCCGCGGCGAAGCCGGTCTAGCGACGACTGGCCCGCCGGTAGCCGACGGCGGCAGGCACCGCGAACACCACTATCGCGCCGACCGACCAGGCCGCGGTGGCCAGCAGTGGAGCGCGCACCGCGCCGCCGAGCGAGAGCCCGCGCATCGCGTCGATGGCGTGGGTCATCGGCTGGTGCGCGACGATCGGCTGCGCCCAGCGCGGATACGCGGCCAGCGGAACGAAGCCGGTGCTGAAGAACATCATGATCGACGAGCCGAGCGAAACAGCCTCCACCAGAGCGGTTTTCGCGCTGTACACCGCGACGGCGGTGACCAGCGTCGCGAACCCGAGCCCATACAGCAGCGGCACCCCGAACAGCGCGAGACCGGCGAGCACGCCCTGCTCGAACCGGAAGCCGAGCACCACCCCCACCCCGAACAGCACCACGGTGCACACCAGGATGCGCACCCCCTCGGCCATGATCCGCGAGGTCAGCCCGGACGCGCGGTGCACCGGTAGCACCCACAGTCGCGCGAGCAGCCCCTGATCGCGCTCGCGCCCGAGCGTGATGGCGCCGGCCAGCGAGCCCGACATCACCCCGACCAGCGCCACCATCGGCACCGAGCCGTACAGCGCGCTCGTCCCGGAGAACGTCGAGATCTGCTTGCCCAGCACGGTATTCAGCACGATGAGCAGCAGCGCCGGGAACACCAGCGACTGCACCATCGTCAACGGGTCACGGCACCAACGCAGCAGCAGCCGCCGGGTCTGAATGACGGTCTGCGGCACCAGCAGCCGCAAGGTCTCGGTCCGGCCGGGCACCAGGGGCAGATCCGCGGCCGCGAGCTGTTCGCCCGTCCCGATCACGCCGACCTCCGCACCGCGACCACCGCGCCCAGCGCCCCGAACACGACGAGCATCCCTGTCGCCCAAGCCAATCCGGGGCCGAGTACCGGCCAGCCGACCACCCCCGCATTGCCGCTCGGATCCCCGGCCAGCGCACGCATCCCGTACACGAACTGCGACACCGGCTGATTGCGCGCGAAAACCTGCAACCAGGAAGGGAATTGGCGCGCCGGGGCGAGCCCGGTGGACACCAAACCGAGGATGAGCTGCGGAAAGATGAGCGCCTGGGTGATCGCCTCCGGACTCTTGGCGAGGCTGCCGACGAGATCGGCCCCCAGGCACAGCCCCAGCGCCACCAGCAGCGCGAATCCGATGAAACCCGCTGTCTCCCACCAGCTTCCGTAGAACTCCACGCCGATCACCCGCCCGCACAGCACGGCCACCGCCAGCGAGACCGCCGCGCGATACATAGCGGCGGTGATTCGCGCGGCCAGCGGCGCCGCGGCGGGCATCGGCATCGAGCCGAATCGGACGGTGAGCCCGTCCTTGGCGTCGCTTGCCGCGCGGAACGCCGCCGAGGTCGCGCAGAACGCCACCGCCTGCATCACGATCATCGGCATGAGGAACTGCGCGTAGCTGCTCAGTCCGTGCCCGTACACGCTCATGACCAGGTTCAACGGCACATAGAACCCGAGGGTGAACACGGTCGGCGCGACGACGGCGGTCACCAGCTCCCCATTGCGCCACGAGGGCCGGATCAGCCGGCAGGTCAGCACCCACCACTGAGCGACCGCGCCGATCCGCGGTCGCGACGGCACCGTCAGCAGGCTCATCCGCACGCTCCCATCCTGCGGAGCGCCGTGCCGGATCGCCGGTAACCCGCACCCGCCCGCATGTCGCGGTCGTCCTGAGAGATACCGGGACAGCACGCGTTCCGGTTCATCACGGAGGTCGTTTCGCGCCGAAAGTGAAGAACCGTCGACTACTTTCGAGTGATTCGGGGTATCTCAACCATCTGGTGCGAAACATTCGGGAGGGATCGCATGGCCGAGGTCATCACACAGGGGGGCGCGGAGCCGGAGCTGAAGCGGGTGATGGGTCCGTGGTTGCTGTTGCTGTTCATCGTCGGCGACATCCTCGGCTCCTCGGTCTACGCGCTGACAGGCAAGGTGGCCAACGAGGTCGGCGGCGCGGTGTGGGTGCCGTTCGTGGTGTCGTTCCTGGTCGCGCTGGTCACCGCGATGAG
Source organism: Nocardia tenerifensis NBRC 101015 (assembly GCF_000308715.1). Lineage (GTDB taxonomy): Bacteria > Actinomycetota > Actinomycetes > Mycobacteriales > Mycobacteriaceae > Nocardia > Nocardia tenerifensis. The sequence continues at coordinate 8,042 of NZ_BAGH01000288.1, forward strand.
CTACCTGGAGCTGGTCACCAAGTACCCGAACGCCGCGGGCGCGGCCCTCTATACGCACAAGGCCTTCGGCCTCCAGTTCTTCACGTTCATGGTCGCGTTCGCGGTGATGTGCTCCGGGATCACCTCGGCCTCCACCGCGTCGCGCGCCTTCGCGGCCAACTTCGCCGAGGCCTTCGACCTCGACATCGGCACAGGCCTCGTGGTCACGGTGATCGCGCTGGCGTTCATGACGGTGGTCGCGCTGATCAACCTGCGCGGGGTGAGCGAGGGCGTGAAACTCAACGTGGTGCTCACCTGCATCGAGCTGACCGGTCTGCTGATCGTCATCGGCATCGGCTGCTGGGCGCTCGGCGCGGGCGACGGCGATTTCAGCCGCGTCACCGAGTTCGACACCGGCGACCGCACCGCCGTCGGCGGCGTCATCGCCGCCACCACGCTGGCCTTCTACGCGATGGTCGGCTTCGAGGACTCGGTCAACATGGCCGAGGAGTGCAAGGAGCCGACCCGGATCTTCCCGAAGGTGCTGCTGGCCGGGCTCACCATCACCGCGGTCATCTACGTGCTGGTGTCGATCACCTCGGTCGCGCTGGTGCCGGTTCCGCAGCTCGGACAGGGCGATACACCGCTGCTGCAGGTCGTGCGCGTCGGCTGGCCCGCATTCCCGACGCACGTCTTCGCCTACATCAGCATGATCGCCGTCGCCAACACCGCGCTCATCAACATGCTGATGGCCAGCCGGTTGCTGTACGGCATGGCCAAGCAAGGGGTCTTGCCACGGGCGCTCGGGCGCGTGCACTCCGGCCGGCGCACGCCCTATATCGCGATCCTGTTCACCACGCTGCTCGCGCTGTGCCTGATCGCCTTCGTCAGCGCCGTGCCCGAACTCGGCGGCACCACCGCGCTGCTGCTGCTCGCGGTGTTCACCGTCGTCAACGTCGCGGTGCTGGTGCTGCGCCGAGATCGCGTGGCGCACGAGCATTTCCGCACGCCGACGGCCCTGCCGGTGATCGGCGCGCTGACGTGCGGGTTCCTCGTGACGCCGTGGACCGACCGCAACCCGCAGCAGTACACGATCGCGGGTGTCCTGCTCGCCATCGGCGTCGTGCTGTGGGGCGTGAATCACCTGGCCATCCGGTATCTGCACGCCGAGCCCGCAGCCGCGGAGCCACCCGCCGAATAGTGGATCTTGTTGTCCGGCAGTGCAGCAACTCACGCCGGAATCGTCCCCATCGGTAGGTGACTACCCGCGAGCCGGTGAGTAATGTGGGCCGAGATGACCAGCATGGAAGCCCGTTTCGGAGACGCGACCCGAATCGTGCCCCTCCCGAACCCGTGGAACCTGACCAGCTACCTCGCCGCCGTCGCCGCGCACCGGGGCCGCTCCATCAGCCTGCACACCGCGCCCAAGGCCCTGCTGCACGAGATCGGTTGCGGCGGGGGCGGTCTGTGGATCGCGCGCAAGCACGACGACATCATCGTCTCCGACGTCGAGGCCACCGACCGCAACGCCGACCACATCGTCCTGCACCAGGTCGGGCACATGCTGCTCGGTCACGGCACGCGGGAATCCACCCGCGAGGTGCCGCCGAGGCTGGCGCTCATGCTGCCCTCGGTGTCGCCGCAGTCGATCGAGCACATGCTCGGCCGCGACGAGTTCGGCGTGGAGCGGGAGCGCGAGGCGGAGGTGTTCGCCGACATGACCATGGTCTACGCGACGCTGCCGCAGCGGCGGAGCCGGTCGTTTCGGCTGTTCGGGCGCGGAAAGTAGCGCTCACCAAGGGTCGTACGGGTCGTCGGGCAACCGCCGGACGCCGGTGCGCAGGTCGTCGATGAGGTCCTGGTAGCCGTCGGCCAGCTCCTCGATCCGCACCCAGGCGTCGTAGAAGACCGCCTCCGGCGCGAAGGCCAGCGCGGCGAAGGCCTGCGCGGTCATGCCGGCCAGCCGGTCCACCAGTCTGCCGACGGTCTCGAGGTGTTCGGGCGCGCCGATCTCCGGCACCGGGGTCGCCAGGGTGACCCAGCGATCGATGACGCGCACCAGTTCGGTACGGCGTCGATCGATCTTGACCGACTCGGCCGCCGGCGTGCACTCGCGCGCCAGGTGCAGTTGGGCCAGCTCGCCCGCCGCCTCCAGCATCGGATGGTCGGCGTGCGGAAAGCCACGAAAAGCCGCCAGCAGCAGATCCTTCCCCGGCAGAACCCGGTCGTACCCCGGCCGGTTCACCTCAGCACCCCCGCCTGAGCGTGCGCGGGCCCGCCCCGCCCGTCGGGTGGTGTCGAATACCGCGCCTTCGCCGCAGCACACCTCGCACCTGGCACACATCGATAGCGTGAACGAGACTTCCCCCCTCCACGTCGATTTCACCCACTTCCCGTCATCCGACACGCGCGCGGCAAATCTACCTGGTGCTTTACCTGGGAGTGCGGTAGTCGGGGCCGGTGCGTTACGCCGGGGTGAGGTAGTCGGGGCCGCCGATGTAGGTGGTGTGGCCGGATTCGGCGGGGACGGTGGTGGCTTCGGCTACGGCGGTGGCGAATTCGGCGATGGTGGGGAGGGGGGAGGTGTCGCGGCGGGCGGCTACGGCGTCGGGGTTTCGGCGTTCCAGCAGTTGGACGATGATGGTGCCGTCGATCATGTCGCCGGAGACGGTGTGCAGGGTGACGCCGCGGGCGGTGAGGGTGGGGATCATGGCGCGTAGGGCGTCCTCGCCTGCGCGTTTGCTGGCGGCGATCGGTTCGTAGTCGGCGGGGACCGGCTTGCGGCCGTGGAAGTGGGCTTGATGGCTCGTCACGAAGACGATGCGAGAGCCGGAAGGCATGTGCGGCAAGGCCAGATCGACGAGGCGGGTCTGCGCGTCGCGATTGATCTCCATCGCGTAGCCGGGAGCCGCGTTGCGTTCGAGCCCGCCCGAGGCATTGAGGACGAGGACATCCAACCGGCCGAACTCCTGGACGATGGACTCGATCAGGCCGCGGGCGGAGTCCGCGTCGGCGATGTCCGCGCCCGCGACGGACGCACTGCCGCCCGCCGCGACGATCTCGTCGGCGATCAGCTTGGCGCGCCTCATCTTTTCGCGGTAATTGACGATCACATGATCTCCGCGCGCGGCAAGAATCCGCGCGGTCTCCGCGCCGATGCCGCGGGACGCGCCCGTGATCAGAACGATTCGCTGTCCGGCTGGTCGGCTCACCATCTCCCTCTCGTCGCGGACCCCTCGGCCCGGCGAATTGCTTCTAAATCAGAATCACTATGGTAGTTCTGAATGAGAAGCGCAAGCGGGGCGAGGCCACCCGACGACCCGGCCACCGCGCCGGCCCTGGCCGCGATGGAACTGCTCGGGCAGCGGTGGATCCTGCGCGTGCTGTGGGAGCTCGCGCCCGGCCGCCTCGGCTTCCTGGAACTGCGGCGACGCATGAACAACTGCTCCTCCAGCATGCTCTCCGTGCGCCTGCAACATCTGCAAAGCGCGGGCCTGATCGTGAAGAACGCCGACAAGTCCTACCAGCTCACCGACGCCGGAACGGAACTCGGCACCGCCCTGGAGAGCGTCTGGGCGTGGTCGCGCCGCTGGGAAGAATCGCTCAGCGGGAACGACCGAGCCGTTTGACCTTCCGCCTACCTGAGACTCCATGATGACCGGGTGGCTGAGTCCGACGGTTTGATCACGATAGGCGTGCTGGCGCGGGCGAGCGGGCTCACGCCGAGCGCGCTGCGGTTCTACGACGACTGCGGTTTGCTGGTGCCGGCCAGGGTCGATCCGCTGACCGGATACCGGTACTACACGGCCGCGCAGCGGGAACGCGCGGTGTCGATTCGCAGGCTGCGTGCCATCGAGGTACCGCTCGACGCGATCTCCGAGATCCTCTCCGGCGATGCCGAGCGCGCCGAGCGACTGCTGGACGAGCACGTCGACGAGCTGCGGCGACGGGCGCTGGAGGCCGAACGCGTCGCGAAGTCACTCAAGCAGACGCTCGGCGCCTGTTCGACGGACGATCGTGTCACACTGCCCGCCGCCCTGCTGGCCGAGGCGTTCGAGCAGGTGCGCGCCGCCGCGGCGAGAAACCGCGAAATACCGGTGCTCGCAGGAATTCTCGTGGAGGCGAGCGGAAACTCCATGACGCTCACCGCCACCGACCGCTACCGGCTCTCGACCAGAACCGTGGTGACTCAGGAGCGAGAAGGAGACTGGTCGCTCGTCCTCGACACCGGCGATCTCCCGCCGACCATCGCGTGGCTGCGTCGCCTGGACGACATCACGGCCACCCCGACGGACTGCGGACTGCTCCTAGCGGGTGCGGGTGTCGAGAGGTATTGCCAACTGATCGATGCACCGTTCCCCGACTATCGAGCCGTCCTGTCGACCCTCGCCCCGGTCCGGACGCGCGTACTCACCCCGCGCACCCCACTGCTCACCCTCCTCGAAACCTCCTCCCCCACAGTGCGATTCGAGATCGATCAGAACGGTCTGACCCTGACCGACAGCACCCGGCGCCACCGCCTGCCCGCGACGGTCACCGGCGCGGACATCACCCTCTCCTTCGAGGTCACGACCCTGCTCCCCGCCGTGCACGCCGCCCTCGGCCCCGATCTCATGCTCGACCTCGCCGCACCCGACCACCCGGTCGTCCTGCGCTCCGCCACCGACGGCGACCTCACCACCCTCGCCATGCCCACCCGGCATTGAACAGACAGGATCCGACGCCATGCCAGACGACACCATGACCGCCATCACCCACGCGGTCACCCTCGGACACGAAGGACGACCCGACGAGGCCCGCGAGTCCCTGCTGACCCTGTGGAACTCCTTCGGCCCGCAGGGCGACCCACTCCACCGCTGCACCCTCGCCCACTACCTCGCCGATCTCTACGACGACGCCGCCGAGGCTCTCACCTGGGACATCCGCGCCCTGGACGCCGCGGACTCGCTGACCGACGCCCGCACCCGGCAGTTCGACTCCGCACTGGACGTCCGCGGTTTCTACCCGTCCCTGCACCTGAACCTGGCCGACAATTACCGCAGGCTCGGCTCGTTCGCCGCCGCCCGACGAGCGATCACCGCCGCCAAGGAAACCCTTCACACACTTCCCGAGAATCCTTACGGGACAATGATTCGCACCGCAGTCGAGGAAGTCGAGGCGGCGATCGCAGCCCGAGACACCAGTCGCCGCGCCTCCGCCCCTACCGGCCGCAGGTAATGCATGAATGGCCCGCGCCGCGAAAGTGCGGGCCATTTCCACCGAATCCCGGCCGGAGCCGGTGCTAACCTTGGCGCGAACAGAATTCGGCAGTATACGAACACCCCGGAACCAACAAGGTTTAGGCTGTGCGCCGTGGTCGAACCCCAACCCCCCATCGCGCCCCACCCCGATATCGCCCCCTTGGCCCCGCTGCTGGGCACCTGGCGCGGCACGGGACACGGCGAATACCCGACCATCGACTCCTTCGACTATGTGGAGGAAGTCCGGTTCGGCCACCTCGGCCGCCCGTTCCTCACCTACCGGCAGCGCACCCGCTCCGCCGACGGCGGTCGGCCCATGCACGCCGAGACCGGCTACCTGCGCTGCCCGAGCCCCGACCGGGTGGAGTTGATCCTCGCGCACCCCACGGGCATCACCGAAATCTGCGAGGGCGCACTGGATGTCGCCGACGGCGCGCTGCACATGGAGTTCGACTCCACCAGCATCGGCCGCACCAGCACCGCGAAAATCGTTACCGCCCTAGGCCGTACGTTTCAGCTGAAGGGCGACACCATCGACTACACGCTGCGCATGGCGGCGGTCGGCGAGCCGCTGCAACACCACCTCGCCGCCACGTTGCGCCGGGCCGAGTGACCGCCGCGAAACTTCCTACGCCCCCAGCCCGTTCATGGCGAGGTCGATGAGCCGCCGCCAATCGCCGCTGCCCGTGCGGATGGTCGCGGACAGCGCGCCGACGAGCATGTAGACATCGCCCACCGTCGCGTCGGCGCGGATCGACCCCGCGGCGCGACCGTCGTCGAGCAGATCCCGCACGGCGGCTTCGAGTTCGGCCCGCGCCGCTCCCCTCGGCTCGGATTCGGTGGTGCCCCTTGCCGCCTCGATCGCCGAGGACAGCCCCCGGTCGCCCGCCAGCACCTCGCCGACCTTGGCGAGATACAGCTCCAGCCCGCGTTCGGGGCGGTTACGGCATTCGGTGCGCGCGTACTCGGCTAGCTCGGCGAACCGATGCTCGGCGACCGCTTCGATGAGGTCACCGCGCGTCGGGAAGTGCCGATAGACCGTGCCGACGCCAACCCCGGCCGCCTTGGCCAGCTCGGGCATCTGCACCTCGTCGCCGCGCTCGGCGAACAACGCGCGCGCGGCCGCCAGCACTCGCTCGCGGTTGCGGCGGGCGTCGGTGCGCCCAGTTCGGTTGGGCGGCAAGGGGGTTGACAACTGTGGTGCTCCTCGGGCCTCATTGAAACGGAAGCGGATTCCGCTTCCAGTATGACATCCAGGAAGGTAGCCCCACAATGTCCCAGGACAGATTCCTCCTCCTCGAACCCGAACAGGTCCGCCCCGGCCGCGTGCCGATGCCGCCCGCGTTCGCCGTCAAGGCGATGACCTCCGACACCGAGGGCCGGTTCTCCCTGCTCGAAGTGGTTCTGGCACGGCCGATCCAGCGCCACATCCATCAGTCGGCCGACGAGTGCATCTACGTGCTCGAGGGCGAACTCGGCGTCGAGTTCGACGATCGCGACTACACCGTCGGCAAGGGCGGGTTCACCCTGCTGCCCAAGGGCGTGCCGCACGCCCTGCGCCCGGTGTCGACTCCCCCGCCCCGCGTCCTGCAAATCTCGTCGCCCGGCGGTTGGGAGCATTATCTCGAAGACCTTTTCGAGGCCGGGCCCGCCGTACTCACCGACGGCCGCCTGGACCCCGCGAAGATCAACCCGATCGCCGCCGCCTACGACATCCGTTACGAAGAACGTCCCTAGTCCGCATCGCTCGGCGGCGGTACGCCGAATACCCCGCCGAGCGACGAAGAACATTTCGGCATGCAGAGTTTGTATTGCAATCGGTCAATTCCACGAAAACTCCGACACGCCCGGAGGTAGCCTCCTCCAAGATCTCCTGGAATGTGGCTCGAGGCACTTTTCCATGACACCGTGTCATCGGTCACCTGTGCTTGTTCGATGCATTGACAGCGGTTTACGGTTCGGAAGTCAGCAAACTTTCAGAAAACTCCCGTGCGGTGTGTGCCGCACGGAACGTGCGACAACCCTTCCTCCGCCGACACCCCTGACCCGAGGGAGCCGAACAATGAAGCGTTCCACCACAATTCTAGCCAGCGTGGCGATCGTTCTCGGCGGCGCCGCCGCCGTGCAGATTCTCGACGGCGGCGACGCGGGCGCGGCCGTCACGGGCACCGCCCACTCGTCCAGCAACCAGGCCGCACAGGACGGCGCGCCTCAGTAACCGGCCGGCAGTGCGGCGAACATATCGCGACTGACCGCGACCGCATTGTCGGAGCTGCCGCCCTTGACCAAGAGCGTCGCGAACGCGATATCCCCCCGGTAACCGACGAACCACGAGTGCGACCCGCCGTCGACCTCGGCCTCGCCGGTCTTGCCGTACACCTCACCTTGGTCGGCGATCCGCTCGGCGGTGCCGCCGGTGACCACCCGGCGCATCATGGCCCGCAGTCCGGCGATCACCTGCGGCGCGAGATCGGGCGCGGCGCCCTCGACCGTCGTGGCGCGCCCCGCGATCAGATACGGCACCGGCACCGAGCCGTGCGCGATGGTGGCCGCCACCAGCGCCATGCCCAGCGGGCTGACCACGACCTTGCCCTGGCCGATGCCGTCCTCGGTCCGCTGGATCAGCTCGTCGGCGGGCGGCACCGACCCGGAGAACGTCGGCAGCCCGGCCACGGTGTAGCCGGGGCCGAGGCCGAGTTTCGCGGCGGCCGTGTGCAGCGCGTCGCCGGGCAGCTTGCTGGCCACGCTGGCGAACGAGGTGTTGCACGACCGCTCGTAGGCGGTGATCATCGGCACGTCGCCGACCGTGAACAGGTTGTAGTTGGGAATCGTGCGGTCCCCGATGATGATTCGGCTCGGGCACGGCAGCACCGTGTCCGGCGTGGCGAGACCGGTGGACATGGCCGCCGCCGCGGTCACCGTCTTGAACACCGAGCCGGGCGGATACTGCCCGATGGTCGCCACCGGGCCGTCCCGATCGGCCGCCTTGTTCTGCGCGATCGCCAGGATCGCGCCGGTCGACGGCCGGATCACCACCATCATCGCCTGCTCCTCGCGCAGGTCCACGGCGCGTTGCGCGGCGTTCTGCACATTGCGGTCCACGCTGAGCGAGAACGACGGGGCGGGCTGCGACGGCACCTCGGTGAGCACGTCGGTGTCGGCGCCGTTGGCGTTCATGGTGACCACGCTCCACCCCGCCTTGCCGTCCACCTCCGCGATGACCGTCTTGCGGATCTGCGCGAGCAAATCCGGCGCGAAGCCGCGATCGGTGGGCACCAGATCCCACTGCGAGGTGATCACGACGCCGGGCAGGCCTATGAGATCGCCACTCACTTGGTCGAATTCGCCCTCGCTGAGCAGCGCGACGGTATACGCGCCCGTCGCCGCGACGGCCGCGTCCCGGATGTACTCGGGCGTGAGCTGCGGATCGAACTGGCGCAGCGCCGTCGACAGCGAGGTCGCGACCGCGCCGGGGTCGCCCGCCTTTGCCGCGGTGAACGCGACCCGGGAGACCTTGCCCGGCACCAGCACATCGCTGCCCGCCTGCTCGTTCACCCGCGCCCGCGGGGCCGGGGTGGCCCGCAGCGACATCGTCTGCGTGTCACCGAGTTTGGGGTGGATGTTCGACGAGGTCCAGCGCACCCGCCAGCGACCGCCGCTGCGCCCCATCTGCAACTGGCCGGTGTAGCGCCAGATCCGCTCCTTGGGCAACCGCCACTCGTAGGTGTAATCGACGGTCGCGGTATCGCCATTGACCCTCGCGGAGCCGATGCGGGCCGTCAACTGCTCGGCCTGCAGGTGCTCCCACGCGGAACTCAGTGCGGCGCTCGCCTTTTCGGGCTGATTCGTCAGCTCGGCCGCGGCTTCCAGATCGTGCTCGGCGAACGCCTCCACGAAGTCGTCGGCCGTGGGCACCGGCCCCTGCGGTCCGCGGGCGCAACCGGCCGCGGGCAGCGCGAACAGCGCGACGGCGAGGGTGACGAGGAGCGGTTTTCTCAGCGGTTCAATCCTGATCGACATCGGCACCGATCGTAATAGCCAACGTCGAGCAAACCCCCGCAACGCTCCGTGTTTCTTTCCGCCGAAACAGCTTTCGCCCGCGGTGGTCTCAGTCGAGCAGCACCGTGGCGAAGGTGGCGATCTGCCGGAAGCCGACCCGGCCGTACGCGCGGCGGGCGACCTCGTTGTAGTCGTTCACATACAGGCTCGCGGTGCGCCCGGACGCGACGACCGCGTTCGCGATGGCGGCCGTGCCCGTCGTGCCCAGCCCGGTGCCGCGGTGTTCGGGATGCACCCACACGCCCTGGATCTGCCCGGTGCGCCGGGACAGCGACCCGACCTCGGCCTTGAACACCACCTCGCCGTCCTCGAAACGCGCCCAGGCCCGGCCGGATTCGATGAGGCTCTGGATGCGGCGCCGGTAGCCGCGGCCGCCGTCGCCCGCGCGGGGGTCGACGCCGACCTCCTCGATGAACATGGCGATCGCGGCGCAGAGGTAGCGGTCGAGTTCGTGGGGGTGCACGCGGCGCACAGTCGGGTCGGGCGTCACCAGCGGCGCTTGCGTGAGCGCGAGCAGCGGCTGCTCGCCGCGCAGTTCCCGCTCCGGACCCCAGTGGTCGGCCAGCATCTCCCACAGCGGCAGCGCCAGCTCCCGGCGGCCGACCACCGACGACGCGATCCGCGGCCAGCGCAGGGCCCGGTCGGCGAACGCCCGCAGCGCGTCGCGGTCACCGCGCAGCGGGACCAGGTTCGCGCCGGAGAAACACAGCGACTCCGCGGGACCGCCGCGGCTCCACAACTCGCCCTGCCCGCAGCGGGACGCGTCGAGACCGAACTCCTGGAGCCGGGCGGCGACCATGCACGACGCCACCGGGTCGGCATCCAGAACACGAAGGACCTGACCGAGGTCCCGGCTCGCGAGCTGACGCGCGGGAACGTATTTCGCCCTACGCGCCGGCTCAAGCAGACTGCGCACGTTGCTAGCCTGCCACGAATAGCGACGATGTGGTACGGCTATGCCGAACGCAACAATGCGACATGGGCTCGACCCACGAAACTCAGGAGACGGTGACGACCGGCTCGCCCGCGCCCGCCTCCACGCCCATCTCCTCGGCGATGCGCATGGCCTCCTCGATCAGGGTCTCCACGATCATCGCCTCCGGCACGGTCTTGATGACCTCACCCTTGACGAAGATCTGCCCCTTGCCATTGCCCGAGGCCACCCCGAGGTCAGCCTCGCGCGCCTCGCCCGGACCGTTCACCACGCAGCCCATCACCGCGACCCGCAGCGGCACCTCCATGCCCTCGAGCCCGGCACTGACCTCGTTCGCCAGCGTGTACACATCCACCTGTGCGCGCCCGCACGACGGGCACGACACGATCTCGAGCTTGCGCGGCCGCAGGTTCAGCGACTGCAAGATCTGATCACCGACCTTGATCTCCTCCGCCGGCGGCGCCGACAGCGAGACCCGGATGGTGTCGCCGATACCCTCCGACAGCAGCGCACCGAACGCCACCGCGGACTTGATCGTGCCCTGGAACGCCGGGCCCGCCTCGGTGACACCGAGATGCAGCGGATAATCGCTCTGCGCGGCCAGCTGCCGGTAGGCCTCCACCATGACCACCGGATCGTTGTGCTTGACCGAGATCTTGATGTCGCCGAAGCCGTGGTCCTCGAACAGGCTCGCCTCCCACAGCGCGGACTCCACCAGCGCCTCCGGGGTGGCCTTGCCGTACTTCTCCAGCATCCGCTTGTCCAGCGAACCGGCGTTGACGCCGATGCGGATCGGGATGCCCGCCGCCGCCGCGGCCCTGGCGACCTCGCCGACGCGGCCGTCGAACTCCTTGATATTGCCCGGATTCACCCGCACCGCCGCGCATCCGGCGTCGATGGCCGCGAAAATGTAGCGCGGCTGGAAATGGATGTCGGCGATCACCGGGATCTGGCTCTTGCGCGCGATCGTCGCCAGCGCGTCCGCGTCCTCCTGACGCGGGCAGGCCACCCGCACGATGTCGCAGCCGGAGGCGGTGAGCTGCGCGATCTGCTGCAGCGTCGCGTTGATGTCGTGGGTCTTGGTCGTGGTCATGGACTGCACCGAGATCGGGTGATCACTTCCGACCCCGACATTGCCCACCATCAACTGGCGAGTCTTGCGTCGAGGAGCGAGAACGGCCGCAGGAGCGGCGGGCATCCCCAATCCGATTGTGCTGGTCACTTCCGGCTGCCTACTTTCGTGTGTGCGGCCTCGCGCATCCGCGGCTCGCAAGCGCTCTCTACCTTCGGCCGTTCGCCTTCCGAGCTTAGTCGCGCACGCCGAACGGCCACCCTGTGACGCCCACGACAACGCACCTCCCCCGAGTGCCGGGCACAGGGTACCGCGCCCGGGGGCGAGTCAGAACAGCTTGATGGGGTTGACGATGTCGGCGGCCACGGTCAGCAGCATGTACGCACCGCCGATCACCACCACCACGTAGGTGGCGGGCAGCAGCTTGAGGTAGTTCACCGGTGCGCCGGGAGCGAGGCCGCGCCAGCGACGGAAGACGTCGCGGACCTTCTCATAGAGCACCACGGCGATGTGCCCGCCGTCGAGCGGAAGCAGCGGCAGGATATTGAACGCGCCGAGGAAGAAATTCAAGCTGGCCAGCACGAGGATGAAGACGTTCCACAGCCCGCGTTCCGCGGTCTCGCCGCCGATCTTGCTCGCGCCATAGACGCTGACCGGGGTATCCGCATCGCGTTCGCCGCCGGTCACCGCGGACCACAGCGCTGTCACCTTCTGCGGCAACTCAGCCAGCGATTGCACCGTGCGCACGAACATGTCACCGGTGAAGGAAACCGACGCCGGTATCGCCGTGAGCACGTTGTACTGGACCGGATCGTAGGCGCCGTTCAATCCGACCCCTACCGCACCGACCTCGCGGCCCGCACCGCCGGCTTCCGAGTAACGGATCACACGTTCCGGGGTCACGGGGATGGTGAGGATTTGTCCGTTGCGATCGATCGTGTAATCGAAGGGGGCGGACTGCTTCTGCGTCTCGGTCTGGAATTCCTTCCAGGTCTTCACCGGCACGCCGGCTACCGCCTTGACCACGTCGCCGCGCTGCAACCCGGCCCGCTGAGCGGGGCCGGTACCCGTGCAGGGTTGTAACGTGCCGTCCGGATTCTGTTGCGACACGCAGCTCATCGCGCCGAGCGAGGTATCGGGTGGCAGGTCCAACCGCGGCAGCCCCCAACCGACTGCGAGGATGACCACCAGGATGAACCCGAGCACGAAGTTCATCGCGATGCCGCCCGACATCACGACGAGCCGCTTCCACGCCGCCTGCCGGTACATGGCCCGGTCGATCTCTTCCGGCTCCAGCTCGTCCAGCGCGGTCATGCCCGCGATATCGCAGAACCCGCCGAGCGGCAGCGCCTTGAGACCGTACTCGGTCTCCCCGCGCCGGAACGAGAAGATCTTCGGCCCGAAGCCGATGAAGTAGCGCCGCACCTTCATGCCGGTGGCCTGGGCGGTCCACATGTGCCCGCACTCGTGCAACGCGATCGAAATCGTTATGCCTAACGCGAACAGCACGAACCCCAACGCGTAGACCATGTGTTTAGCAGCCCTCCTGCATAGCGCAGCTCGCCTCGAGTGCGACCGCCGGATCGGTCGCCCACAAACCTCGGCCCGCGCTTCCCGTCACGGCCGCGAGCACCCGACCACAGTAACCGGACCCCGGTCGGCCCTGCGCCTTCAGTGTGCCAGGTGGCGGTCGGCGGGCGAGTCCGGTCGCTCCCCAATCGCGGACGCTCGCGGTTTGCCGCCGTTCGGCGCTGCTACCTCAGGCGTGCACTCGGGCTCGCGCGAACTCACGTGCCCAGCTGTCCGCGGCCAGAACCTCCGCGAGCGAGTCGGGCTCGACGCGCCATCGGTCGGCGGCTTCGACGGCCGCGGCCACGGTGCGGACGATGTCGGGGAAGCGGATGAGGCCGTCCAGAAAGGCTTGCACCGCAACCTCATTGGCGGCGTTGTAGACGGCGGTGACGCTGCCGCCTGCCTCCCCCGCCCGACGAGCCAGCTCGATCGCCGGGAACACCTCGTGGTCGACCGGCTCGAAGGTCCAGGTGGCGGCGGTGCCGAAGTCGCAGGCCGCGGCGGCGCCGGGCACCCGGTCGGGCCAGCCTAGAGCCAGGGCGATGGGCAGTTTCATATCCGGCGGGCTGGCCTGGGCGAGGGTGGAACCGTCGGTGAAGGTCACCATCGAGTGCACGATCGACTGCGGGTGCACGGTGACGTCGATGCGGTCATAGGGAATGCCGAACAGCAGGTGCGTCTCGATCAGCTCGAGGCCCTTGTTGACCAGCGACGCGGAGTTCAGCGTGTTCATCGGGCCCATGGACCAGGTCGGATGCGTCTTGGCCTCAGCGGGATTCACCGACTCGAGCATCTGCGCGGTCCAGCCGCGGAACGGCCCGCCGGACGCGGTGAGCACCAGCCGGTCCACCTCCTCGGCGCGACCGCCGCGCAGGCACTGGGCGAGCGCGGAGTGCTCCGAGTCGACCGGCACGATCTGGCCGGGCGCCGCGGCGCGGGTGACCAGCGAGCCGCCCGCGACCAAGGATTCCTTGTTGGCCAGCGCGAGCCGCGTGCCCGACTGCAGGGTGGCCAGGGTCGGCTCCAGGCCGAGCGAGCCGACCAGCGCGTTGAGCACCACGTCGGCCTCCGTGCGGCGCACCAGCTCGGCCGCCGCGTCCGGCCCCGCCAGCGCGATGCCGAGCCGCTGGGCGGCGGCCGGGTCGGCGACCGCGACATTGCGTGTCCCGGTGGCCGCGATCTGCGCGGCGAGCAGCTCGGTATTGCCGCCGCGCGCGGCCAGGCCGACCACCTCGAACCGGTCGGGGTTGGCGGCGATCACCTCGAGCGCTTGGGTCCCGATGGATCCGGTACTGCCGAGGAGCAAGACTCTCACGATGTCGGACACGGGTTCATTGTGGCGCACAAGAAAAGCGGACACCGTGCTCACCCGCTGCGCCGGCTCCCGTCCCCCGGGCGGCGTGTCCCGACTTACAACGACGCACCGTCGTATGTCACGATATCGAGCAGCAGTCCGTCGAGTGCGTACCGGAATCGCGGTACCCGAACGAGCTAAGGAGCGAATCGTGGCCGCCACGGAACTCGAACCCGCCAGCACCGAGCGCGGCATCGTCACTCACGTGGACACGGCCGAGGTTCCCTCCGCCGCGTGGGGGTGGAGCGGTGAGTCGCCGCGCACCTTCCGCGTCGCGGGCTGGATCGTCGCGTTCATCCTGGTCGCGATGGTCATCGGTAACCACAAGGGCCACGTCGAGGACATCTTCCTCGTCGGCTTCGCCCTCGCCATCGTCGTCATCCTGGTGCGGGACTCGATCCTGCGCCGCAAGCCCCGCTAGTCGCGCGCCGGAATGCCCTGAGCGATATCGGCTTTCGCCGGGCGAGGGCGTACTAGTACGGTTTGCGCCGAGAGGTCCGCGACCTGAGTCGGGTCGCGGACCTTCATTGCTGACCAGACCGTGAGGACGCCATGCCCAAGATCTTCTCCGCCGCGCTGCTGACCGCGAGCGCCGTCGGATCCCTGCTGTTACTGCCCGCCGCCCCGGCCTACGCCCAGTCCGAGGCCTGCGGCCGGGCGATCGACGCGATCAACGCCGCCATCGACGCGTCGCCCAACGGCACCTTGGAGAAGAACACCGCGAAGGCGCTGAACCGCACGCTGCTGTCCATCGACGCCACCGGCGCCGAGAAGGACGTCATCGCCGCCTACGCCAACGCGCTGGTCGACGAGAACATCACCGACCTGGACCCGGCCACCGACGAGCTCAACCGCGTCTGCGGAGGCTGAGCGGAAGGCGCTGTCGGCGAACGGTTTCGCGTCGCCGACAGCGCACCCGGTCAGGTGACCGTCAACCGGCACTGACCGTCTTCGCACGACCGTCGCAACCGGCCACGAGAGATGGTCTGCAACAATCCGATCGCCCAGCAGGTCGGGCAGCCGCGCAACGCGACGAAACCGACCGGAGCGAGCAGCAGACTCACCGGTCCCGCCCACGGCAGCAGAGCGAACGCCCCGATCAAAGCCCCGAATCCGGCCACCCCGCGGGCCAGATGGCGCGACAGCGAGGAGCTGGCGAAAGTGTCGTTCATTCTCGACCCTCCACCGGTTCCAAGGCGAGTTGGACGGCGGCGCGGGCGCGGTGCAGCCGCGACTTCATCGCCGCGGTGCTCAGGCCGAGGCGATCGGCCGTCATCCGCCCGCTGAATCCCTGAATGTCCCGCATGATCAGTACCTGCCGTTGATCGAGCGGCAGCGCCGCGACCGCCGTCGCCACCCGCTCGGCCTCCAGACGACGCATCACCTCGTCCTCGGCCGAGACCGTCGAGCCGTCGGCCACCGGCTCCGCCCGGCGCGCCAATTGCCGCAGCTGCCGCAGGCATTCGTTGCGGACGATCCGAAACATCCACGACGCCAACGCCCCCGACGCGCGCAGCGTGCCGATCTTGCGGTACAGGATGATCAGCGCCTCCTGCGCCGCGTCCTCGGCGTCCTCGGGCGAGGCGCACAGCGAGTAGGCGAACCGGCGCACGTGCGGATGCGTGCCCGACACCAGCGCGGCGATCGAGGCCACGTCGCCCGAGCGCGCCGTGGCGACCAATTGCTCGTCGGGCCAGGTCATTTCGAGCTCCGCCGACGCAACACGGCAACGCTGCACGCGCACACGAGCAGAACGGCGACGACAATGGCGGCAATGATCACGACAACCTCCGGGTCTCGTGCCGGCCTTGTTGCCGGCACGAACATGAGAGGTTCCGGCGCCGGAAAAGGATTCACCCGCTTCGTGAGCTAGCGTCCGCGACGCTTCTTCTTGGCCACCGGTTTGCGTGCCGGGCTCGGCCGCCCGACCGAGCGCTTTGCCGCCGGCTTCTTCTGCGGCTCAGGGCTTTTGGCCCGCGCGGCGGGCGAGCGCGAGCTGCGTTCGGAACGGCCGCGGACGACGCCGACGAAGTCCTCGACCAGATCGGTGGTCCGATCCGTCGGCCACGCCAGCGCGATCTCCGTCTCGTCGACATCGGTGACCGTGCGGTACACCAGGTCGCGGCGCGCGTGCAGCCGAGCGATCGAGTGCGGGACCACGGCGACGCCCACGCCCGCCGCGACGAGCTCGATGGCTCCCGCGACCGCGTCGATGTCGGACGCGTCCTGCCTGCGCTCGTCGGCGAAATCGGCCGTGCTCACCTGCTCGAAGACCGAGATCGGGTGGTCCTTGGGCACCACGACGACCGGCAGCTCCCGATACAGCGGGATCACGCTCATCCCGTCGCGATCGATCGGCAACCGGACGAAGCACAGGTCGACCGCGCCTTCGCGCAGTGCGGTCTCCTGCTCGCCCATCGGCAGTGCCAGTACCTCCAGGGGCGTCTCCGGGAACCGCTCGGCCCAGATCCGCGTCCACTTCGACACGGTCACCCCCGGCACGAACCCCACGCGCAGCGCCGCCGGCTCGTCCGTCTGCTCCGCGACGACCGCGGCGTCCGCCCGCGCGATCAACTCCCGCGCCTCGTCCCGCAGGGCCGCGCCGTCCTCGGTCAACTGCGTCGGCTGGGCGCCGGGCACGAACAGCTTCGTCCCCAGTTCCTGCTCCAGATCGATGACCGTCTGGCTCAACCGCTGCCGCGAGATACCCAACCCCTTCGCCGCCCGCGCGAAATGCAGCTCCTCCGCGACCGCGACAAACCACCGCAGCCGCGTGACGTCGATCGATTCCAACCGGCTCATGTCAAGAACACTATCGGCAGCCGATAGGCTGATGCGCATGAGCGAGCGCCAGCGAGTGAATCGGAGACGCAGCCCCCTCGGGCTTACGACGGAGCCGAGCGTCAGCGAGGCGCAGTCGTGAGCCCGGACCCTAATCCCCAGTTGATGAAGCCTTTGACCGCAGCCAACAAGCTCGGCATCTACCTTCCCGCGGCCCCCGAATCCTTCCGCGACACCCCGATCTCCCGCGCCGACCTCGACGCCCTCCGCACCAACCCGCCGGAGTGGCTCACCGAACTGCGCCGCACCGGCCCCTTCCCCCGCGACATCACCGCCCGCAAACTCGGCGTCTCCAACTCCGGCCTCGCCCGCGCCGAGGTCTCCGACGCCCTCACCGCCGACGAAATCGCCGCCCTACTCGCCGACCCCCCAGCCTGGCTGATCCGCGAACGCGAGAACTACGCCGAGGTCCTCAAGGAAAACGAGCGAATCGCCACCAAGGAAGCCGAACGCCGCGCCGCCACCAACAGACCCGCCAAGAACCGCGGCTGAGCACTCCCCTGACCCTCTTCCGAGGTAGCTGTTCGCCGCCCGCTCCTACTCGTTAATCCAGCGCCATTGGATTTTCGACCACGGGTGGGCTCGGGGTAGGAGGTCGGTTACCGCGGCGACGACGCCGGGCCAGGCGGAGGGGATGTAGTCGTCGCCGGAGAGCCAGCCGCCGGGGGCGACTTTGGGGCGCCAGGCGGTGATGTCGGCGGCCACGCTGTCGTAGTCGTGGCGGGCGTCGATGTGGACCCAGGCGAGCGAGGCGTCGGCGAACAGCCGGGCGGTGGATTCCGAGTCGCCGACCACGAGGAGGACCTGGTCGGCGAAGCCGCAGGCGAGGACGTTGCGGTGGAGGAGGCCGGCGAAGGTGCCGCCGCCGTCGGCGACCGCGGCGCCGTGGGCATTGATGCCGCGCACGCCTTCGGGCCCGCTGCCGCGGCAGGTGTCGACTCCCACGACGGTGATCGGCTTGCCGCTGTCCGCGACGACCTCGGCCAGCGAGCACAGACTGCGGCCGAGATAGTTGCCGACCTCGACGAAGGTACTGCCCTCGGGAAAGTGCGCGACCGCCTCTTCCTGCGCGTCTCGCCACGTGAACCAGCCGGGTATGTCCTGCCAACGCCGCACGGGTACATCGACCTCGGGTTCGCCCGGATTCGACAGCATGCCCCGACGTTACGGTGCCGTCCGGACTCGGCGCGGCACTTCCGCCCGCCTATTCGATCTAGTCGGCCTGATCCCTCAGGCGACCCTGGACCAACGCGACCAGTGTGTCCACCGTCGGCGGCAAGATTCAGGCGCATGAGGAGCTGTAGACGGGAATCAGCGCATGCGGCGATCACCGCGAAGCCAGCCATTCCCTGAACTGACCCGCATCGAACTCCCGCCCCTTCAGCTCCGGCCGAGTACCGGAAGAGATTGCGGTGACACGGGTTTCGCTCCAGGCGAGCCAGGTGTGCGAGGGGTAGTCGAGAAGTAGGCGAGCGCCCGCCGGGAGAGACTGCGCCGCTTCGGTTTCCTCGGTACCCGTCGCGATGGCACGCGGCGTGAAGGGCGGGGTCGGCGTGAGTTGCACTGTGTCCGGGGCGTTCCGGGCGGAAAGCATGGCCGGGACAGCGATGTAGGCCGGCGTGCCCGCATCGCGCAGCGGAGATTGAGGATCGGTGACGAAACGAGGGTTAGTCGCGTAAACCGTTATGTCAGGCCCGCTTCGCCGCAGCGCGACGTCATCGGCGGGCGCCTGCTGCGAACGCAGGAACGACGCCGCAAGCTGTTGCGTCGCAGGCGATTCCAGCACCCGATCGATCGCGCCGGCATCCGGCTCCGCCGACCGGCCGTCGGTGTTCGCCGGACCACACCCCGGCACGGCGAGGACGGCGCACACGAGCGCCGCCCCCAGCCAGTGCCGTCTCATGTGCGCTTCGCTATCCCGTAATCCTCACCGAACCACACCCATTGGGGATTCTGCGTATAGGAGGACAGCGTCTGCGTGACGACCCGCTGCGCGGCCGGCCACGGATCCCCGTAGGTCACCGTGCCGACGCCGGCGTCGTACCCGTAGACCACCTGAGCATGGCCGCCACCCGCGGCCCAGGCGATGCCGGTCAGGATCGGGCGGTTCGCGGAGATCTCCGCCGCGATCTTCGTCATGGAGAACGGCGAGCCCACCGAGGCATTGAACCCGATCTTGCCGAACGCCGCGGCGATCTCCTCGAGGGACGCACTCTCGTTGGGGCAGGTCTGCTGCTTACTGTCGTGCACGAGTTTGCAGTAGTCGTTTTGGGCGATGCGGCGGCCGAGGTAGGTGGATATCGAGGCGCCGTCGGCCGCCCAGCACCATTGATTCCACTCCTGCACCTGTTGCGCATAGGGCAACGTTTTCGAGCCGACGGCCGACTGGCGCGGTTCCATTACGCCGGGAAGTCCGACGCTGACCCGTAGTCCGGTCGAACGCGTCGCGAAATCTTTTCCGGCGCTGGGCGGCTCGGCGACCGATGTGCCGTGGCCGCACGAAATCAGCACCACTGTCGCGGCGATCAGACAAGCATGGAGTTTGTGTCGAGACAGCACTCGGGCACCCACTTTCGGGTCTGCTGAATTTCAGGGAAAGCTACGCCGCGACTTCCGGCAGGGGCAAGTGGGGACGATCCCCAATACGCAACAAAATGTCAACACCGAACACTGTTGCCGCACTGTTGTTTTGCGAGGAACATTTCGCACTGTAGCAACGGAACGTACGAACTGGTCGACGGTTCAACAGTTTTCGACGTCCGGCGCGCATCGGGGCATATGCCCCAATTCGGACAATTTCAGCTAGGAGTCACCATGCGTCACTCATTCCTGCCCGCCGCAATGGCTTTCGCGTTGGGCGTCGGAATCGTCTCGGCCGGAATCGCACAGGCGGATCCGCCCACGGCCGGGCCGGAACTCAAGCACCATTCCTTCGGCTTCGACGTGCAGGCGGCGAAGGCCAACCTGGACAAGGACACCAGCACGGGATTCGCCCTGCCCGTTCGCGTCGGCGCGGGCGCGGCGCCGCCCTCCTTCTCCCTGAAGCAGTACGCGGCGCCCGCGGGCGACCAGGGGCCGGTGGGCTCCTGCGTGGCCTGGGCCACCGGTTATACCGGGTACGGCGTCCTGATGAACGAGCAGCACATCACCGGCGGCCCGATGGCGCCGATGTTCATCTACGCGCAGATCGCGCGCGGAAACGATCAAGGCACCTGGGCCGGCGTCGCGCTGCCGATGGAACGCAACCAGGGCATCGATCAGCGGTCGCACTACTGGCAGGGCGATTTCGATTACACCACTCAGCCCGACGCCTCGGAGCGCGCGAACGCCGCGCATTACAAGCTCTCCGGCGCCCAGGATCTGGATTCCGGAGACCGCGTGACCAATATCAAGAACGCGATCGCGGCGGGCCTGCCAGTCCCGATCGGTTTCGAGGTCAGGCAGAGTTTCATGAATCTCAGCAGGAGCAATTCCCGATACAATCCCTCGCCTTACGAGCGCACCGTGGGCGGCCATGAGGTGACAATCGTCGGCTACGACCAGAACGGCGTGACCATCCAGAATTCCTGGGGCGCGAGTTGGGGCGACAACGGATTCTTCACCGCACCGTGGTCCTTCATCACCGGCGGCGATGTCGATGAAATTCACTCGATGGGGCGACTCGTCCAACAATGATGTCCACTGAATATCCGGTGTCCCGGTTCCCGTCGATTGTTTCCGGCGGGAACCGGGACCTTTCCCGGTCGAATTGATACGTTCGCATATTGTGCCGACGCCGGACTCCCTCCGCTATCAGCGGTCTTTCACCGCACACCGAGGCAACTGGGGAAGTTCTCGACCCGATCGCGCCGAATTCCCCACTCTCGCACTGGGGATCCGGCCGACTCTTTTCGTGTCATGATTCTCACGGTTGCCCATACGGCCGATCCGGTCGGACATCCACCAGCACAATATATTTCGGTTCTCGAGCGCCTTAAATTCTTCGGGCCGTCGCCGCGATCACAGAAAAACCAGCAGCGGACGATTCGCTCACGCGACTCAGTTCTTCGGGGACCGATCCAACGTCCCCACAGGGAGGACCCCATGCGAACGGCGAGATCTACCGGGCTCATCGCAGCAGCCGCGAGTCTATTACTCGGCATAGCGGCGGTGTTGGTGGGATTTACCAACGAGCCCGCCCACAGCGCGCCGGCGGCGGCCGCGACGTCCGGCGGCGTGAAGATCGCCTACTTCAACCAGTGGTCGATCTACGAAAACCAGTTCTACCTCAAGAATGTCGACACCTCGGGCATGGCGGGCAAGCTCGATTACATGATGTACGCGTTCGCGAACATCCACCCCACCGACCTGACCTGTTTCGAGGCGAACAAGGCGGCGAGCCAGGACGAGAACAACCCGAACGCGGGCGACGGCGCGGGCGACTCGTTCGCCGACTACGGCAAGTCGTTCGACGCGTCGACCAGCGTCGACGGCACCGCGGACGCATGGAACGACCCGATCGTCGGAAACTTCAAGCAGATCAAGCAGCTCAAGGCGAAGTACCCGAAACTGAAGGTCATCTTGTCGATCGGCGGCTGGACGTACTCGAAGTTCTTCTCCGATGTGTCCGCGACCGACGCCGCGCGCAAGAAGTTCGCGTCGTCCTGCATCGACATGTTCATCAAGGGCAACCTGCCGAAGGCGGACGGCTACGGCGGACCCGGCACCGGTAAGGGCATCTTCGACGGCCTCGACCTGGACTGGGAGTACCCGGGCGGCGGCGGTCACCTCGGCAACCACGCCTCACCCGCCGACCGGGCCAACTTCACGCTGCTCGCGGCCGAACTGCGCAAGCAGCTGGACGCACAGGGCACGGCGGACAACAAGCACTACGCGCTGACCGCGGCCGTCGCAGCGGGCCAGGACAAGATCCGCAATTACGACACCGACAAGCTCGGCAACTACCTCGACTTCGCCAATGTCATGACCTACGACATGCACGGAGCGTGGGATGCCAAGGGCCCCACCAACTTCCAGGACCCCATCTACAGCAGGCCGGACGATCCGATGGCGCCGGTGCCCCCGGGCAACGCGAAGTACAACATCGACGAGGCGATCACCGCGTGGACCACGGGTGACAGCTCCTACGGCATCCCCGGCGGTTTCCCCGCGAGCAAACTGACCATGGGCTACCCGTTCTACTACCGCGGTTGGACCGGCGTGCCGGCCGGCAGTAACCACGGGCTGTTCCAGCCGGCGACGGGCCCCGCGCCCGGCGGGCCGTCCTCCGGAAACGTCGGCGGCATCCGGATGTACAAGGAGCTGTCCGGTGTCGTCGACAATCCGTCGCGCACCTACTTCGACCCCGTAGCGCAGGCCGCCTACTTCTACGACGGCACGAACTGGTGGGGCGGCGACTCGTTGCAGTCCATCCAGGCGAAGTCGGACTACCTGCACTGCAAGGGACTCGGCGGCGCGATGATGTACTCGCTGGAGAACATGGACCCGGCCGCCACCCTGTTCAACCAGGTGGTCAAGACCGTCAACGGCAGCGCGAGCACCTGCACGCCGCCGACGACCACCCCGACCACGCCGACATCGACGACGACCACCACCACGACCACGACGACCACCACCCCGCCGACGAGCACCACCACCACGACCACCACTCCGCCGAGCGGAAACGGTGTGGTGAACGGTGATTTCGAAAGCGGAGCCCTGTCGCCGTGGACCTGCGCGGGCAACCTCGGCACCCTCGTCACCAGCCCCGTGCACGGCGGCAAGAGCGCCATGACCGCCGCGGCGAGCAGCGGCGACACCGCCCAGTGCGCACAGGAGGTCACCGTCGAACCGAACCGGGCGTACACACTGTCGGCCTGGGTCAACGGCAACTACGTCTACCTCGGTGTCACCGGCTCCGGCACCACGGACACGTCGGCCTGGACCCCGGGCACGAACGGTGCGTACCAGCAACTGTCGACCAAGTTCACCACCGGCGCCTCGACCACGAAGGTCACGGTGTGGGTGCACGGTTGGTACGGGCAGGGTTCATACAGTGTGGATGACATCACGCTGAAGTAGGAACTGCACGAAAATCGATGGTGGGCCTCGTGTTTCGAGGTCCACCTTCGTGTGCGAACTACGCGCCGACTATCGCCGCCTACCGCCGACGCGACCGTCGGTACGTCCACGCGGCTGTCTACCTGGATGATCCAGCTCCGGGCTCGGCCCCTCTACAGTCCCGCACCACGTCGCTCACCAGGCCCCGGCCGCACACTGCCTGTGATCCCGCACCACTTCACTCACCAGGCCCCGGCCGCACACTGCCTGTGATCCCGCACCACTTCACTCACCAGGCCCCGGCCGCACACCGCCTGTGATCCGCACTGGGACGGATCCAGAGGGTGATTGCCACAGTGGGTGCATCGGTCGGGTGTGAAAAGTCGAGGACTTCGACGGGCTTGGCTCAGCCACTCTGGCGCAGCCGGGCACTTGCCCGCCTCCAGAACCCGCACCGCGGCGCGCGACCATTGACGCCGCCGCACCAGTCCACACCTGGGGTGGCAATCTGCTCCACCTCGGGGTGCCCGGCTCAGCACTCGGGGGCCTGATATCGGAGGCCTGGCCGGCGGACAGTTGAACCTGTCACCGCCAGAACCGGAGCCTCCGATGTCGATCTCCAGCACCACCGTCACCTCGGCGGCCCGCCGCGTCACGGTCTCGACCGAGGACGGCGTCGCGCTGGCGGTTCGCGAATACGGACCGCCGAACGCCGAGCTCACCGTCGTTCTTCTGCACGGGCACTGCCTGCGCACCGAGTCCTGGACCTACGTCCGCGACGCGCTGATCCGCCGCTACCCCGACGCCCGCGTGGTCTGCTACGACCACCGGGGCCACGGCGACTCTGCCGCGGCGTCGCGGCAGACCTACCACCTCGACCAGCTCGGCCACGACCTGCACACTGTGCTGGAGGCCGTGGCGCCTACCGGGCCGGTCGTCCTCGTCGGGCACTCGATGGGCGGCATGACCGTGCTCACCTACGTCAGCCAACGCCCGCACGAGATCGGCACCCGCGTCGCCGGCGTCGCACTCATCGCGACGGCCGCGAGCGGACTGGCCGACGCCGGCTTCGGGCGGCTCCTGCGCAACCCCGCCGTGTCGGTCTTCCAGGCCGCGGTCCGGCGCGCTCCCACGCTGATGCATCACGCGAAGTTGTTGGCCTGCAAGGTTTTCGCCCCCGTGATCCGGATGGCCGAGTTCGGCGACCGCAAGGTCAGTCCGCGAGTTCTCGCCCTTGCCAACGCGATGCACAACGAGACGCCGATCGTGACGATGGCGAGCTTCTTGAGCAGCTTCATGGTCTTTGACGAAACCGACGCGCTCGCGGTGCTGTCGAGGGTTCCGACGTTGGTGCTGTGCGGCTCAGCCGATTTGATGACGCCCCCGTCGCACTCTGTCGCGATGGCCGCCGCGATCGAGTACGCGGACTTCGTAATCGTCGATGGGGCAGGGCATTCGGTGATTCTCGAGCAGCCTGGCCACGTGGCCGAGGCAGTTGCTCGTTTGCTGATGCGGGCGGGTGTCCGGCGGTCAGCCCGCCGCACGCTGGTCGCTTAACCAACGGCGGACGCCGAAAAGACCAGTCGGACTTGCCAACCGGTCGATCCGACG
The DNA here is from genome assembly GCF_000308715.1 of Nocardia tenerifensis NBRC 101015. Classification (GTDB taxonomy): domain Bacteria; phylum Actinomycetota; class Actinomycetes; order Mycobacteriales; family Mycobacteriaceae; genus Nocardia; species Nocardia tenerifensis. The sequence continues at coordinate 32,743 of NZ_BAGH01000288.1, forward strand.
CCCAACCGTCAGTTTCCGGAGGTGAACTGGCTCTGCTGGGCGATGACGAATCCGCCCTCGCCGTTACGGTCCGTTCCGGTGTCCAGGACCTTGTCGTCCAGGAAGGCCGCCGCGTCGCGGTCCAGGAAGATTCGTGATCCCTCGGCATCGAGGACCTGGTCCAGCTCGGCCGGTACCGCGGCAACCTCTAGTTGCAGCGTCTGAGCGCCGTCCGCGGTGGAGATGCGCAGGCCGGCTTCCTCCGGCGCGCCTTCCGCAGACGTGATGGTGCGAACGACCTCGATGGCGGTGGGGGTGAGCATCAACATGTATGGGGTTCCTTCCCGCTGTCGTGGAGAGCCCGCCAGGTGGTGGCGAACCCCGGTTCCGCCGACGGCCACCGACGCCCGTTGCGGCGTCGGTGGCCAGCGTCGACGTTCTCCACGGGGTAGCCAGCTGCCGCTTCGCGAAACTACTTCTCTCGCCTTCGCGAGCATTCACGCTGGTCAGACCCGCATTGAGGCCCTGACCACACCCGCTCGGCTAGCGGTCAGCGGCCCCTGCCGCCGACGCGCGGCAGGGCTCCAGAACCCGCGGAACTACGCGGAACGCTTCCCCAGCGATTTGGCCCACTGGAACACCAGCAGGATCGGCAGAAGGAAAGCCTGGAAGAACATCCAGTACGAGCCGCCCTCGAAAATGAACGCGAGATAGATGCCGTAGCCGACGAACAGCGTGCCGAACACCGCATTGAGTATCTGACCGACGTTGCCCTGTGACTTGGCGAACGACAGGCCGAGCATCGCCACCCCGCTGATCAACAGCAGAACCACGTACCAGGAGAACTGCGGGTCGGCACTGAAATCGAGATTCACGGATTTCCCCCATCGAGTAGTCGAACACAGCGTTGGGCGATTCCGAATGCACCCCCCGAACGCACGAATAGTGCCATCACCGCCCGGCGTGCGCAAGTCTTCGGGCAGAAGACATTTCGGAGTCGGCAGATGTCTTTCCATCGGTACTAGCCTTAGGTCCCGGATACCTCAGGCGCACAACAGCATTGCGCCCACATCGACGAATCAGCCTGTGAGGCAAGCGAAATAACCACGCGAAGTTCAGCAGCGGCCTCCAGGAGCGCGGACGCGCGGGCAGTGATCCGGGCGTCACGGGCGGCCAACGCGGAGCGCACGTCCTCGAACCGGTTCGCACGCCGCAACTCCGGCAACACGGCGCGGAGCTGGGCGATCGGGAAACCCGCCTTCCGTAGCTGATGCACGATCCGGACGTCTCGCACCTGATCCGGTGTGTAGTGCCGCGCGCCCTGCTCGGTGCGGTCGGGAGTGACCAAACCCGCTGCGTCCCAATGCCGCAACGTCGAGGTGCGGAGGCCGAGCGCGTCGGCGAGTTCGGCGATGCTCATGGAGTCGGTGCTGTGCACGTCATCGATCGGTTCGCTCGAGATCGACGCGGCGGCCCGCTTGGCATGCCCGAGTTCGACGCGCTCGGTGTGCAGCCGGGCGTGCGTCGCGTCGAGCATGGCGAGGGCCTCCGATATCGGGGCGGTGTGGAACGCCCGAAGCATCCGCTTGGCCTCGATCGGCCCCGCGCCTACCGCGAGGGCTCGATAGGCCAGCGCCGACCGCAGGTGTATCTCCCCGTAGACCCGATGGCCGGTCGCGGTGCGCGTCGCGGGCGGCAGCACACCGTCGCGTTCGAGGTTGCGTATCTGCTGCACCGAGTAGCCGGCGCGACGAGCGATATCGACGGTCCGGCCGAGCCGATATTTGAGGGTTGACAACCAAATCTCCTCGTCATTGCCCAAAAGTCCACACGAGCACTTCAATGAGACGCTCGAAGACATGACCATAGACGAGATCAAAGACTTCATCGCCGACCTCGACGGAGTGCTGACCCTCAGCCCCACCGCCGGCGACCCCTGGCCGGCGATCAGCCATGGCGACTCCTTCTTCTACTACTCCCCCGACGGAGCCGTCCCGACCAACACCCAACCCTTCGCCACCATCGTGACCAAGGACTATCCGAACGAGCCGAGCTCAGGCCTGGACCGCCCGAACACATTCCGCGTAAATATCGCCGCCGGAAAAGAGGCATTCACCGACCGACTCGGCCACGCGCCGCGACACACAGCCGACGTCGACTACACCATCACCGACACCGTCATCCCCCACCCCACCTACGCCACCGCAGGCTGGCTATCCGTCGTGAACCCCGGCCCCCACACCGACGGCCCGATCCGAGAACTGTTGCAAATCGCCTACCAACGCGCACGGTCCCGCTATGAGCGTCATGCGGGGTGACCATCCGCCGGCCGGCGAGGCCTAGCGCGCGAATAGCAGCCTGCAACGTCAACCCGTGTGGAGATCGTGACCGTCCCAGGTAAAACGCGCCGTGGTCACCGCATCGTCGCCGTCGCCGGTCACAATCTGATGGATCCCGATGCCGCTGAGCTCCGCGTATGTGCACCACTCATGATCCGAGGTAAGCATCAGATCCAAATCGAGCGCCGAGAGCAGCGCGAAGATCTGGCCGCGATTGGTGGTGTCCACCCCGACGAATACCTCGTCCAGCAAGATCACCCGCGGTGCCTGTGCTGCCGCGTGGTAATGCGCGGCGACCGCAGCGAACAGCGGAAGGTGTAGCGCGATGGCCTTCTCACCGCCGGACAGTGCCCCGTGCAGCTTCTTGGTCAGCAACTGCCAGCCGTCACCTCTGCCGCGGTCGACCTTCACGACGAATCGATGCCACGCCGTGTAGTCGAAGACCTGCGCGAGTTGCTGCTCCCAACTTGTCGCGGTGTCGTCGGCCTTGGCCTCCTCGATACGCTCACGCAAAAACCGGTGGAGTGACTGCTGATCGGCCTCGGTGAGCCGCACGGGATCTTTCAGCAGGAGATCGCGGGCAGCCTTGGTACCGGCAGGCAGATCGTCGGCGATGTGCCAGACCAGCCGCACGGCGACATTGGAGGCGGTGCGGACGCGTTCGAGACGGGCATTCATCCCGTCGACCAGCTCATTGGCCTGACGAATGCGCGCCGCGAGGTGGCGGCGGGTATCGCCGGTCAGGGTTCGGTCGAAAAGTTGCCGTTCCTGCTCGGTGATTTCATTCTTGGCCTCGTCGGCCTCGGTGCGAAGAATGTGCAGCAACTCCGCGGCGCCGACGCGGACGCCGTCCACCACGGCGGTGAAAACCTGGACGTCGTCGTCGGTTTCGAGATCGAGGTCGGCGCGGGAGCTCAGGGCGGCCCGGCAGTCGTGCACGGAGTCGGACAACCTGCGTAACGCTTCGCCGAGATGGGCGGGGGCGTGCGGGATGGTCGGCCACGCGGCGGCCACCAAGCGTGCCGCGTCCAGGGCGGCACGCACCCCTTCGGAGCCGAGGAGGGTGTGCCGGAACTTGGCGAGGTCGGCGATCTCGCTGTCAGCGGGAAAAACACCGGCGGCTAGGTGACGGAATCGTTGTGCCACAGCGTCTCTCGCAGACTCGGCCAGGGCGTGCGCCTGTGCGTCGGTGATGCGCCGACTCCCCAGCTCACCCAGCTTCTCCGCCAGGCTGTTCGCCGTCACCCGGTCGGCGCGAATCTGGACGCCGAGTTCTTCGATCCTGGCCCGCAGCGTGTTGATCCTGTCGAGGACCTCGCGGTAACCGAGCCCGACGGCACCGGAGATCTCCGCGAGCTTGGCGTCCAGTTGCCGGTGTTCGGCTTCGGCGACGGCCGCGTCGTTCTCGCGTTGTTCGGCGAGAGCCGTCGACCTGTCTGTCTGTTCGGCAAGGAGCCGAGCGTGATTGCTCGCGGATCGCAGATCACCGTAGGCATCGAGCCAGGACTCCGCCGAGCCCGCGAAGGTGTCGGCGGCCTCCAGCACCCTGTCCAAGGCGGTCCGCTCGGTCGGCAATCCGTTCTCGGTGGCGAGGCTGGAGAGACGCAGCAAAGCGGACTTCACCGCATGCTCCCGGCCCGCAACGTTGCCGACCCGCTGCCGGACCACGGCATCCGCTGCGGCAAGGTCGGCTTCGGCTCGGACAAGAAGACGTTGGGCGATCGACAGTTCCTCGTGGCTCGGTCTCGCCTCACGCTCGACCTGGACGACTCGGCGACGTGCGTCGAGCGCCGCCGCATCGTCGGCCAATCGGGTCAAGGCAAGGTCGTATTCCGTGATCTGGTCATCGATTTCGCGGATCCGACGTTCGCGTGCGCGTTGCCGGGTGAGTGCGCCCACGAACGCGGGTTGTTCCTTGGACCAACTGCCGGTGAGATTGCCGGTACGCCAGGTACCGTCACCTCCCACCGCCACAGTCGAGTCCGCGGGCAACCGGTCGCCGAACGCGATCGTGGACAGGAGCCGGTGCACCACTGCTGCCCCCACCTCTGTGTCCGGCAGCGGGACCAGCACATCGGCCAATGATCGTCCGCTCACTGCCGTCAGCAAAGCGGGATCCGCGAACGCGTCGTGACCGACGACCTCGCCCTGTGGTCCCACCCACGCGTCCAGCAGGCCCGAGGCCTCGAGCGCGGCCTCGACCCCTGCTCGCGCGGACTCGGAAACACCATCGGCGAAGTCGACGAGTTGCCATAAGGGAGCGCCCACCATGTGCGCGCGATCCGTCGTGCGCCACGGCGGCGCGACCGGAGGGATGTCGTGCTCCCCGGATAACCGATCACGTTCCGCCGCAAGCTCTTCCCGCTCGGCACGAGCGCAGCGCATGGCGGATTCACACAGCGTTTCCTGCTTGCTGATCCCCTCCAGGACCCTGGTCGCCGCCGTATTGACCGCGTCGACCACCGCCGGCTCGAAGTCGGCCACGTCGACCAGCGTATCGGGGTCGATGAAACCGAGCTCGCGACAGCCGACCACCCAACTTCGCAACCTGACGCGCAGGGCCTCCAAAGCTTGTCCGCAACCATCGGCTGCCGCCGCCGACGCGGTCTCGGCCTCGATATACGCTTCCCGCGCGTCTTCGAGCTCCTGCTCGGCTTGCGCCCGGAAGGCAATCGCGCGCTCGTGCTCGTCCAGTGCCCGAACCGTCGCACGGACCTGATCTCGCTTGCCACGCACCGCGCCTCTCAGCAACGACCGCGGCCGATCGGTGTCGAGTGCGGCTGAGATTTCCTCGTACACGCTCGACATGCCGACCCGGACGGCTGCCTGCCTGGCCTCGGTAGCCGCATTCGCGACGATCCGCCCCTGTCGCTGTTCGGCGTCGGCAGCGGCTTGTTGGTTCGATACGTCGTCCTGCGCGGCGTTTCGACGCGACGTCGCGTCGAGGCGGAGAGCGGCGGCCCGCTCCCTCGCCTTACTCGTGTCTTGACGCAGGGCGTCGAGCCGCTGCCCCTCTTTGTACTCGTCGGACTCCATCAGCCCCTCTTTACGGGACTCGTTCTGTACGCGTTCGGCCTCCAGGCTTTCTGTCCGCTCCTCGGTTTCTCGTTTGCGCTGCGCCACGGAGTCGTACTCCGCCGCCGAGTTCTTGGCAGCGTTCGACAATCGCTCCAATTCGGTGGTCGCGGAGATGAGCGCCGCCGCGCCCGCACGCAGGACGCGCTGTGCGTAGGTCTTCTGCTGACGGGCGAGCGTGCGGGTGGCGTCGACCTCTTCTTCCAGACGTGCAAGCCGCTCCCTCTGCGCATCGAGCCGCTCGAAACCCTCTGCCAGATCGGCGATCTCGCTCTGGCCCAGCGGCGGCAGCGCTCGCGACAGCAGCGTCGACAGCAGCGCGGGATCGAGTCGTTGCGACAGTTTCGGGGTTCGCAGCTGAAGCATCGCTGTGATCAGCGCGTCGTAGCGCTGCTCGCTCAGAGAAGAGAAGAGCACTGACCGGATCTCGTCGCGGTAGTCGCTCGCGCTGGGATGAACGGTGCCGCGCGAGCCGAGCCGTTCTTCCAGCGCCGAGCGGGTGAGCGGCCGACCGTCGGTCGTCAGCGTCAGGCCGTCGCCGATACGAAGATCGGTGGTGAAGTAGTCGGGGTGGACGGTGGTGGTGTTGCTGCTCGCTTGCAGCCTCGCACCGCAGGTAAACCACCGTTCTCGGGCAGCGGGCAGGTGGAATTCCAGCCATACATAGCCCACCCGGGTCGTCCCGGTCGCGCCTTCCCCCATCAGGTTCCAGTGCATGGTCCGCTCGCCGGTGCCGAAGGTGGACAGCCGATTGGCGCGCAGATTCGCATCGAAGAGGAACGGCAGCAACAACTCCAGTGCCTTGGACTTGCCACTACCGTTCGGGCCGCGAAGCAGCAGCCGGCCATCGTGGAACTCGAAGACCTCGTCGTAGTACCGCCAGACATTGAGAATGCCTGCGCGCGAAGGGATCCACCGCATGCGGCGTTCGTTCTCCGTGTCGGCCGCCGAGCGGGGCAGCACAGTTACGTTCACGAGGGCGGCTCCTCGGTGGTATCGATAGTGCCGGAGGTACGCACGTCACGGACGCGATAGCGCGCCGCGGCGGGAAGGGGTATCACCAGCCCGGACTTCGTTGTGCGGACAAGGCCGAAAGCCGACAGCACCGCGATCGCGTCGGAGACGAGCTGGCGAACACCGTCGACGCCACGATAGCTGCGTGCCCAGCGCGGAAATCGCTCCAGCAGCTCGGTGGCCGACCGACCCAATTGCTCGACGGTCGTCGCGCCCATGACCCCGTCGAGCAGCAACAGTGCCGCTACCTTCGCTGTCGCTGTGTCGTCGGGGAATCGGGTGTCGGTGGCGATCCCGTCCACGTCGACCAGCAGCACGCCCTCCGCCCGCTCTTCCAGCAGAAAGCCCCCTTGGTCAGCAGCTTGACGTAATAGTCGCCGCCCCGTCGGTGAGGAGATGTAGCCGCGTTCCTCTTCCGACAGCTCGCTGTAGTACACGACCGGGTCATCGACCAGGCGCCGGAAGATCGAGTGCCGCAACCACAGATTGCGCTGCACATCGGAGATGCCTGTGTCGTCCGCGTGCCTGCCCGCGGCCAGACCGTAGCGGCGTTCGCGAGACAGCTCGGTCAGCAACTGATCGACTCGCAGCGGGACTTCCTCGGCAGGCACGCCGAGCTGCGAGGGGCCCACCGGTGCCGCGAGCAGCCGCAGCAGCAGGGTGGTATCCACGCGGTACAGCACCTTCGCCGAGTCCGATTCGATGTAGGAGTCGGCGGAACCGTCGATGGCGTCCAAGACGCCGTGGGATTCGAGCAGCCGCAGAGCGTCGACGAACGCCATCCGCTCGCTGCGGCTCGCCGACTCGAAGTCGGCCACGACCGGATCCGCGGCTATGGCGGACCGGACGCGACCGGCGAGCAGGCCGATCGTCGTCACCGGTGCGGCGAACAGCTCGGCCGAGATCACGCACAGTAGGACATAGCGTCTGCGGTCGAAAGGCGCTCGCGCAGAACGCAGCCGCCGTGCCGGACGGGTGGGGTCGGCAGCCGGGCGCACCTTGACCAGGCGCACGTAGCCGAGGCGCGGCTCCACAGTGAGCGTCCAACCGCAGTAATAGTCGAACCACTTCGCGATCGGTTCGTGCCGACGGCGGATCAAATCGAACGGTTCCGGTGCGCCGCGTTCGGTGATGAGCGGGCTGGCCAGCAACTGCCGGACGCCGCGCGATATTTCCTCGCGCTCCGCGATCACCAGCTGGTTCGCGAGCTCACTCATCCCTGACCCTGCCTGTTTTTCGCCCTTTTTCGCTCCCCCGGCACCAGGATCTCCAAGACGTAGTCCGGCCCTCGGAACACGCCCCGGGGAGTCTTCAACTCGGCCCGGGCGCCGTCCCGCGGGGGTCGCAGCACGATCTCCACCCGACCATCGGTTGTACTGCCCCGTCTAGTACCGCCCGTCTCCGGCGGGTTGCCGAGCGCTCGGCCGAGCAGGTCGAGCAACCGCTCGAATACCGCGTGGTCGAGCCGTCCGAAAGCGGAGAGCCGAACGCTGCCATCGGTATTCAGCAGGTCCCAGGCCGCCTCCAGCTCGACGCGTTCGGCGGCGGCTTGCTCGGCACGGGCGGCCTTGATCGCCGACACGTCCCTGACTCGGCCGGTCCGGGCGAAGCGCTCGGTCCGGCCGGCCGACCGCAGCAACGGGGACACCTCCACCGGAGGGGCGTCCGACCAGGTCGACGACGGACTCACCAGCTCCGGATCCGGATGAGCCAGATGTGCGTGCCGTGCCGAACTCAGGCCGAAGACCGTTGACCACAGCCGGTGTAGATCATCCTGCTCAGGTACCACGGTGAACCACCTGGCCAGTTCACGAAAGTCGGCGACCGCGCTGCTGGAACGCCGCCGTGACTCGGTGATCCGATCGAGCACCTGCAGCAGCGTGATGATTGCCTTGCGTCCGACGAGGTGGAGCTGTTCGATGCGTGGCACCGAGCCGTCAGCGGGCAGAAACCAGGCCCGCAGCCCCTCCCAGCGAGCCCGGCGGTGCTCCAACCACGCTGCCCCAGGATCTGCTCCGGTCATCTGGGGCAGCTCGGCACCGAGCAGCGCACGGTGATGCATCCGGCCGACACCGTAATCGTCGATGGTGCGGATCCTGGTGGATATCGCGTGTCTTCGGTGCTCGATATTGGTGAGGAACTCTTGGAGGTAGGCCACCGTCGCGGCCTTGACCTCATGGAACACCGAAAGGTCGGCACCCTCCGCCCGTAGGAGCCGTTGCAGTTCGCCATTGAACTGCTTGGTGTTTCCGCGTAGCGCCTCGAGATGTGACTCGAGTTCGCTCAACGCGCTGAAGACGCGCCGGTCGGTGCCGGACGCCAACTCCTCGATCAGATCACCGAGCCGGTCGGCTATCGCGTCGAGCACCGCTGTCTGTAGCGCGCCGGTGGAGGCGAGCACTGCCATCGCGTGGACCACGCCGGCGAACGCTGCCTCGCCCTGCCTGGTGAGCGAGTACTGCAGGTTGCGACGCTCGTATTCGCCTGCGGTTCGGTAGTTTTCGGAATGGTTCTGGATGACGTCGACGAGTTTCCACACGCGCAGCTGAGCCAATGCCGCGGTCAAGTCGTCGTCCTCGAGCGCCTCCAGCCAGCCGACCGATCGAAGCCGAGTTCGGACGTCATCGATGCCGAGAGCCGTTATCAGTCGCTCATTGGATTCACCGAACGCGTGCAGCACCGACACATACAGCCCGGCACGATCCCCGCTGGTGAAGCGGAACATCTCGGGCGGTACCCGAATCGGGTCCACGACGCCTCCCCTGGGCTGGTGGTATAGCGGTCCACATTAGACCTCGAGAACGCCCTGCGGCGCATGCCGTTCGAGCTCGTCCAGCAACACGTTCGCGACGCGCTCCTCCGGCACTGCCGTGCCCATTCGAATCATGTGTGCCGCAAGGTCGGGATCCCAAGGCACGGGCGTCACCCGCCCGACGAACGGGCCCGCGCCACCCACCGCGGCGAGGTAGTCGACGCTGCTCATCAGCCAAGGAATGGCACCGACTCGGGCGACAACATTGGCCGCGATGCGCAAACCTTCACCGTCGAAGTCGCCGTGGTAGCGCAGCTCCACGCCCGCCGCGCGCAAGAGCTGAAGCAACCGCACGCCGGCACTGCTCGGCCATCCGGACGTGCAGATCATCGGTGGACATCGAGCGCCGAATCTGCGCAGTGCCAACGCGAGCAAGCTCGGATTCTCGACCACCCAGACCCGGACCGGCGTATCGGTGATCCCGGCGCACGTCCGCAGCTGCTGCAAAGTAAGCATGGCGGCTTGGCCCATCCCCGCACAGATGTGCAGGATTCGTCCGACAGCCGCGGGTTCCGTGGTGATGCGCAGACCGGCCACCAAAACCGAGGAGGACAGTTCGTCGGCGGAGACTCCGGCGCGATCCCACAACGCGCGAAGTCCCGCGGCATCCGACGGCGGGTCTGTGCCGTAAAGAGCAGTCAAGGCTCGGACCACCATGGTGTGCAGACGGGTGCCCTCATCGAGCCCGTGGGGATCGCCGAGCACAGTGTCCGCGAATACCGGCAGCGGTGTTCCAGCACTGGGCAATTCGCTCAGCACGCGAAGGACTTGATCGAGCAGCACACGGGTCCGTTCGACTGATCCCGACACCAGACCGTTCCGTCGCACCGCCGTCACCCAGGTTTCCAAAGCAGGCTGTGCTCGCACGACCTCATGCTGAGACAGCCACGACCACAGGCTGTTTCGCTGTTGTGCCGCGCTTCGACGTTCGGCGGCACGATCGCCGATCGGACCGATCAACCGCGTGACGACATCGTAGGCGGTGCAGCCGGTTATCTCGTCGAGCACGGCATCCAGTTCCGTTATCCCGATCGTGGCGTATTCGCCCGGCAACCGTGCCGCACCCATCAGATCCGCTATAGCGCTTCGCTGCTCGGTGGTCAGCGGTCCTACGCGTACCCGCTGGACCACGCGTCCCGTGGAGAATCTCTTGTGCAGGGCTCGCCACAGTGGATCCAAGTCGGCTGCCAGCTGCCGAACAGGACGCTCGGCAGGCGCTCGTCGACCGTCCGTTTCGGCCCTCGGATCGTCGGCGTGCATCCGCCGATGGTAATTCGCCGTCACGCGCGTCGAACCTCCGGCGATCTACGACTTGCGGCAGATGCAGCCCAGAATTTCCACGCGAGTCGCGGGTAAATCATCATCGAGCCAGTCCTGGATCGGGGCCAGGCCGGGTGCCAGGGTCTCCAATCCCTCTAGGTAGGAAGCAATCTCGGCCCTGGACCGCAGTGCGGGCACCGCTGAACTCCCCTTCGTGGCCGACATGGCCTGCCGTACGAAGCGCGAGTCGGATTCACTCGTGGCATGGGTAACGACCAGATAGCTACCCGGTGCCATAGCGGCACGCAATTCGGCCAGGATCCCGCCCGGGTTCTCCTCATCCATGATGAAGTGCAGGACACCGACTATCAGCACGGCGACCGGCTGAGCGAAGTCGATCAACCCCTCCGAACTCAGCCGATCGATCATGTCCGCCGGCTGCCGAAGGTCGGCCAGCATCGGCGTATTACCCGCCGCCCCAGACAGCATCGCCGTAGCGTGCGCGTGCACGACCGGATCGAAATCGATCGACACCACCCGAACCGACGGCTCGACCTTCCGCGCAACCTCGTACACAGACGGCGAAATCGGTATCCCCGCACCGACATCCACGATCTGACAAACCCCAGCCCCCACCGCCACCTCGACCCCCTGCAACAAAAACCGCCGACTCATCCGCGCCAGCGCCTTGGAGTCCGGCGCCACCCGCAACACCTGCTCGGCGTACTCCAGATCCGCCTCGTAGTAGTCCTTGCCCCCAAGCATGTAGTTGTAAATCCTGGCCGAACTCGGTTTATACGGATCAACCCCCATAGGCACCCGCCTGAAGTCCGACACCCCACCTCCTCCGTAGCGCGCCGATCCTAGCAAGCCCACTCCACCCTCACTACCGTCATCAGACGTGAATGGCGACTTCGACAACAAAGCGTCCGAACTGGCTACCAAGGCAGATGAAGAGATCACCGTACCCATCGCGAAAGAACGAACCCAGCTCGTTTCGGTAGCACACAGGACATGGCTTCGTTTCGATGAAATCACTGACCTGGGGTCCGGTAAGGCCGATCCGCACTGGAAGAACGACCGAGATCTGGTCGATCAGCGGCCGCGCGACCCGTGGCCGACGTGACCGACGACGCACGAGCGCCACAAAGCACGCAACTCATTAGCCTATGCGGTCGGCAGCGTCACGGACCGTACCGCACGCGAGAGTACCGCCACGGCGACTGGTGCCACACTGCAGACCGATCTGAACCGAACAATCTGACACTCAACGAGTTTCGAGCTGGTTCGAGGTACACGGTCAAGGCTGGGCTTTGTTGGCCGCGGCGGTGAGCGCCTCACGCGTCTCGTTCTACTCGTCACACAAGTCCGATGGCTCTGATCGGGTGCACCGACTCAACGTCACCAAACCACCTTCTCCGCCGAGTCTTCGAGCAGCGGCCGACAGCTAATCGCTAACGGTCCGCAGTTCGAGTTCGACCGGGGTGACGGTTCCCACACTGTGTCGCCCCGGCATTGTCCACTGCGCGAGGTCGTCACGGAACCGTGGTCCGTACAGCTCATCGTCGGCGGCATAGTTGGCCACCCTCCCCGCCGCGATAGCCAACCCCTCGCCAGTGATTCGAACCGCAAGGTTGAGGTCATCCAGACTAGAGATCGTCAGCTGCATTGTGGTCGAGGAAGTTATCGACACGTGACGACTGGGCACCGTACCTGTGCTGCCATCCGCGAAGGTGATAACCAGATCCGCATCCTTGCCGTTGCCGAAATAGCCGATCTCCTGAACAGCCCTGTCCTGCACCGGAAGCGTCTCCCACTCAGCATCAGTCACAAGCCGGGATCTTCTCATATCAGATACCTATCACGGGCGAGTTTCGCTGTTTGCCCTCACCGTCGGCGGTTTGCCGAGGCCAGACCGGCCCGCGCCGAGTCAGCCGCAGGCGGAGGCGGTTTCATGGCTGGCGGTGCCGCCCACCCCTGCGGAAACACCGCTACCCCCTCAGCAGCGAGTTGCCCACACCCTGCGGCAATTTCCTGACCACGGGTATCACGCACCCTACAGGGCACGTCCTGTTCGTTGACACGCCAAACGAACTCGCGCTCAACGGGTTTCGGGCTCGCATCCCACTTGCTACTGGAGGTCGCTTTCAGAGGGATCACGTTGACATGCATGCGAGAGCCGAGGGCTTTGTGCAGCTTGGCACCGAGCATGTCCGCACGCCAGGGCTGGTCGTTGATGTCGCGGATCAAAGCGTATCCGATGGAGACCCGACGGCCGGACTTATCGGCGTAGTAGCGGGCGGCGTCGAGGACCACGTTGCGCTGAGATATGCCGAAACCGTCCGGCGGCGGTGAGGTGATGCGGCGGACCGCGGCGACAACCCGCTCGTAGTTGGCCAAGGGTTCACCCATACCCCGCTTCACAGTTGACGACTCGCATATATCCAGAGGGGACCACCTCTGCACACCCCAGGATAGTAGCGCGTGCGATAGTATCTTCTTCGGTAGTATCGCACACGGTAGTATCGGCGACTGAGAGGCCTAAGCGTGGTCGACTTCATCGGGCGGCAAAGTGAGCTGGACACACTTGCTGCCGCACTGTCCGGGGTGCGGGCAGAGATCGGAACAGCAAGGCCAGGACGTTGCCTGATCCTGCGCGGACGACGCCGGATCGGCAAGTCCGCATTGGTCGAGGAGTTCGTGCATCGGAATCGAGTTCCGAACGTCTTCCACACCAGCGAGATCGGCTTCGGCACCGATCCGCTCACCGAGTTTGTCGACGCCGTGCGCAGTTCCTCGCTACCCGACGCCGACATCTTCGGCGAGGCTCTCCCCGGCAACTGGACAGCGGCGCTGCGCCAACTCGCGAGCATCCTGCCGGACGGCCAGCCGAGTGTGGTGGTGCTCGACGAACTGCCCTACCTCATGGATCCGGCAGGTGCGTTCGAGAGCATTTTGCAGCGGGCCTGGGATCGCGAGCTTTCACGCAAACCAGTGCTGCTGATTCTCATCGGATCCGATCTCGCCATGATGCAAGCACTCACCTCGTATGGACGGCCGTTCCACCAACGCGGCACCGAAATGCGCCTGGGACCACTTGATCCGGCCGATGTGGCGACGATGACAGGCCTGGAACCAGCGACCGCCTTCGACGCGGCGCTGCTGACTGGAGGATTGCCTATCATCGCAGTGCGCTGGCGGGCAGGCGAGGACGTTTGGGCATTTCTCGCCCGAGAACTGGCCGATCCGGTGAGCCCCCTGGTTGTTTCCGCACAACTGTCCCTGGCCGCTGAGTTTCCGGACCAAACCCAAGCCCGCCAAGTGCTGGCGGCGATCGGCAGCGGCGAACGCACCTTCACCAATATCGCCAGAGCGGCCGGCGGCATGGCGCACTCGACACTGTCACGAGCCACGGAACTGCTGACCAGCAAGGGAATCGTCGCGGCAGAGTTGCCGATCAGCCTCATACCGTCCAAGGAACGCCGCTACCGGATCACCGACCCATATTTGCGCTTCTGGCTGACCTTCCTCGGTCCGCATCTCACCGAGATCGACCGCATGCGCTCCGACCTTACCCTCGAACGAATCCACCGCGGATGGACTAGCTGGCGCGGCCGCGCCATAGAGCCACTGGTCCGGGAATCACTTGCACGCCTGCTCCCCGCACACAACATCCCAGCGGCCCTCGCAATCGGCGGCTACTGGACCCGCAGTAACGACGTGGAGATCGATATCGTCGGCGCCGACCGCGAACCCGTCGCTCGCGAACTCGCATTCCTCGGGTCCATCAAATGGCTTGAAAACTCACCCTTCGACAGCCACGATCTGACCGCGCTCCAGCGCCACCGCCATCGCATCACCGACGAACCAGTTCCCCTGATAGCCGTTACCCGATCCGGAGTCACGACTCCGCACCTCGACGCCGTATTCAGTCCGGCAGATCTCCTTGCTGCCTGGCATCATCGCGGTGACAACCCGCGATGATCGACGGAGCACTTCCGAGGCCAACCAGGCCCGAGCCAGGGACAGGCAGCGGAGAGAACGTTCAAGTTCACCTCTGTTCTGCACAGTCTCGCCAAGAGACGCTCGCCGTTGTCGCTCAGATCCCTTGTGTACCACTCGGATACCACGCTCGCATCTCGGTGACGCAGGAGGTCGCGGTGCTTCGGCTCAATGAGAGCGGTCGGCAGATCTGAAGCAGCAGCAAGAATGATCCCGCGCCAGCCGGCGGCACATCTCTCCTCGAGCGAAGAGAGTGGCAAAACCTCGACACCACGCTCTGCCGAGCACACAAGGTACGGCTGGTCTACGCCATATGAGTTTGGCGCGCAGCATGCGCAGGTTCGATAAGGGCGACCAGTCGACGCTCGGAGATCGGCCGTCGTCGAAGGCGCGTTTAGTTGGGCGCTGGCGTGGGCAGCGAGATCTATCCTTCGGCTGCGAGTTGCCCGCAGGCGGCGGCGATTTCCTGGCCGCGGGTGTCGCGCACCGTGCAGGGCACGCCCTGTTCGTTGACACGCCGAACGAACTCGCGCTCAACAGGTTTCGGGCTCGCGTCCCACTTACTACCCGGAGTCGGGTTCAGCGGGATCACGTTCACGTGGACTCGAGAGCCGAGGGCCTTGTGCAGCTTGGAGCCGAGCATGTCCGCACGCCACGGCTGGTCGTTGATATCGCGGATCAAAGCGTATTCGATGGAGACCCGACGGCCGGACTTGTCGGCGTAGTGGCGAGCGGCATCGAGAACCTCAGCGACCGGCCAGCGATTGTTCACCGGGACCAGAGTGTCGCGTAGTTCGTCGTCGGGAGTGTGCAGGGAGACCGCGAGGGTCACCGAGAGATCCTCGTCGGCGAGTTTGCGGATGGCGGGGGCCAAGCCGACCGTCGACACCACCACGTTGCGCTGGGAAATACCGAAACCGTCCGGCGACGGGGAGGTGATGCGGCGGACCGCGGCGACAACCCGCTTGTAGTTGGCCAACGGTTCGCCCATGCCCCCCGTTCTACAAACGCCGCGACCTGCGAGGATGCTGAACTGACCCGCATTTTGCGAGGCAAAGGCGACGCTGGCTTGCCTCACATGCGGCGGCGATACTCGGGCGGCCGGTACGCGCCGCAATTCAATCGAGACGCCTGCGTACCTCGGCGGCAAAACCGGGTACCCCGGAACGATCCAGCACGTCTAGGAGCCCCTGGATTCGCTTCGGCGGCCGCTTGTGTTCGGCGACCTGTTTGTACAGAAGTCTGAGCACCTCGCCGGGAGCCAGATCCAACACGTCCAGCAGAAAAGCGTCCGGGTGACACAATTCCGGGAAACCTTCGCCGATGGGCCTGACTGCGAAATCCTTGAGGTTGAACGTCAACAGCACATCGGCGTTGCCCTGCAACGCCGCCGCGAGCACATGCCGATCCTTGGGATGGTTCTCCATCCTCTCGACCAGTTCCTCATATCCCTCGACCATGGCATCGGCGAAGAAGCCGTTCAACGTGCTGATCAGCCGATCGACCTTCCCCGCCGATTCGTCGCCCGCATGCCGCAGACAGAGATTCCGCCGCAGCTCCGCCAGCACTTCCGCCGACCACAGCGGCTGGACCAGGTCGGCCTCCGCCAGGCGGAGTAGGGTGTCGCGCAGGTGGGCCGGGTATAAGACGCAGGTATCGAGGAACACCCGTTGCATCAGTCGTGCCGCCGCAACGGCTCGGGCGGCTCGTCGTCATAAAGCTCCAGGTCCTCGGAGATCCGCGTCAACTCGGACAATCCTGCGGTGCGTTCGGCGCGCCGGTACTCCCGAAACGCCAGGACGTCGGTCAAACGCACGCGCCGATGTCGTCCGGGCCGCGCGAAGGGAATCTCCCCCGCATCCAACAACTTCACCAACGTGGGCCGGCTCATCCCAAGCAACTCGGCAGCCTCCTGCGTGGTCAACGTGGTGTGCAACGGCGCGACCGTGACCGCCTTGCCTTCGGAGAGCGCCAGCGCGACCAAACGCAGCCCCTCGAACACCTCAGCAGGCAACGTCACCACCTCGCCCTCGGCCGACCTCAGCACAGTCGCGCCGGTCGACGCGAGCGCAGCGTCCATGAACCTCCGCACCTCAGCAAGCTGGTCTAAGTGCTCAGGCAGCAGCGTGCGCTCATTCAACGTCTCGGTCATCGCACCTCCATGACAACCATAATGCCCCGCTTTCGAATAAAACGAAAGCGCTTCGGCCCGCGCTCACGGAAACAACCATCCGAGCAGCTGCCCGCGCGGATGGTGGACACCCGATCGGGCAGACTGACCCCGTGGAGCGATACCCCGGCGAACTCGACACTCTACGTGCCGAAAACCTCCGCCTGCGGAACCTGTTGCGTCTGACTCCGGAGCAAGCCGCTGCCGTAGATCCCGACCAGACCGGCACCAACACGCCGGTCGACATGCGTTCCAGTCCCGAGGACAAGGTCCGCTTCTACACGGATCTGTTCCGCTGCCGCAAGGACGTCTACGCGGTGCGCTGGGAAAACAAGCGCGATGGACGGTCTGGATGGATGCCCGCGATCAATGGCCGCTGGATCAAAGGAGCAAGTCGCGAAAGCCTCGACTACGGTCGCCTCACCCCCGACGTCGTCGCCAAACATCTGCGCGGCGACCAACACATCGGCTTCTACGCTCTCGGTGACGACGACTCCTGCTGGTGGGTAGCGGCCGACTTCGACAAGGACACCGCGATGCTCGACGCGCTGGCCTACGTGAAAGCCGCCCGCAGCGAGGACATTCCAGCCGCCCTGGAAGTATCCCAGTCCGGACGTGGCGCGCACGTCTGGATCTTCTTCGCCCACGCCGTTCCCGCGGCCACCGCACGCCGATTAGCGACAGCTCTTCTGGCAGAAGCCATCGCTCTGCGCGGCAGCATGAGCCTGGCCAGCTATGACCGCCTCTTCCCGTCGCAGGATACCCACACCGGCAAAGGCATGGGCAATCTGATCGCCGCGCCGCTCAATGGCGCACGACGCCAACACGGCACGACTCTGTTCCTCGATCCCGCCACGCTGGAGCCCTTCGAGGACCAGTGGGCCTACCTGTCCAGCATCCCGCGCCTGAGTTCACAGCACCTCACCACGCTGGCTCGTGCGGTCGCCGAACCGGCGACAGGCCACAAGGTGCACAAGCTGTCGCTGCCGACCTCGTCGAAAATCGTTCCACGGCCTGCTGCGCTCATCCGAACGACCTTCGCCGCCCGCCTCACCCTCACCGCCGCCGATCTGGGACCTGCGATGATCTCGGCGGTCAAGCACGCCGCGAGTATCCCAAATCCCGAGTTCTTCAACCGGCAACGCGCACGCAGAAGCACTTGGGACACTCCACGATTCATCCGCAGCTACGACGAAACCCTCGACGGCGACCTCATCCTTCCCCGCGGCCTTCTCACACTGCTCGCAACCCTGGTCGAATCGGCCGACTCCACGCTGCACATTGATGACCAACGCGTTTCCGGGACCTCGCAGCAATTCTCCTGCGCTGCCGAGCTGCGCTCCGAACAACGCCAAGCGGTGCGGCACATCGAACAACACGAGCACACTGTGGTCGTAGCGCCGCCCGGCACCGGCAAGACAGTGATCGCCTGCGCGGCCATAGCCGCTCGATCGACTTCGACTCTCGTGCTCGTCGACCGCAAGGCACTCGCAGATCAGTGGCGCCAACGTCTCCTTGAACACCTTGGTCTTCGATGCGGGCAAATCGGCGGCGGCAGATCGAAGACCACCGGGACCGTCGACATAGCGTTGCTGCCCACCCTGGCCCGCCGAGGCAACGTCGCCGAGATCACCGGCCCGTACGGATTCATCGTCGTAGACGAATGCCACCACGTCGCAGCGTCGGCGTTCACCGACGTCCTCAACCAGATCCCTGCTCGCTACTGGTTGGGCTTGACCGCCACGCCCGAGCGGCGCGACCAACTCGAAGACCTCGTCTACCACCAACTCGGTTCCAACACCCACACCATCGCCGCACCGAAACCGGGCGAATTCCCGACCGAGGGCACCATTCCCGCACCGCACAGGCAACTCCACGTCCATCACACCTCTTCGTCTATACCGGCGACGCCGATCCGAGCCAGCCCGGCGGAATCGCGGAGATCTATCGGGCACTGGCTGCTGATAAGGAGCGGTGCCGTCAAATCGTCGGCGATGTGCTCCGCGCCCATAAGGACGGAGCACACGTGCTCGTGCTGACCCGCTGGGTCACGCACCTCACCGCTCTGGCAGACGCGCTCACCGCAGCCGGTTGCACGGAAGTGATCCAATTGAAGGGCGGAACGAAAGCCTCCGAACGCCGCAATATCCAGACCCGAATAGAGACCAGCGACAGTCCGCTGCTGATCGTCGGCACCGCCTCCTACATCGGCGAAGGGTTCGACTGCCCCCGCCTCGACACGCTCTTCCTCGCGGCCCCAGTCACCTTCCCGAAACTCCTGGTCCAATACGCAGGACGGATCACCCGCACGCACTCAGGAAAGACCGTCGCAACAGTGCACGACTATCACGACACGCTGGTGCCCGTGATCGCATCGTCCTTACGCAAACGCGCCCCCGGCTACGTCGAACTCGGATTCCCCGACCCCCGAAAATCGGGCTGAGACCTTGTCTCATGCCGTTTTCGGCATGTCGAAATCCGATGGGCGGCATGATGTTCGGTCATGGCCGAGGAGTTGTCGAAGCGGCTGGTGCCCGATAAGTTGTGGGAGCTGGTCGAGCCTGTGCTACCGAAGTTCGAGCCGCGTCGTCAAGGCGGTGGGACCGAACCGGTCGACGAGCGCGCTGTGTTCACGGCGGTCGTATAGGTGCTGACCCTGCGCCACGGTATACGCGATCGGCCGACAACCGCGTCGACGGACGGCCGACCTCATGATCGCCGCGACCGCAGCGCGAAACGGACTGCCGCTGTACACCACCAATCCCACAGACTTCGCCGGGCTCGAGTCCTCCGTCTTGATCGTCCCGGTTACCCGCCCAGAAGGGGCTACCGGGTGATGCTGGGATCCGCGAGTCGCCTGAGAAAAGCCGGCCGACGAGCGTGCCGATCCCGCAGGTTCGCCACACAACAAACGAATTCGATTGTGTGCCCGTCACGTTCGGCCAGCTCACGCAGATCAGCCAACAACTCGGCGGCTTCATCGTAGGCACGGCCCCTGCCAGTTTCGACCAGCGCCTCCACTCGGCCCCAAACCGCCTCCCCTTCCGCGGCCACACGGCGCAAGCGCCGTTCCCGCTCGCGGACGTATTCAGCCTCTTGCCGAGCGAATTCACGGTCCCGTCCCGCAGCCTGGGCGCGTTCCCGTTCAGCTCGCCGGCGTGCCGCACCGTCGAGGAGGTCCGCGACCGTACGAGTGCCCGCCATCACCGGTTGTGCAGCACCGCCGCGATAGCCGCGCAGCAACTCCGACCGGACCGCCGTGGACTCACCGAGCGCCACCCGCAGCAACAGCCCGTCCTTGTCCGCAACATCCAGACCAGAAATCCACGCGGCCACCGCACTCGGATCATCGGTAGTGGCAGCCAGATTCGGACTCGCCACCGCCGCGACCGCGAGCACATCCGGGTCCACCCGCAGGAATTCCGCCAACGCCCGCTGCGCAGCGGTAAGCGCACCCAGGCCGGGCGGCACCGGCGGCTCGAGCTCCTCGTCGCGGTCGCGGTCGAAGGCATCCTCGTCACGCTCCCAGGTGCCGTATCCAGCCAACCAAGCCAGATACAGCGCACGCAGATCACCGCCGGCCAACTCAGCACGCACACCGATCAGCACCGACAGCGAATCCTCCGCGGATTCCTCCCAGTCGCCGTCGTACTCGCCGCTGGTCATATCGATGAGCAGATGCTCCCCCACCGCCCGAGCCGTCACATAGTCGCCGACGCAATACTGATCGACAACATCCCGGCCGAGTGCCGTTCGCGGCAACTTCAACAGGAAACGGTGTGTGCCCCAATTGGTCACATACAGGTGCGCATCGTAGTAGCGCTCCACCATGCGGACCGGATCGCCTTGGAAGTCCCCCCACTGGTATTCGTTGACGAACCGCGTCGCGGTGATCCGAGCCCGGATCGACAGCTCACGCACCTGCGCCTGCTGAGATTCGGTCAGCGGCCGATCCACCGCGACGAACTCGTAATACTGGTATTCGCTCAATGTTGTTCCTCGGGTGCCGCGGAGCCGAATGGCACAGCACGGAAACCGGATTCGTCACCCAGATGGAAGTACAGGTATCCGCAGAGAACTCTCTCATCGGTCACAACCGCCCAGCCACGCCCGCTCGCCAGGTCACCTTCGTCGTGGCCTTCCCAGCTGAAACCAACGCCATCACGACCGCCGTGCTGCTCCGGGCGACAATCCATACCGCCGTTCACCGCGATGATCGCGAACTCACCTGTGCCATTCGCGCAGAACTCGATGCACCCGGGACCGCACAGATCGATCGCGTCGCAGTCCCAGGTGTCCATCTCCACGATCCGCCAACGACCGAGAACATCCTCTGGAACCGGGGCCCGTTTCCTGCGTGTCATCGTGGAGAAGGCTACTGCGAGCGAAGCATTCGATCCAGGGCTACGCCTCAGCAGCGAGCTGCCCGCAGGCGGCGGCGATCTCCTGACCGCGGGTGTCGCGGACGGTGCAGGGCACGCCCTGTTCGTTGACACGGCGAACGAATTCGCGTTCGACCGGTTTAGGGGCGGCATCCCATTTGCTGCCGGGAGTGGGGTTGAGCGGGATGACGTTGACATGCACGCGAGAGCCCAGGGCCTTGTGTAGCTTCTTGCCGAGCAAGTCAGCCCGCCACGGCTGATCGTTGACATCTCGGATCAGCGCGTACTCGATCGACACCCGTCGACCCGACTTGTCGGCGTAATAACGCGCGGCGTCAAGAACTTCTGCGATCGGCCAGCGGTTGTTCACCGGCACCAACGTGTCCCGCAACTCATCGTCCGGAGTGTGAAGGGAGACAGCGAGCCTCACTGACATGTCCTCGTCGGCCAACTTGCGGATCGCCGGAGCCAGACCGACCGTCGACACCGTCACAGCGCGCTGCGAGATACCGAAACCATCCGGCACCGGCGACGTGATCCGCCGCACTGCAGCAATAACCCGACGAAGGTTCGCAAGTGGTTCGCCCATACCCATGAAAACGATGTTGGACAGGCGGCCCGGCCCGCCGGCGACCTCGCCGTCGCGCATCGCGGCGGCCGCGGCGCGAACCTGGTCGACGATCTCGGCGGTGGACAGGTTGCGGTTCAGTCCGCCCTGGCCGGTCGCGCAGAACGGACAGGCCATGCCGCAGCCGGCCTGGCTGGAGATGCAGAGGGTGGCGCGATCCGGGTAACGCATGAGGACGCTTTCCAGAAGCGTGCCATCGCCCGCGCGCCACAAGGTCTTTCGCGTCTCGCCCGCGTCGCACGCGACGTGCTTGACGACGGACATCAGCTGCGGGAAGAGCGCCTCGCCGATCTTTTCGCGCACGGGCGCGGGCAGGTCGGTCATCTGTTCGGGGTCGGCCTGCAGCCTGCCGTAGTACTGGCGAGCGATCTGGTCGGCGCGGAACTTGGGCAGTCCCAGCTCCTCGACGGCTGCTCGCCTGCCCTCGGCGTCGAGGTCGGCGAGATGCCGGGGCGGCATGCCACGGCGCGGAGCATCGAAGACGAGGGGCAGGGAGACGGTCATAATCGTTCCATTCTCCCATCTGGGCGAATGGGCCGCGCACTCGCCCGTGTGCTATTGACCGGTTCGTTGCTGGGAAATACGTGTAACCGACATAGCAGTGGGCAATGACCCGGTATGTCCACGAACGCAGAACACGTGTCTGAGCCCGACCCCGACCTGTCGGGCCAGCACACAGCCCCAACACAGCCGGCCACCACGCCCCCGGCCACCACCCCGCCGGTCACCGCACCCACCAAGACCCGTCAATCGCTGTCCACCCGCACCGGCACCACGTGGATGAGCCTGATCGCAGGCGCGCTGATCCTGATCGTCCTACTGGTCTTCATCCTGCAGAACCTCGACCAGGTCGACGTCGGCCTATTCTTCTGGCACTTCTCCCTCCCCCTCGGCGTCGCCGTCCTACTCTCCGTCATCGGCGGAGCCCTGGTGATGGCCCTCGTCGGCGGCCTCCGCATCCTGCAACTACGCCGCGTCGCGAAGAAGTAGACGCGGTCGTCAGGGTGTAAGTGCCCGAACGAGCGCGCGCACTCGAGCCGGATTGCCATGCCAGTTTCGCAATGCGCGTCCCGGGTGGTCGAAGTGTTCTCGCAACAGGCCGCGCGCCTCCGCGAAAGTGGTTCCGGTAGGCCAGGGCGTCCGGTCGGCGTGCCGACACTCGAGGAGTCGTCCGATATCTTCGGCATCACGTGGAGTGAGACGCCTGATGTATGCGAAGACTTTGATGCTGATAGCCGTCGCGATATCCGGTATCGCGATGCGGGCAGAGACTTCAGTGCCGTCGACCAGCGTGGCGCCGAGTGCGATCCATATCGGCTCCCGCACCAACGCGACGTGGACCGCGGGAATGCCATCGACGGCGATCGGCCCGGCGTCGAGGTTGGGAACATGTTGATCGGTGAATGACGGAGCCAGCAGGTCGATGGTCGCGGAGGTCCCACCGACGGAACGTTCGAATCGGTTACCGGAGCGTGGATTGTCATAGCCCATGCCTCGCAACCGATCCAGGAGCACACCATCCCGAATCGTGACCAGCTCTACCGCGAGGTCGGCGTCCCTGGTCGCGCGCAGTGGGACGGAGACACCGCTGCGTAATACATGCAGATTGACCATGTGTCCGCCGATCACTGCCCACGACTCGAGAGCGGCCGCGGCGACCGCAGCATCGGCCAATGCCAAGTATGCGCCGTCCTCGGCTCGTGATCCGCTGGCGATCTTCAACTCGATCACGCGACGCGCTCGAGCTCGCTGCGTGCGGCGAGGAACCGCTCCTCGAGCTCGGCGACTGCTTCCACAGCATCCGGGGCGTCGCCCGACAAAAGGTGCCTGGCGATCTCGGTAACCGGGGCAAGCGGCCACGCCTGCGCAGACGGTCCACCCATCGCCGCGGCGATCGACGGGTCAAGGTGCAGTCCCGGGACGAGCTTGCCCACGGTCACCACGATGGTCGCATCGGCCGGACTCGTTTCGACGGGCACGAAACCTGCTTGCTCCAGCTCCAAGCGAGAGTCGGCATGCAGAAAGACAATGTCCGGGATACGCCAAGGCGCGACTCTATCCGCCGCCCAGTCACCGCAGACCTGGAGTGAAACTCTCTGAGCCGCAGCGTGTTCGAGCGCTAGTTCGATCTGGCGAGGCATGTCGTCGAGGCTGTACCAGGATTCGATGACGTCGACCTTGGGCGGGCGGGCTGCCGCGAGGCGCTCGAAAAGCTCACGAGGCTGACGAACCTGCCAGCCGTCCGCGCCACGCTCGGTCCAACCCCGCGCGTCGGCGGCGGACAAGATCTGCGAGACGCGCGCCTGCGTTACCCCAGTGGCTTCTGCGATGCCTACCTGACGCTGGGGAGCAGGGCTGCCGAGCAGAAACGACAGCACGGCGACCTCCGCGCGCGCGAGCTTGTTCTCCGACATCCTGCGAGTATAAATTTTTCGAGCAGGAGCGGCAAATATTTATAGTCCCTGCTCAGAGCAGGGTCGAGAGGACGAGCCAGGAGACGAAGGCGGAGGGGAGCATGGAGTCGAGGCGGTCCATGATGCCACCGTGGCCGGGGAGGAGGGTGCCCATGTCTTTGATGCCGAGTTCGCGTTTGATCTGGGATTCGATCAGGTCGCCGCAGGTGGCTACGAGGACGAGGCCGATGCCGAGGACGACGCCGATCATGGAGTTGGCGTCGAGCAGCAGGGTGACGGTGAGCAGGCCGCCGATGACGCTGAAGACGAGCGACCCGCCGAAACCCTCCCAGGATTTCTTCGGGCTGATCGACGGGACCATGGGGTGCCTGCCGAACAGCACGCCGGCCACGTAGCCGCCGACGTCGGAGCAGACGACCAGGATCATGAAGGTCAGCACCCGCAGGTTGCCGTCGGGCTCGAGCAGCAGCAGGGTCGCGAACGAGGCGAGCAGCGGGATCCAGGCGAGCGTGAAAATGGCTATGGCCGTGTCGCGCAGGAAGTTTCGCGGGGCGGTTTGCAGTCCGTGGTCGAACAAACGCCACACCATGCAGGTCAGCGCGGTGGCGGCGAACGCTCCGGTGACGCCGCTGGCGCCGTAGGGCCAGCCGAGCCAGAACACGGCTTGGCCGCCGACGATCAACGGGATACGCGGCACCAGGACGTCGGCCTCGCGCAGCCGTTTGACGACCTCCCAGGTGGCGACGCCGACCGCTACGCCGACGACACCGATGAAGACCTTGGGCACGAACAGCAGGATCGCGATGAGGGAGAGTCCGAGGCCGAAACCGACGGCCAATGCCGCGGGCAGATTCCGTCCCGCGCGTGAACCGGGCGCGGGAGGCGCGGCGAGCACCGCGTTGGGGCCGTGCGCCTCCGGGTCGTGCTCGGCCGGCGACGGCACCGGAACGGTCTGCTGACCAGCCGCCCAGGCAGACATGCTGGACGGCGCGACACCGGAGGCAGGCTGGGAGCCGAGACCGGCTGTCGCGACCGTGTGCCCGGCCCCGTCGACACCACGACCAGCGACCGGATCCACCGACGAAACCTCGTGGCCCGACGCCGAATCCGAGGCTAACGGCTCGTAGCCCGACGCTTCCGCATCGCGCACGTGCTCCTGCCTCGCATCGGCTGTGCCGCTCACCGGCCTCGGCTCCTCAGCCGCACCGGTCGCGGCGGCGTTCTCGGCCACGATTGTCCCGTCGCTCAACTCGTCGTTCCGTTCGTCCCCCGCCCGAGCGGGCCTGCTGCGTGCATCGGCGGCATAAACGCTGCTCCGCCGCCGCGGACATCAGACCTCGAGCAGTTCAGTTTCTTTGTGTTTGACCAGTTCGTCGATCTGTCCGACATACTTCGCGGTGGTCTTGTCGAGGTCCTTCTCGGCGCGCCCGACCTCGTCCTCACCCGCCTCGCCATCCTTCTGGATGCGCGAGAGTTCGTCCATGGTTTTGCGGCGGACATTGCGAATCGATATCTTCGCGTCCTCGCCCTTGCCCTTGGCCTGCTTGACCAGTTCGCGACGCCGCTCCTCGGTCAGCTGCGGCACCGAAATGCGAATGATGTCACCGTTGTTGGTGGGGTTGACACCGAGATCGGAGTTGCGGATCGCGGTCTCGATCGCGCCGAGCTGCGCCTGCTCGTACGGCTTGATCACGACCATGCGCGGCTCCGGCACCGTGATGCTGGACATCTGGGTGATGGGGGTCGGCGAGCCGTAGTAGTCGACGACGATCCGCGAGAACATACCCGGGTTGGCACGTCCGGTGCGGATGCCCGATAGATCGTCTTTCGCTACTGTGACAGCCTTTTCCATCTTCTCCTCGGCGTCGAAGAGCGCTTCTTCAATCACGACCGTTTCCTCCACTGCGTCGTCATCGTCATGATCCGCGGGTCGCGGGGTCAGGACCGAACCAATGTGCCGATCTTCTCACCGGCGACCGCTCGGGCGATATTGCCCTTCGTCAACAAATTGAACACCAGCATCGGCATCTGGTTGTCCATACAGAGGCTGAAGGCCGTCGCGTCGGCGACCTTGAGGCCTTGCTCGATGACCTCTTTGTGGGTGATCTCGGAGAACATGGTGGCGTTCTCGTCGACCTTGGGATCGGCATTGAACACCCCGTCGACCGCCTTGGCCATCAGCACCACCTCGGCGCCGATCTCCAGCGCGCGCTGGGCGGCGGTGGTGTCGGTGGAGAAGTACGGCATGCCCATGCCCGCGCCGAAGATGACGACGCGCCCCTTCTCCAGGTGACGCTTGGCGCGCAGCGGCAGGTAGGGCTCGGCGACCTGACCCATGGTGATCGCGGTCTGCACGCGGGTCTCGATCCCTTGTTTCTGCAGAAAGTCTTGCAGCGCAAGGCTGTTCATCACGGTGCCGAGCATGCCCATGTAGTCGGAGCGGGCGCGTTCCATGCCGCGCTCCTCCAGCTCGGCGCCGCGGAAGAAGTTGCCGCCGCCGATCACCACGGCCACCTGCACGCCGGTGGCGACCACCTCGGCGATCTGCTCGGCGACCGTCTCCACCACGTCGGGGTCGAGGCCGACCCGGCCGCCACCGAACATCTCGCCGCCCAACTTGAGAAGCACCCGGCGATATCCTGGGCGAGCGGTCCCCGGGTCCGTCATGGGTGTTCTTCTCCTTCGGCGGTCAACGTTGTTCTCGGCAGGTCAGTGCGTCACAGAATTCGGCAGCTCGGAAAGGCTCCTCAACACGGAGCGGCCCCTATCCTGCCCTATGAGTGTTCGGCGGCATGAGAAGACCCCCCGTCAACCGGCGGATCGGTTCGACGGGGGGCCTGCTCGCTATGTGACAGTGAGTCCGGCAAGACCCGTCCCGCGGCTGGATCCCGGTGGTCGCCGAGATGCGCGCGGGGCGTGATCAGTTGGAGCCGACCTCGAAGCGGGCGAAGCGGGTCACGGTGACGCCTGCCTCGTCCAGCAGGGCCTTGACGGTCTTCTTCGAGTCGGTGACCGACGACTGCTCGAGCAGCACGACGTCCTTGAAGAAGCCGTTGACGCGGCCCTCGGTGATCTTCGGCAGCGCGGCCTCGGGCTTGCCTTCTTCGCGAGCGGTCTGCTCGGCGATGCGGCGCTCGTTCTCCACGATGTCGGCCGGAACCTCGTCGCGGGTCACGTACTTCGCCTTGAGCGCGGCGACCTGCATGGCGGCGGCGCGGGCGGCCTCGGCCGCGGCGTCACCCTCGCCCTGGTACTCGATCAGCACGCCGACGGCGGGCGGCAGGTCCGAGGCCCGCTTGTGCAGGTAGGTCGCGACCGGGCCGTCGAGGGAGATCACACGACGCAGCTCGAGCTTCTCGCCGATCTTGGCGGCCAGCGCCTGCACGGCCTCGTCGGCGGTCTGGCCACCGAGGTCGAGGGCCTTGAGCGCGTCGAGGTCGGCCGGCTTGGCGTCCGCGGCGGCGGCGACGATCTGGTCGGCCAGCGCCTGGAACTCCGCGTTCTTGGCGACGAAGTCGGTCTCGGAGTTGATCTCGACCATGACGCCGCCCTTGGCGGTGACCAGGCCCTCGGCGGTGGTGCGCTCGGCACGCTTGCCGACGTCCTTGGCGCCCTTGATGCGCAGCAGTTCGACGGCCTTGTCGAAGTCACCGTCGGTGTCGGCCAGCGCGTTCTTGCAGTCCATCATCCCGGAGCCGGTGAGCTCCCGGAGCCGCTTCACATCGGCAGCGGTGTAGTTCGCCATGGGTGGCGAGCCTCCTTCGGAGAAAGTTCTGGAGATACTGGGCAGCGGTGATCACCATCGCACGCGATCATGATCACCGCTGGAACAGCGAGTTAAGAGACTCA
This sequence comes from Nocardia tenerifensis NBRC 101015, assembly GCF_000308715.1. Lineage (GTDB taxonomy): Bacteria > Actinomycetota > Actinomycetes > Mycobacteriales > Mycobacteriaceae > Nocardia > Nocardia tenerifensis. The sequence continues at coordinate 60,667 of NZ_BAGH01000288.1, forward strand.
GGCCTCGGCCGGGGTCTCCACGGACGCGGCTTCCGCCGGGGCCTCAGCCGAAGCCTCGGCCGGCGCGTCGGCGGCGGGCGCGGCCGAAGCGAGCAGCTCCTGCTCCCACTCGGCCAGCGGCTCGCCCGCGCCCGACTCCGGCTTGTCGTCGCCCGAGGACAGACCGGCCCGCGCCTGCACGCCCTCGGCCACCGCAGAGGCGACGACCTTGGTCAGCAGCGCGGCGGAACGGATCGCGTCGTCGTTGCCCGGGATCGGGTAGTCGACCAGGTCGGGGTCGCAGTTGGTGTCCAGGATCGCGATGACCGGGATGTTCAGCTTGCGCGCCTCGCCGACGGCGATGTGCTCCTTGTTGGTGTCGACGACCCAGATGGCCGAGGGCACCTTGGCCATGTCGCGGATACCGCCGAGGGTGCGCTCGAGCTTGTTCATCTCACGCGTGAGCATGAGGATTTCCTTCTTGGTGCGACCCTCGAAGCCACCGGTCTGCTCCATCGCCTCGAGCTCCTTGAGGCGCTGCAGGCGCTTGTGCACGGTGGAGAAGTTGGTGAGCATGCCACCCAGCCAGCGCTGGTTGACGTAGGGCATCCCGACGCGAGTCGCCTCGGCCGCGATCGACTCCTGGGCCTGCTTCTTCGTGCCGACGAAGAGAACGGTGCCACCGTGGGCGACAGTCTCCTTGACGAACTCGTAGGCCTTGTCGATGTAGGTCAGCGTCTGCTGCAGGTCGATGATGTAGATGCCGTTGCGGTCGGTGAAGATGAACCGCTTCATCTTCGGGTTCCAGCGCCGAGTCTGGTGCCCGAAGTGCGCGCCGCTGTCCAGCAGCTGCTTCATTGTTACGACAGCCATGGCTCTCGTATCTCTCTTTCGTTTGCCGGTTGACGCAGCGAATCGGTGATCCACTGCCCTGGCGCCTCCGAGCCATCGGACCCGACCGCGAGGGTGGGGACCAGCCGACGACTCCCTGCTCCGCCCGGACACCGCCGCGAACCGATTGATGATGAACTCGATTCGTGCAGCGCCGTTGCGAACAAGCACGGGGTGGCGCGCGAAGTCGGTCCATGCAGGCACAGACCGCTTGATCAGTCTACGGGGTTGCGGGCCCAGCTTCTAAATCGGCCTGTCAGGGGCGGGATTGACCGTGCGTGACGGACAGCCGACGCCACCCAGGAGATCCTCTCCAGACCACCATGCACGCCGTCAAGATTTGGTGCATTCGGATACGACCCTGGCTCGGACCCAAGTGAAAGTGTGGTCCGTGAGAGCGATCCCCCGGCAACTGAGGGTGGGGAGAAACCCGGCAAGGGCACAGACAAAGCCATGCCCCGGGCGGCATGCAATGCAGAGGCGGACCCGGGGCGTACGAAAGCTACCTTACCTCCTAGCGGCACCTCGATCTCGTCGCAGACGGCGGCGTTGCAGTGAGCCACGAACCGGCTCGGGTGAAGTGGATGGACACCCACTTCTTTGCGACGAGCGAGATTGCTTTGCCATTCTGTGAAACCTCCGGTGTCCACAGTGGAGAAAGTTGTCCACAATTGCGGGGGTGGGGGTTTCGCGGCGGGGGGTGGGCGGATGAGGCTTTGGGGCATGCCTTCGAATCCGATTTCTTCGATGATGACGCTGGTTATACCGCTCTTCTTCGTGCTCGGGGTGTTGACCGCGCCGCCGGTGGCGGCTGAGGCTCAGGGCACGGTTCAGGCGGGGGCTTCGCCTGGTGTCGAGGTGGCGGGGTGCACGGGGTCGTTCTGCGGGATGGTGCGGCCTGCGCCGTTGCGGATCTTGGGTGATGCGCGAGAGGGGCCGGCTTCTGGTGCGTCGGCGGCGTGCACTGGTTCGCAGTGCGGGGCGGTGCACCCGGCGCCATTGCGTGTGGCGGTTGGTCTCGTCGGCTTGCTTCCGTGGCTGACTGCGATGGTCGGTCCCGAGCCGTTGCCTACCTCCCCGCTCGATCCCGAGTTCTGCGAATACGTCGGTCCCGCACCATTTTTCATGTCGCCGAGTGATTCCGAATTCTGCGGACTCGTCGAGCCGGCCCCGATGGTGCTGTCGCCGGTGGCGGGCAAGTGATCTCGGGCGATGCTGAGGAACTGTGCGCGCTTGTTCGTCACCATTCTCGTGGGGCTCGCGCTGGTCCTGGTGGTGTACGAGAACCCGGTAGCGGCGACCGCACCCACCGGCCAGTTCGATTGGCCGCTGCAACCTCGGCCGAGCGTGCTGCGACGGTTCGACAAGCCCGCACAGGACTGGCTCCCCGGGCATCGCGGAGTCGATCTGTCCGGTGCACCGGGGCAGCCGGTGCTGGCGGCCGGTGACGGGATCGTGGTGTTCGCCGGCACGGTGGCCGACAAACCGGTGATATCGATCGATCATCCAGGCGGGCTGCGAACCACCTACGAACCGGTGCATGCAGAGGTTGCCGTCGGGCGACGGGTCGAGCGTGGAAGTCGGATCGGCACTTTGGAGTCCGGGCACGAAGGTTGCGGGACGTGCTTGCACTGGGGCTTGCGAAGCGAGGGCGGTGGTCGGCGGCGACGTGAGTACTTGGATCCACTGGGCCTGCTGCGCAGAAGTCCTCTACGACTGAAGCCGGTTACGCGGTCCTGACTTCACCTTGGACCAGCGGTGCGCAGCAGCGCAACGAATTCGCCAGCGACTGGAGCACGTGGGCCGCGAAGGATAGCGATGCGGCGCTCGGAGAAGAGCAGCTGCCGGTAGGCGGGTTCGGGCAGACCTGGCGGGACAGGTTGTCCCCGTTGAGATTTCGGGCATGGTCGTCGCTGAACAGTGAGCTTCTGGTCGGCGCCGATGTGGATGCCGTACAGCTCGTCGAGGCACTCCGGCGGGTAGCGGGCGGCAGACAGCAAGTCGCGGGCAGCAGCGAACCGCAGGTGGCAAGCCACAAGCCACACGCTGCGGGCGGCAAGCAGCAGGCGACGAGCGGCGAGCAGCAGACGGCAAGCAGCAGGCGGCAAGCAGCAGGCGGCAGACGGCAGACGGCAGACGGCAAGCAGCAGACGACGAGCGGCGAGCAGCAGGCGGCAAGCAGCAGGCGGCGGGCGGCGGGCGGCAGACGGCAGACGGCAAGCAGAAGGCGGCGGGCAGCAGGCGGCAGACGGCAAGCAGCAGACGACGAGCGACGAGCGGCGAGCAGCAGACGGCGGCGGCAGCGGCAGGCGTAGGCGCAGCAAGAGGCGGTGGCAGCGGCCAGACATCGGCGGCATAGCAGCAGGCGACGGCGGCAGCAGCAGGCGTAGGCGCAGCAAGAGGCGGTGGCAGCGGCCAGACGTCGGCGGCAGCGTCGGCGGCGGTGGCAGACGTCGGTCGCAGTGGAAGGCGTCGGTGATGAATGGCGGTGGCAGGGTGGTCGAAGGCGGGTGCGGTGCGCGGGTGAGGGTGCCTGGGCGGGGCGGGCGGCGTGTCGTAAGAGACTTAGTGGATTGCTTTCCAGGGGGTGGGCTGGGGGTGAAGATCGAGGGATGGAGCATGTGGCTGGGGATCTGCCGTTCACCTATTCGGAGGTTGGGGCGACGAGTGGGGAGATGCCGCGGGGGTATCACCGGTTTCGGGTGCGGCGGCGGATCGGGTATGGGCGGGCGCTGTTCGAGCATGCGGGGGCGGCGATTCTGGATTATCGGATGCAGAAGGGGACGGGGATCTTTCATGATGCGTCGACGGTGAAGGCTGAGCCGGGTGCGCGGGTGACGGTGCGGCTCGGCGTCGGGCCGTTGGCGATCATCGCACCGTGCCGGGTCGTCTATGTGCTCGCCGCACCCAACCAGAGAGGGTTCGCCTACGGCACGCTGCCTGGCCACCCGGCGATCGGGGAGGAACTGTTCGCCGTCGAATACGATTCGGCCGACGACTCCGTGTACGGCGTGGTGGCCGCCTTCTCCCGCCCCGCCACCTGGTACACCCGCCTCGGCGGCCCCGTAGTACGCCTCGTCCAACGCTTCATCGCCGGCCGCTACATCAAGACGCTCCCCAGCTCCCCTGACCGAACACGTTGAAACAACTCTCGCGCCGTTCTGTCTCACGACCGGGATCACCACGGCACCCTGCCTGCGCGAATCGGCCAAACGAAGTCGGCCATCACCGCGCCTTCGGCCTAGAGCCGGATCATCAGGCTCGATCCGGCTTTGACAGATGGATCGTGAACCCGCGCCGTTCAGCGCGAACCGCCGAACGCCAGCGCTTCATACAAACCGTCCGGCGCGACATCGAATCAACGATTCTCGGCGTGCGTCGCTCGGCCGACTGCGGTTATCAGCAAGCGGCCCCAGCCATGCGGCTCCCGCAAGTAGCCAGGCGTCGACAGCAACCCCGCCAACCGCCGTTCGGCTAGTACCTCGACCGGGTGCGTGGAACTACAGCAACTCGGTAAGCGTCCGGGCTTGGGCGCGCAGATCGTCGGCGTGTTCCGCCCGGTTGAGGGCCTCATATTCTTCGGCGACTTTGTGGCGGTCGGCGATCTCGGCCCGGACGATCTGTTCGATGTCCGTTTCCGTGAGTTCGCGGCGGGCCACTTCGGCGGCGCCGAGGCCGACGGCGCTGCTCTCTACCGAGCCGGCGCGGTGGTCGCCGACGTCCACGGCCTCCGCGTTATCGATGGCACCCAGGGTGGCGCGCAGGGCGGTGACGGCCTGACGATCACGGGACTTCATGGCGACGGACAGCGCGGCGCGCAGACGATCACGGAGTGGAGGCCTATCGGTCGACGGTTCGGTTGACATGATCACCACCGTAAGGAGAGTCGTTGCACGGGTCGAGCAATTTTCGCGGCGACTGACCGGTCGTTCCCCGCGACGAGCTAACCGATCGTTCCCGGCAGCGAACTAACCGATCGTTCCCGGCGACGAGCTAACCGATCGTCCCCCGCGGCGTGACAATCGTGAAATCCGGGTCGGGAGCGTCGAACACGCCGACAAGTTCCGCCAACTTGGTGACGTCACCTTCCATGAGAATGTCGCCCGCGGCGGCCGCGACCCCGAAATCCTCGCCGGACAACAGCACCCGCACGAGCGTCGCCTTGCTCAACGTAAAGGTCGCGTCGGGCTCCGGCAGCGACATCTCCTCGAGCCGGTCGTAGTGGGTCAACCGCCCGTTGCGCAGCTCGAGACGGTGCGTGCGGTCTTCGTCGGTGATCTGCCAGTCCGCGACGACACGCTGATTCCACGCCTTCGGCCCGTCGACGCGCAACGCCATGGCGTCGAAAATCTGCTCGACGGACAGCGCGGCCAACATGGTCGGCGCATTGGCCTTGGTCGGCGTGCCGAACGGGCCGTAGCGCAGTTCGTACGCGCCGCTGAGATAGAAGTTGCGCCAGGTGGCGTTCTCCGCGCCGTACCCGAGTTGCTCGAAGGTGCTGGCCTGCAAGGCTTTCGCGGCGTCGTTGGTGGGGTCGGCGTAGATCACGTAGTTGACGACCTGGGCCACCCACCGGTAGTCGCCCGCGTCGTAGGAGGCCTGTGCCTTGCGCAACACCTCCTCGGCGCCACCCATGAACTCGACGTGCCGGATGGCGGAATCGACCGGCGGATGCTCCCACAGATGCGCCGGGTTGCCGTCGAACCAGCCCATGTACCGCTGGTAGATGGCTTTGACATTGTGACTGACCGACCCGTAGTACCCGCGCGTGTGCCAGCTGCCCTCGACAGCCGTTGGGAGGGTGAGCATTTCGGCGATCTCGGCCCCGACGTAGCCCTGATTCAGCAGCCGTAGCGTCTGGTCGTTCAGGTATCCGTATAGATCACGTTGCAGCGCAAGGTATTCCACGAGCCGGTCGGTTCCCCAGGTGGGCCAGTGATGGGAGGCGAACACCACGTCGGACCGGCGCGCGTACAGGTTGATCGCCTCGGTGAGGTATTTCGCCCAGACGTGCGGGTCACGGACGAGCGCTCCGCGCAGCGTGAGCAGGTTGTGCAGTGTGTGCGTGGCGTTTTCGGCCATGCACAGGGCTCGGCGATCCGGGAAGTAGAAGTTCATCTCGGCGGGCGCTTCGGTGCCGGGCGTGAGCTGGAAGACGATGCGGATCCCGTCGATCGTCTCCTCCTGCCCGGTCGCGGTGATGTCGACGGTGGGCGGAATCAACGTCACGGTCCCGACCGAGGTGGTCTGCCCTAGCCCCGCACCGACCGAGCCGAGCGGCCCGCGCGGCAACACCGCGCCGTACATGTAGCCTGCCCGCCGCGACATCGCGGTGCCCGCGTAAACATTCTCGGCCACAGCGTGTTCCAGGAATCCGGCCGGGGCGAGCACCGGACAACGCCCGGCGGCAACGTCTTCGGTGGTGGTCACGCCGAGTGCGCCGCCGAAATGGTCCACGTGCGAATGGGTGTAGACGAGGCCGGTCACCGGACGGTCACCGCGGTGCGCTCGATACAGCGCGAGTCCGGCGGCGGCGGTCTCCATGGAGATCAGTGGATCGATCACCAGCACACCGGTCTCCCCCTCGACCAGCGTCATGTTGGAGAGATCGAGGCCGCGGATCTGATAGATGCCCTCGACGACCTCGAACAGCCCCTGCTTGACGACCAAACCGGCCTGACGCCACAGACTGGGATTGACCGAAGCGGGGCAGGATTCGCGCAGGAAGTTGTAGGAGTCGTTGTCCCACACCACCGTTCCGTCTTCCGCGGTGACGACGCCGGGCTCGAGCGCGGCGATGAACCCGCGATCGGCGTCCGCGAGATCGGCGGTGTCGGCGAACGGCATCGCGGCGGCGGCGCGGCGCTGCTCCGCGACGATGAAGGCGCTCGGCTCGGTCGCTGTGCTCATCTCATCCTCCTAGGGTCTCAGGCAAGGGTGCGGTGAACTGGATGACGGCGGCGATGACGGCGACGATCACCACGACCGCGGTCGCGGCCGCGACGGACCGCCCGCCGAAGCCGTAGCGACCCTTGTGCAGATCGCGGTTGCGCAGGTACCCCATGACCGCCAGCGCCGCCATGGCCACCGCGGCGACGATCGGCGCGATCAGTGCGGGACGCCACCCGCTGCTCACAGCATGGTTCAGGAACAAGGCGCCGGTGAGCATCGCGGCCACCGCCGTTCGCCGCCAGGCCAGGGCGGTGCGTTCGGCGGCAAGCCCGGCCCGGCTCATCGCAGCAACACCGCGATGCCCGCGAGCACCGAGACGACCGCGATACCCGCGGACAGGATCGGCACCATCACCGTGTCGGGCAACGGATCTCCGCGGCGCATCGCCGCGCCCACCCGTCGCCAATGCACGTACGCGCCGACGGCGACCACCACCGCCAGCACCAGACAGCTCAACGCCAAGGCCCGCCGCACGCCGCCCATCCGGAACGGCTGCACCAGCGTGTGCACCGCGACGCCGCCGGCGAGCAGGCCGAGCGAGGTGCGCATCCACGCCAAGAACGTTCGCTCGTTGGCGAGGGTGAACCGATAGTCGACCTCTTCTTCCCCGTCCTCCGACTCGGCGTCGGGGCTCGGCAGCGTCATGCCGCCCCGGCTCGGACGATCGGCTCGTCGCGTACCCACAGCCGGGTGGGCGCGAGCATGCGCGCCAGCGCGGGATTGCCGAAGTTCGATGCGAAGGAGTCGCGGACAACCTTGTCGGCCACGTGAAGCGGCGCCATCACCGCGACGTGCACAGCCCGGAACAGGAACCAGGCGAAGGTGACTCGGCGATGCGCCCGCAACCGGCCGGTGGGATCGCCGGGCGCAGGCCGAACCTCGCGGGTCACAGCGAAGCTCAGCGACGCACCGGTGAGCAGCGTCGCGCCGAACAGCACGGTCATCACGACGCTCCACGCTACTTCCGGCAGGTAGAAACCGCGCCCCTCGGCGGTGATCTCGACGAACACCAGAATCACCAGAACCGCGACCGCCCGCACCGAGTCGCCGCGCATCAGTCGTACGGCGCCGAGCACGACGGCGACCAGCATCGCCACGAACACCCCGACCTCCGCGCCGGCTACGGAGTATCCGATCAGGAAACTTATCGCCGAGGCGGCCCCGTCGAGATGCCGCGGGCCGTGCATCGCCGGAAGCTTCTCCCATATCTTCCCCGCCGCTCCGCGCTTTCTCTGGACGTCACTGGACGCCAGAAGTTCGCGCTGGTCGTCGGAGTTCACAGGCACCTCTCCCACACCGGTCGGCTTCGTGCTGCGAGCGGGAAGGTCCGCGACCGCACGCCGTGCGCACCGAACAATCTGCGACACCGCGCGAGCAAACAATCCGCTACGTCACCCTAACCGGACCGACAGAAGGCGTCCATGAGCCGCGCGAGGCCGTGATCATGCGGTTACTCGACCGAATCGACTGCCGTTCCCGCAGGCAGATCCGTGGTGAACTACACCGCGACGGCATCCTCGAACGTCATGGCCAGCCGGTCGATGGTCGACGTCATGACGGCTCGCCGAGGCAACCGCAGCGACCGCAACTCCTCCGCGATGGGATGGTCGCCGAGGGTGAGCGTGGCGCCGCCGAGCCGGGCGCGCACGCCGGACGGCTCCATCCGCCACGGTGTGCACCGGGTGACGCCGTCGATGTGCGAGTAAGCGTCGAACGAGGAGGCTGTGTTTCGACGCTGCGGAGTGGGAATGCCCTGGCGGACAGTCAGATCCGCGATGAGCGCGCCGTCCTGGCGCAGCGCGCCGTGGCGCACTCCCCCGTCGTGGCGGACGCTGAAATCGGCGAGTTCCTTCGGGAAGCCCCAGATCCCCCGACCGGCCGCGAGGGTGAAATCACCGTCGACCGGCAAACGGTGGATGAGGACTCCCGCACGGCTCGTCGCCAAGGCCCGGAGATCGCCGAAGCGGACCGAGGGGTCGGCGGTGTGCTGCCGGACCATGAACGCGACGCCGAACTCGTTGTAGGGACCGAGATCTCCGTCGACGTACTCGACGAAGACGAGTGAGCACATCGCGCGGCCACCGGGCAGTCGCAGCACGCGCAGGCCGGAGTAGTCGATCAGGCGCTGTGCGGCGTCGACGGGAACCAGATAGCTCGCCATGAACGCGTGCGCGAGCCGGATGCGCACCGGCATGAGAACTTCCTGACCCAGAACGGTGTGGCTGCTCACGCGAACGCCTTCCCGTGCACCTCGTTAGCGCGAGGTGCACCGATTCCTCGGTCCATGAATTAGAACTCGTTACAGTTTATCTCCGAACCGCGCACTACCCACCGCAGAACGCGAAAGACGGTGGGTCAGGAACTATTTCCCTGCGGCTTTCCGTCCAGCCTGCGCTCGAGACCGTCCAGCAGACACAGCAGCCCGAAGTCGAACGCCATGGCCCGCGCGGTGTCCCAATCGGTCGGCGCGGTCTCCCGGTAGTCGGCCATGAGCTCGGGAAAGTCCGCGGCCGCGTGCTCCATCATCGTCAGCATTTCGGCCCGTTCGATCTCTTCGTGTCCGTACGTTTTGGTCCAGGCGATCTCGGGCATCATGACGCCGAGCACGTAGGACATCACCGTGCCGCTGGCGAGATAGATGTCGATACCGTGGAAACCCGCGGCCAGGTAGGCGCGCCGCAGCCGATCGGTGAGCCGCAACGCGTTCGGGCCCATGCTCGGCAGCTGGCCGATCAGCGTCGCCGCCCACGGGTGCGCGCGCAGGGTCTCGCGGAAGTTGTAGGCGAAGACGGTCAGGACCTCGCGCCACGGCGCCTGGTCGGGCTCGGGCACCTCGACCATGCTCCAGAACTCGTCGAGAACCCACTCCAGCAATTCGTCCTTGTTGCCGACGTACCAGTAGAGGCTGGTCGCGCCCGCGCCGAGTTTGGCGCCGATCTTGCGCATGCTCAAGGCGTCGAGCCCCTCGGCGTCGAGAAGCTCGACGGCGGCGCCGACGATGTGGTCGAGGCGTAGGCCCGACTCCTTGGGCTGCCGCGGTTCGCGAAGCCATACCGAGGTGAACTGCTTGGTCACGGAGCGATTCTATATTCACTCGCACAGTGTTCGATGTCATCGTACGCTGTGCGAGTGGAATCGAACGTTGTACGAGACCCGCGCCGCTGGTGGGTGCTGGCTGTTCTCTGTCTGTCCTTGCTGGTGCTGATGCTCGACAGCACTGTGCTCAATCTCGCTATCCCGTCGCTGATTCGCGAGTTGGGGGCCACGCCGTCGGACGTGCAGTGGATCCTCGACGCCTACGTCTTGGTCTTCGCCGGACTGCTGCTCACCGCGGGCAGCCTGTCGGACCGATTCGGCAGGCGCCGGATGCTGGTCTACGGCCTCGCCGTATTCGGCGTGGCCTCGCTCGCCGCGGTGCTGGCCACCGAGCCGTGGCATGTGGTCGTCGCGCGTGTCCTGATGGGTGTCGGCGGATCGCTGCTGATGCCGTCGACCATCTCCATCCTGATGACCACCTTCGCCGAGGATGAACGACGCAAGGCGATGGCCGCGTGGTCGACCGTCTCGATGGTCGGCATCGTCGCCGGGCCGACACTGGGCGGGCTTCTGCTGCAACATTATTGGTGGGGATCGGTGTTCCTGCTCAATATCCCGGTCGCGGTGCTCGCCATCGTCGCGGCGCTGGTGCTGATGCCGGAGACCACCGGTGAGCAGCGGCCGATCGACCTGATCGGCGTGCTGCTGTCGATCGTCGCGCTGGTCTCGACGGTCTACGTGATCATCGAGCGCGAGTGGAACGTCGGCATGATCGCGCTGGCCGTGGTGACCGCGGCCGGGTTCGTGGTGTGGGAGAGCCGGTCCGCGCATCCGATGCTGCCGCTGGCGGTATTTCGCAATCGGGACTTCACCGGCACCGCGCTGACGCTGTTGCTGATGGTGTTCGGCATGGGCGCGGTCATGCTGATGCTCACCCAATACCTGCAGTTCGTGCTCGGATACGGGCCGATGAAGGCCGGCTTGGCGCTGCTGCCCTACGCCGTGGCCGCCGCCGCGTTCAACGGCCTCGGCGCGACGCTCGGCAAGAAACTCAGCAACAAGACGCTGATCGTGTCCGGGCTGCTGGTCATGGGCGGAGCGTTCGCGATCCTCGCGGTCAGCGAGGGGTACCTGGCGATCCTGGTCAGCATGCTGGTCATGGGTGTCGGCGGTGGTCTGGCCGGGCCGGCCGCGTACGCCGCGATCATGAGCGCGATTCCGCTCGAGCACGCCGGCGTCGGGTCGGCCATGAACGACACGCTGCAGCAGGTCGGCATGGCGATCAGCATCGCCATTCTCGGCAGCGTGCTCGCCGGTGTGTTCACCGAGCACATGCCGGCGGAGGTGCCCGACGCGGCACGCGAATCCATCGGCGCCGCACTCCAACTCGGGTTCGCCGAGCCCGCCAAGGAGGCCTTCACCGCCGCCATGTCGACGGGCTCCTGGATCAGCGCCGGATTCTGCGTCGCGGCCGCGCTGCTCGGACTGACGCTACTGCGCACGCGGCGCGTTGCGGTCGATCGACCGAGTGAGTCGCCGGTCGAGATCGGGTAGCCGACGCCGCCGCTCCTTGCCACGGGGAGCGGCGGCCTCGCGGTTCATCTCGACCGTCGCGGTTTGCCCGCGGGGGTCAGCGGACTGCTCGTGCGGCTTTCAGTCTGCGGATGCCGCGGCTCAGGAACGGGTTGTCCCACAGGCTTGGTGGGGTGCGTTCGGGGTCCATGAATTCGTTTTCCGCCAGGGGGCTGTCCTCGTTCTCTACGGTTTCGGGATCGAATGGCACCAGGGTTCGGCCGTTGCCGCGCAATGCCTCCACGGTCTGTAGGAGCGAGGATGTTTCGGCGAGGGTGGCGTCGAATTTCGCGGGGTCGACGGCGAGGTGTTCGCAGATCAGCTGGCGACGGATGTCGAGGATGGTCTCTCGCAGCAGGTCGCCGTTCGTGGTGGTGGGGGTGACCTCGACGGCCAGATCGCATTCGGTGTCGAAGCCCATCGAACGGTTGTTGAGGTTCGACGAGCCGACCCGCAGCAATCGATC
>NZ_BAGH01000287.1 GCF_000308715.1 Nocardia tenerifensis NBRC 101015
GAAGGCGACCGCCGATTTGATGGTGCCCTGGAACATCGGTCCCGCCTCGGTGACGCCCAGGTGCAGCGGGTAGTCGCATCGTTGGGCGAGCAGCCGGTTGGCGGCGATCATGGTGCGCGGATCGTGGTGCTTGACCGCGATTTTGAGGTCGGTGAAGCCGTGCTCCTCGAACAGCGCCGCCTCGCGCAGCGCCGAGTCGACCAGCGCCGCCGCGGTGGCCGAGCCGTGCTCGGCGAGCACGCGCGGGTCGAGCGAGCCGGCGTTCACGCCGACCCTGATCGGAATGCCCGCCGCCCCGGCCGCTTTCGCGATCTCGCCGACGCGATCGTCGAACTGCTTGATATTGCCGGGGTTCACGCGCACCGCCGCGCAGCCCGCGTCGATCGCGGCGAAGACGTAGCGCGGCTGGAAATGGATATCGGCGATGACCGGTAGCGGCGATCGGGCCACCAGGGCCGGTAGCGCGGCCGCGTCCTCGGTCGTCGGCACCGCCACCCGGACGATATCGCAGCCCGCCGCGGTCACCGCGGCGATCTGCTGCAGCGTGGCGTCGATGTCGGCGGTGCGGGTGGTGGTCATGGTCTGCACGGAGATCGGCGCGCCGCCGCCCACCGGAACGCCGCCGACGTTCAGCCGCCGGGTGCGGTGGCGCGGGAGTACGGGAGGCAAGCCGAGATCGCTGACTCCCGTTGTGGGCGTGCCGATATCGGTCTCGCTCATGGCAGCCGCCTTACCTCGTGCGGCGGGGCGAAGGCGATGTCCTCGACCGCGGTGACGTGTTCGCGAACCGTGACCGGTCCCCAGGTCCGCAGTTTCTCGATGACCTCATCGACGAGTACGCCCGGTGCGGAGGCGCCGGCGGTGAGGCCGACAATGTCCGCGGACTCGATCCAGCTGAATGAGACGGCCGCCGCGTTGTCGATGAGATACGCCGGAACCTGCTGGCGCTGAGCCACTTCCACCAGGCGCAGGGAGTTGGACGAGTTCTGCGAGCCGACGACGAGCACGACGTCGCTGTGCCGCGCGATCGCCGCGACGGCCTGTTGACGATTGGTGCTGGCATAACAGATGTCGGCGCTGCCCGGCCCGTGCAGCTGCGGAAAGCGTTGGCGCAGAGCCTGGATGGTCGCGTCGGCCTCCTCGATCGACAGCGTGGTCTGGGTCAGGTAGGAGACCCGGCTCTCGTCGGGGACCTCGAGCGCGGCGACCTCGGCCGGATCGCCGACCACCACGGTCGACTCGGGCGCCTCGCCCGCGGTGCCCTCGACCTCCTCGTGCCCGGCGTGGCCGACCAGGACGATGGTGTCGCCGCGGGCCGCGAAACGCCGGGCCTCGGCATGCACCTTGGTAACGAGCGGACAGGTGGCGTCGACCACGGTAAGCTCGCGCCGCTTCGCCTCCGCGCGCACGGCGGGGGAGACGCCGTGCGCGGAGAACACGACCGTCGCGCCCGCGGGCACCTCGTCCAGCTCCTCGACGAAGATCGCGCCGCGGGCGGCCAGCTCGGCGACCACGTGGGTGTTGTGCACGATCTGCTTGCGCACATAGATCGGGTCCCGCCGCTGGGGCGCGGCCAGCAATCGCTCGACGGTGTCGATCGCCCGCTCGACGCCCGCGCAGAAAGACCGTGGCGCGGCGAGTAATACGGTTCGCGCACGGGTGGTGGTCATGGCGACACCGTCTGGCGGGCGCGCAGAGAGCGGCAGAGTCCGTCGATGCGCGCGGCCCCGGTGCCGATCCCGCTCGGCCGCGTGTAGGCCGGTGTGGGGGAGGGGATTTCGGCCATCGGGTCGACAGGAGCTGCCGCGGGTCGATACCGGTCCGCTAGCTGAGGCTCTTTGTAGCGGCCGGTGGATCTGTGCCAGTGCACGACTCCGGCCAGCCAGTCCTGGAGTTCGGCCGCCCGGCGGTCGATCGAGTCGCGCACGTCTTTGCCGAGGTCGTATTCCCGGTAGAGGGCGGGCAATTCGCTGCCGACGATGCGTTCGAACTGCTGCATCCGCGCGGTCAGCAGGTCGTTGACGATGGCGACGCCGTCCTGGGGGCCGCAGTCGAAGAAGTTCTGCATGACGCGGACCGCGTTGTGGAAGTCGCCCTCGTACTGTGTCTCTTTCTGATATGAGAACAGGTCGTTGACCATCGTGGCGTAGTCGCTGGCAGTGTGCTCCAGGTCCGAGAGGGTTCGGGCTCGGGAGAGTTCCGGCGCGGCGAGTTGTCCGTGTGAGAGCCGCGACAGGGCCATGGTGAGATCCGAACCGAAGGTACGACGGCGCATCTCGACGTAGTCGACCGGGTCGGGAATACGTCCGGTGATGTCGTTGGCCACCTCCCATTCGCAGCCTTCCAGGAAAGCCATTACAGCGCTGCGCAATTCAGTCTTCTGTTCATGGGCGAGAGTTGCTGCGGTCCGGTGCCAGAGGTCGGCGAGCGCACGCTCCACCGCATTCGCCGCGGGCGGAAAGCCAGTGGTGTCCAGCGGCATGAACTCCGATAACCGCTTGCCCTGGGATTTGGCCGCGATGATGTCCCTGCGCCGGCCGAACACCTGGGGGTAGTAGTCGTCGACGTAGGTACCCCAGGCGAGCCAATCGGCCGAGAGATCCAGCTCGGCCGGCGTGGCGTCCGGGTCCAAACCCGCCGAGCACAGGGCGAAGTCGAACTCCACGAGATCCACCGGCCGCCACAGCGCCCGTCCGCCGAGCTCGGGCACCGGGCCGTGGAAGCCAACCCGGTTCCCCCAGGCCAGCAGGTTCTCGCGGGCGGAATCCAGGAACGGGCTCAGACGAACCTGGTAGGGCAGATAAAGATCGGGCAGCGCCGTGGGCCCGACGTTCTCGAACCGCGGCCGCAGGAAGCTTTTGATCCTGCTCGCGCCCGGAACGACCGGCGCGAACAGATACACCGCGGAAGTGCCGAGCCCGATCGGCTTGAACAGCCGCGGCAGCGGGTCGGTAGTCGCGCCCTTGTTCATGTATCGGCTGGAGCGCATGTGCCACTCGTGCCCGCCGGACTGCCAGTCCTGCAAGCCTTTCGCGTAGGCGAGCACGGCGGCTTGATCATGCGGGGCCGTCGCGTGCTCGGCGAACAGCATCGGCAGCTCGGTGAGGGCGGTGTGCTCGAACTGCTGTAACCGTGAGGTCAGCAGGTCATTGACGATGTCGGCCGCCCGCTGGGTCGCACAGCCGAAGAAGTTCTCCGCCACCAGGATCGCGTTGGCGTTCTCGCCCTCATCGCGCACTTCGCGCTCGTAGGAGAAGATGTCGTTGCGCAGGTGCACGGCGTCGGCGAAGGTGTCGCGCAACACCTCCAGCGGCCGGGTCGCGGCGAGGTCGGCGGGTACGGCGGCGCGCACGGCGTGCTCGACCAGGTTGGCCGACCACGGCGCGCCGCCGACCTTGCGCCGCATCTCGATGTACTCGATCGGGTTCGCGATCCGGCCCTCGGTGATGTTGGTCAGCTCCCACCGCGACTCCTCCAGCAGTGCGGTCGTGGTCTCGACGAAGCGCCTGCGCCAGTCCATCGGCATGGTCGGCACGGTGCGCGGCCACAGGTCGGCGAGTCCGCGCTGGACCGGGTTGGTCGGCTCCGGCATCGGGCCGCCGTCGAGCGGCATGAAGGCGCGCAGCCGGTCCAGGTATTGCCGTGCGCCCTCGGTATCCCTTGTGCGCTTGAACAATTCGAGGAAGTGATCGTCGAAGTAGAAGACCCACACGTACCAGTCGGTGATCAGCGACAGCTCCTGGCTGTCGCAGTCGGGGTGGGTGTAGGCGCACAGCAGGCCGTAGTCGTGCTTCTCGAGGTCGGTCTCGTCCCAAATATGGTGCCCGCCTTGCGGTTCGAAGTAGCCCATCGCCTCGGCCCAGTTCCTGGTGTGCGCGCGGGCGATGTCCACGTGGGGGTTGAGCCTGGCCGGGTACGGCATGTAGAAATCGGGAAGGTCGAAGGGCTGCATGTCATCTCCTTACGGTCGGCGTCGGCGGCTCAGTGGTTTCTGTCTGAAACCAGGCCGGCCAGCGCCATCAGATCCGCG
>NZ_BAGH01000286.1 GCF_000308715.1 Nocardia tenerifensis NBRC 101015
GCGAGTCCGGGTCGTCGTCCGGACCGGCCTCGGGATCACCCGCCCGCGACTGGTCACCGCCGGCGTCCGACTGAGCCGCCTCGACCGACGGGCCCTGCTCGAAATCCTCGGCGTCCGGCCGAGTCGGCTCATCGGACCCCGAACCCCGCTCGAAATCCTCAGTGTCCGACCGGTTCGGCTCCTCGGACGACGGGTCCTGCTCGAAATCCTCAGTACCCGACTGGTTCTTCCCTTCGGACGACTGCCCCTCCTCGAATTCCTCAGCGGCGGACCGATTCTCACGATCCACCTCCTCCGCCGCCTCCCGCATCGCCTCATCGAGCTGGTCCGCACTGATCCCCGGCTCGTCGAACGGATCGCGCCGACGCCTATGCGGCAGTGCGAGTTCGGCCGCGATCCGCACATCCTCCTCGGTGACCGCGTCCGCGCCGCGCCAGGCGGCGTGCGCCGTCGCGGTCCGCGCGACCACCAGGTCCGCGCGCATGCCGTCGACGTCGAAAGCCGCACAGAGCGCGGCGATTCGGCGCAGCTCGCCGTCGTCGAGCAGCACCCGCGCAACTCGGTCTCGCGCGGCGAGAATGCGCTCGGCCACCTCTCGGTCAGCCGCGGCGTAGCGTTCGGCGAACCCGGCCGGGTCGGCCTCGTAGTCCAGCCGCCGCCGCACCACCGCCATCCGCACGTCGACCTCGCGCGAGGCCGCCACGTCGACGGTGAGCCCGAACCGGTCGAGCAGCTGCGGCCGCAGCTCGCCCTCCTCCGGATTCATGGTCCCCACGAGCACGAATCGCGCGGGATGCGAGTGCGATACGCCGTCGCGCTCGATGTGCACCCGGCCCATCGCGGCCGCGTCGAGCAGCACGTCGACCAGGTGGTCGTGCAGCAGGTTGACCTCGTCGACGTACAGCACGCCGTGGTGCGCGGCCGCCAGCAGTCCGGGCCGGAACGCCTGCTCGCCGTCGCGCAGCACCCGCTCCAGATCCAGCGAGCCGACCACGCGGTCCTCGGTGGCGCCGACCGGCAGTTCGACCAGCCGCGCGGGCCGCGCGCCGGTCTCGTCCACGACCGGCGGCAGCAGCTGCGCCAGCGCGCGCACGACGGTCGATTTCGCGGTGCCCTTCTCGCCGCGCACCAGCACGCCGCCGATGCCGGGGTGCACCGCGCACAGGATCAGCGCCAGCTGCAGCCGCTCTTGACCGACCACCGCGGAGAACGGAAAACCCGCCTCTCCCTCGCCCGTCGGGCGCGCGGGTGATCCGGTCAGCGAGTGAGTCGACGGCATAGTTTCGGCATGGGACACAGACACGCCCCAACTCTAGGCGCGCGGACGGGTCCGGCCGACGCTGCCCTGCGCATCACGACCCTGGCGAACACACAACCGCCCCCGCCGCGAAGAAGCGACGGAGGCGGCCGGGCAACTCTGCGACGATCATCCCTTGCGCATCGGAATGTGCAGGATCCCGTCTTCGTCGAACTCGTCGCCGTCCTGCTTGAACCCGTGCTTGGCGTACATGTCGACGAGGTAGGACTGCGCGTTCAGCCGCACCGTCGCCGAGCCGACCTCGGCCAGCGCGGCCTGCAGCAGGCGCGTGGTGTAGCCGTGGCCGCGCGCCGGGGGAACCGTGCACAGGCGGCCGATCCGGAAGGACTTCACCCCGTCCTCGTGCTCCTCCAGCAACCGCAGCGTGGCGATCACCTCGCCCTCGTCATCGAGCCAGAAGTGCCGTGTCTCCGGGAGCAGGTCGAGCCCGTCCAACTCCGGATAGGCGCATTTCTGCTCGACGACAAAGACTTCGACCCGAAGTTTCAACAGCTGGTAGAGGGTGGCGTTGTCGAGATCCAACGCCCATGACCGTTTGAGAGCAACCGTTGACATCATCGCCTGTTGCTATCACACCGCGCCGTTTGCCGCGACCCCCGCAGGTCTCGGCGTGTTATTCGCGCCACCCGTGAGGTTCAGCGCCTTGGACGTCCAATCCCATACCTCGTGGAACAAGGCCTGGTTCTCGGACAGCTTGACGCCCAGTGAGGGAATCATCTCCTTCAGCTTCGGCGTCCACGCGACGTACTCGCTCGGGAAGCAGCGCTGCATGACGTCGAGCATCGCCGTGACGCCCGTGGACGCGCCGGGGGACGCGCCGAGCAGGCCCGCGATGGAGCCGTCGGCCGCGGCGACCACGGCGGTGCCGAACTCGAGCACGCCGCCCGCGCCCTTGCGCCGGATGACCTGCACGCGCTGGCCCGCGGTGATCAGCTCCCAGTCCCGGCCGTCGGCGCGCGGGATGAACTCCTTGAGCGTGTCCACCTTGCCCGCCTCGGACTTGAGCAGCTCGCTCACCAGGTACTTGGTCAGGCCGAGTTCGGTGACGCCGACGCCGAGCAGCGAGAAGAGGTTGTTCGGCTTCACCGACTTGAACAGGTCGGTGAGCTTGCCCTCCTTCAGGAACTTCGGCGTCCAGCCCGCGTAGGGGCCGAACAGCAGACCGGGCGTGCCCTTGATGACCCGAGTGTCCAAGTGCGGCACCGACATCGGCGGCGCGCCGACCGCGGCCTTGCCGTACACCTTGGCCTCGTGCTGCTGGATCAGCGCCGGGTTGGTGCAGCGGAAGAACTGTCCGCTCACCGGGAAGCCGCCGAAGCCGTCGATCTCCTTGATGCCGGACTTCTGTAGCAGCGGCAGCGCGCCGCCGCCCGCGCCGACGAACACGAATTTGCTGATGAGCGTGCGGGTTTCGCGGGTGCGCAGGTTGCGCACCTTGACCGCCCACGACCCGTCGGACTGCTTGGCGAGGTCGCGCACCTCGTGGCCGAAGGCCAGATCCGCGCCGCTGGCGCCGAGGTAGGCGAGTAATTCCTTGGTGAGCGACCCGAAGTCGATGTCGGTGCCGCCGTCGGTCCAATTCAGCGCGACGGGGTCGGAGAAGTCACGACCGCGCGTCATCAGCGGGAGCCGCCGGGCGAATTCGTCGGGGCTGTCGATGAATTCCATGCCCTCGAACAGCGGGTGCGGCGCCAGCGCCTCGTAGCGCTTGCGCAGGTAATCGACGTTGTCCGCGCCGTGCACGAAGCTCACGTGCGGAATCGGGTTGATGAACCTGGACGGGTCGCCGAGGATGTTGTTCTCCACGGCGTAGGACCAGAACTGGCGCGACACCTGGAACCGCTCGTTGATGTCGATGGCCTTGCTGATGTCCACCGAGCCGTCGGCGTTCTGCGGGCTGTAGTTCAGCTCGCACAGCGCCGAGTGTCCGGTGCCCGCGTTGTTCCACGGGTCACTGCTCTCCGCCGACGCGGCGTCGAGCCGCTCGAACAGGGAGATCGACCAATCGGGCTGCAGCTGGCGCAGCAGCGCACCGAGGGTGGCACTCATGATGCCGGCGCCGATGAGTACAACATCGGTCTTTTCAGTCATGGCAGCGTTCGGCACGGCTAGATCGACTTCCTTGTCCTTCTACGCGGGCCCACCGGGCGGGTGGACCTGCCTGGGCACGGTGCTTGCGTGTTATTGCCTCGGTTTCGGTTCGTAAACCATGGCGGGGGTTAGGTTACCCGCCGTTCACCTAGCTCCAATTGTGCACCTCACCACGTCGATCCCCTGCGCCGAGACCGAAGAATGTGACCTAGATTGTGTATGTGACAAAGGAAACTTCACTCGCCACTCCGAGCAACGAGACCAGGGACGAGGGCCAGTGGAAAGCCGATGTGCTGGGCGAGAACTACCAGCAGCGCACGCTGTCGTTCGGGCCAGATCCCGACGGTGAGGGCGAGGCCGTGGCCACGCTGGTGCGTTATCGGCCCGGCGCGAACCTCGCGGCCGCCGAGGGCGCGGTGCTGTATGTGCACGGGTTCACCGACTACTTTTTCCAGGAGCACCTCGCCGAGCATTTCGCGGCCCGCGGATATCACTTCTACGCGCTGGATCTGCGCAAGTGCGGGCGGTCGCTGCGCGAAGGGCAGACACCGCATTATGTGACCGATCTCGCACTGTATGACGACGAGTTGAACGAGGCCTTGCGCATCGTCCGCGAGGAGACCGGGGCTCCCGTCGTGCTGAACGCGCACTCCACCGGCGGCTTGATCCTGCCGCTGTGGCTGGATCGGCTCAACCGGACCGAGGGCACGGCGGCGGCCGGAGTCGCGGGCCTGGTGCTCAACAGCCCGTGGTTCGACCTGCAGGGCCCGTCCTACTACCGGACCATCGGAACGCCGATCATCAAGGGGCTCGGCCGTTTTCGGAAGATGTTCGAGCTGCCCGGCGGCAAGATCAGCACCTACGGCGACAGCCTGCACAGCAGCGTCGCGGGCGAGTGGGACTACAACCTGGACTGGAAACCGTTGCACGGCTTCCCCGTTCGGTTCGGCTGGCTGCGGGCGATCCGCAACGGCCACGCGCGGCTGCACGAGGGCCTCGACATCGGCGTGCCGTCGCTGATCCTGCGCTCGCGCGTGACGAAGTTCGCCCGTCGCTACGGCCCGGCCGTCGACGTGGCCGACGCGGTGTTGGACGTCAAGCAGATTCAGCGCTGGTCGGGCTGCCTCGGCGACCGCACCAACATCGTGCCGATCGACGGGGCCAAGCACGATGTGTTCCTGTCCTCGGCCGAGCCGCTGGCGAAGGCCTTCGCCGAACTCGACAGCTGGCTCGAGTGGCTGAGGGCTTACCGAGCCGAGTCCGGCTCACCAGGTGCTGGTGCGTAGCACGATCTCGGTCGCGAACTCGTGGTCGGCCTCGGTCGCCACGTTCGTGACGTCGACGTCGGCCACCCGGAACTCGCCGTAAACGAAGCGCCCGGAGGCGTCGGCCACCGCGCGGGGCAGGTTCTTGGTGGCCAGCACCGTGGTCGGCAACTCCACCGGGCGGACCGTGGCGTCGGCCACGGACCCGTCCCGGCCCGGGGCCGCCGGGTGACCGCGATCGGCCACCACGAGGCTGATGAAGCGCCCGAATCCGGCCGCGCACGCCCGCCACGCCAGGTCGGCGCCCGAGCCGCGGGCCGCCACGTTCGCCCACGGCACGCCGATCTGGTCCAGGATCCCGGTGACGCCCGCGGCGTCGAGGCCGTCGATCGACTCCAGCACGACCGTGCGCAGATCGGAGTTGTGCAATCGAGCACACACCTGGTCGTAGACGTCCGCCGAGTCGGCGGCGTCGGGCAGCAGCAGCACGCTGTGCCGGGATTCCGGTCCGTCCACCCGCACGGTCCATGCCCGATCGCCCACCGTGATCTGCCGAGATTTCATGCCGAATGACGCTACACGGGTCAGCTGAACGAGGCCCGGTCTTCGTCTCAGGCGAGCAGCCGCATGCCGGCGCGTTCGCCGGCGTTGTGGTCGAAGGTGACGGTGAGGTCGCAGCCCGCCTCCTGACCCAGCTGCTGGATGAGCGCGTCGGCGAAGTCCGCGCCGTCCGCGGCGCGCCGCAGCGCCTGGCGCACGGTGTCCGCGCGTTCGACCACGATCTCGGTGGAGTCGAGCAGACCCAGCAGCACGTCGGTGACGGCCTCTGGATCCTGCTTGTAGCCGCGGCGCAGCACCCAGTGGATCTCCGCGAGCACGATCATCGTCACGTAGCCGGGGCGGCTCTCGCTGAGTCCGTCGATCACCTGGTTGGCCCGCGCCGACTGCTCCGGATCGTCCTGGGTGAGATAGCGGATCAGCACATTGGCGTCCAGACCGATCATTTCTGCTTGCCTTCCACGACATTGCCCGAAATCGCCTCGTTCATCTGCGCGAGGCCGACCGGCGAGCCGGACCAACCGACTATTCCCTTGAGCGACTTGATGGTTCGGGTCTCGGGCACCAGTTCGTAGGTGCCGTTGTCGGTGGGCACGAAGGCGACCCGGACCCCGGCGCGCAGGCCCATGGCGACCCGGACGTCGATCGGGATGGTGATCTGACCCTTGCTCGTCACGGTCGCCGACACCACATTCCCCGCCCGGCTGTTGGACTTCTTGTCTGCCGCCACGTCACTCACCGACCCGTGCTTCTCCCACGCCCATCGCCCCGCGCGCCTTACCCGGAGCCGAATTCCTTACTGAAAGGTAAGGGGCAGTGTACGTCGCGTCAACAGTTCAGCTCGGCGAGGTCGCGGAAGTGGGGAGCGCGGCGGTCGCCAGGGTGGGCAGATCGGCGGGCGCACCGTCGGTGAGCAGGCGTTCCAACCGGTCCACATCGAGGTGCCGCTCGATCAGATCGGCGAGCAGGTCCAGCTGGCTCGCGCGCACAGCGGCGACGGAAGTGTCCTCGGCGACAACGAAACCCGCGCGCCCGGCCGCGGCCGCCACCGAGCGCAGCCAGGCGCGGCGGAACTCGTCCGACTCGAGCACGCCGTGCAGGTGGGTGCCCCAGAGCGGGCCGCGCACACTGCCTTCCGGTTGACCATCGATCTCGAACCAGGCCGGGTCGCCGGTGCCTGCCACCCTGCCGTGGTGGATCTCGTAGCCCCGCACCGGGATTCCGGACGCGTCGTGGCCGCCGCTGCGGCGCAACACCTTCGGATCGGCGAACTCGATCGCCAGATCCAACAGGCCCAGCCCGTCGACCCGCCCCGCACCCGACTCGACGGGATCGTCTATGTGTTCGCCCAGCATCTGGTAGCCGCCGCAGATGCCGAGGATCGGCCCGCCCGCCGCGGCCCGCGCGCGCAGTGCGTCGGCGATTCCGCTGCGCCGCAACCACTCCAGGTCCGACACGGTCGCCTTGCTGCCGGGCAGCACGACGAGGTCGGCGCCGGCCAACCGGGACGGCTCGCTCGCCCAGCGCACCGACACCCCCGGCTCACAGGCCAGGGCCTCGATATCGGTCGAATTGGAGATGCGCGGCAGGCGGACGGCGGCGACGGTCAGCCACTCGGCGCCGAGCGGCGGGCGCGGGCGGCCGACGGGCGCATCGGCGACGGTGCTCAGCGAGTCCTCGGCGTCGATCCAGAGATCCTCGGCGTACGGGAGCACGCCGAGGGTCGGACGGCCGGTCAGCTCGGTCAGGCGGTCGAGTCCGGGCCGGAGCAGTTCGACGTCGCCGCGGAACTTGTTGATCACGAACCCCGAGATCAATTGCTGGTCTTCGGGTTCCAGAATGGCGACGGTGCCGAACAGATGGGCGAGCACGCCGCCGCGATCGATGTCGCCGACCAGCAGCACCGGCAGCCGGGCGGGCCGCGCCAAACCCATGTTCGCCAGATCCGTTGCCCGCAGGTTGATCTCGGCGGGCGAGCCCGCGCCCTCGCAGATGACGACGTCGAATTCGGCTCGGAGCGAGGCGAGTTCGGCGGCGACCACCTCACGCAGCTCCCGCCGATGCCGAAAGTAGTCCCGCGCGCCGACCGTACCGACGGCCCTGCCCCGCACCACGAGCTGCGAGCGCCGATCGCTGCCCGGCTTCAACAGGACCGGGTTGAACCGCACGCTGGGCTCGAGCCCGCACGCCTGCGCCTGCAGCGCCTGCGCCCGCCCGATCTCGCCGCCGTCGAGGGTGACCACGGAGTTGTTCGACATGTTCTGCGCCTTGAACGGAGCGACCCGCACCCCTCGACGCGCCAGCATCCGGCAGATGCCCGCCACCACAACGCTTTTCCCCGCGTCCGACGTGGTCCCCGCGACGAGCAAAGCGCCTTTCACGGCAGCGTGCGGATGTCCGCGCCGGTCTCGGTGACGACGCGGCGGCGCAAACCTCGGATAGGGCCGTCCGCACTCATGTCCACCCTCACGGCACAGTGAGGATTTCCGCGCCCGTCTCGGTGACGACCCGACGGCGCAAGCCTCGAACTAGGCGGTCCGCACTCATGCCCATTCCTCACGGCACAGTGAGGATTTCCGCGCCGGTGTCTGTCACGACGAGGGTGTGTTCGAACTGGGCCGTCCACTTGCGGTCCTTGGTGACTACGGTCCAGCCGTCGTCCCAGATCTCGTAGTCGATGCCGCCGAGGTTGATCATCGGCTCGATGGTGAAGGTCATGCCGGGTTCGATGATCGACTCGATGGCAGGCTGGTCGTAGTGCAGGATCACCAGGCCGCTGTGGAAGGTCGGGCCGACGCCGTGTCCGGTGAAGTCGCGGACCACGCCGTAGCCGAATCGGTTGGCGTAGGACTCGATCACGCGGCCGATGACGTTCAGCGCCCGGCCGGGCCGGACCGCCTTGATCGCCCGCATGGTGGCCTCCTCGGTCCGCTCGACGAGCAGGCGGACCTCCTCGTCCACGTCGCCGGCGAGGTAGGTCTTGTTGGTGTCGCCGTGCACGCCGTGGATGTAGGCGGTGACGTCGATGTTCACGATGTCGCCGTCCTCGATCACCGTGGAGTCCGGGATCCCGTGGCAGATCACCTCGTTGAGCGAGGTGCAGCAGGACTTCGGAAAACCCTTGTAGCCCAAGGTCGACGGGTACGCGCCGTGGTCGCACATGTACTCGTGTGCGATCCGGTCCAGTTCGTCGGTGGTGACGCCGGGCGCGACGGCCTTACCGGCCTCTTCCAGCGCCTGCGCCGCGATCTTGCTCGCGATCCGCATCTTCTCGATCGTCTCGGCCGTCTGCACCCAGGGCTCGCGACCCTCGTTGACGGTCTTCTTCCACGCGTACTCCGGGCGCTCGATGGTGCGCGGAACCTCGCGGGTGGGTGACTGGGTGCCGGGAACGAGCGGCTTGCGAGTGCGGACAGACATAGCGAACAGCGTAATCGGACCCCGGCCCGTGCGCTCGAGCGCCAGACCCAGTCGGGGGTGGAGGCCAGGCGGAATACCTACGGACCGTGGTCCGTTTACGGTATTGGTTGACATCGACACTACTGAAGGAAGAGGCTCGACCGTGGAATTAGGACTCACGACCTTCGCCGAGCTGTACCCGGTCGGCGACCGGCCCGCCCCGAGCGCGGCCGAGCGGTTGCGCGAGGTGGTCGCGGAGGCCGTCGCGACCGACCGCGCAGGGCTCGATGTCTACGGCGTCGGCGAGCATCACCGTAAGGACTTCGCCGCCTCCTCCCCCGCGGTCGTTCTCGCGGCCATCGCGGCACGCACCGAGAAGATCCAGCTGACCAGCGCGGTCAGCGTGCTCAGCTCCGACGATCCGGTACGCGTGTACCAGGATTTCGCCACGCTCGACGGACTGTCCAACGGCCGCGCGGAGCTGATGGCCGGGCGCGGGTCGTTCACCGAGAGCTTTCCATTGTTTGGCCTGGACCTCAGTGACTACGACGAGCTCTTCGAAGAGAAACTGGCTCTGCTGCTGCACATTCGCGAGGACAAGCCGGTCACCTGGTCGGGCAAGTTCCGCGCGCCGCTGCGCGAGACCACCGTATACCCGCGCACCGACAACCGGCCGCTGCCGGTGTGGATCGCGGTGGGCGGCAGCCCCGAATCGGTGGTGCGCGCCGGACTGCTCGGCCTGCCGCTGGCCATCGCGATCATCGGCGGACAGCCGGCCCGGTTCAAGCCGCTGGTCGATCTGTACCACCGCGCGCTCGCCGAGGGCGGACACGAGAAGCAGCCGGTCGCGGTGCACGCGCACGGTTACATCGCCGACACCGACGAGCAGGCCGTCGCCGACTTCTACGAGCCCTACGCGCTGGCCATGAGCGTCATCGGCCGCGAGCGCGGCTGGGGCCCGATGACCCGTCCCCAGTTCGACGCCCTGCGCTCGAAGGAGGGTTCGCTGTTCGTCGGCGGCCCCGACTACGTCGCCGAGAAGATCGCCGACATCCGCGACACCCTCGGCCTCGACCGGTTCATGCTGCACACCAGCGTCGGCACCCTGCCGCACGAAAAGGTGCTGCACAACATCGAATTGCTGGGCGCGAAGGTGGCGCCGCAGGTCGGCTGACCGAGTGGCGTATGTCACGGCCCGAGTGTGCGGATTCCGTTGTGATACTCCGGCATTCGGGTACCGCCACTCTTGCAAGGGCACGATCGGCGCACCAGCGATCCGAGGAGTTGATATCCGTGCGCAACGCGAATCCCCGTCGCCACTACCCCACCGCACAGGTGGCTTCCAGTTTCGGCAGCGCGCAATCGGCGCGAATCATCTTGGGCACGTGGATGATCGTGGTCGCCGTGCTGAGTCTGTGGTTGGCGACGTTGTAAAGACTTCCAATGCCGATGCAGGCGGCGGGATCGATGCGATCTCGCCGCCTGCATGCGTAAATCAGTGGCGGCGAAGGCTTTCAGCAGACCGCGAGGGCCTCACGCACCATCGTCAGGTGATGTTCGATCGTCGGTGCAGCCGAGCGGGCGAGCGTTGTCACCTGCTCCGAGGTCTCCGACTGGAACTGCTGCGCGCCGCCCTGCAAGGACTGGGCATGGAAGCCCTCCTGCATGCGCTCCCACGAAATGTCGAAATCGCGGCCCCGTTTCATTCCGGTATTCCACATCTGCTGAACCTGATCGGGGTTCGAAGCCAAGAGCAGCGGGGCAAGATCGGGCAGCGCGACGCCGCATCCATTGCGACGAGCCGGGTGTGGCCCGCGGTGAGGATCGAGCCGATCTCCCGCACCTGCGGACAGGTACCGATGACCGCCGCCCTGGTTGCGGAGATGATCTCCGACGCATGAGCG
The DNA here is from genome assembly GCF_000308715.1 of Nocardia tenerifensis NBRC 101015. Lineage (GTDB taxonomy): Bacteria > Actinomycetota > Actinomycetes > Mycobacteriales > Mycobacteriaceae > Nocardia > Nocardia tenerifensis. The sequence goes on from NZ_BAGH01000286.1 coordinate 10,536, forward strand.
TGGGGGGCACCATCGGATAGATGCTGTCCTGCGCAACCGGCACCACGGCACTGAAGCCCTCGGCGTCGACGGTATCCGCGTGCGCCGAGTGTCACCCGCTGTCGTGCGGGTATGCCGCGTCGAGGGGCATTGTCGTGACGAGGAGTCCACATGCGTGTCGTCGTACTAGGTGCTACCGGGAACGTCGGGACCGCGGTGGTCGAGTCGCTGGCCGCCGACCCGGCGGTGACCTCGATTCTGGGCGTCGCCCGTCGATTACCGAACCGTCACGTCGCGAAGACTGAATGGGCGTCGGCCGATGTGCGGACCGACGACCTGGCGGCCCTGTTCCAGGGCGCGGACGCGGTGGTGCATCTGGCCTGGCTGATCCAGCCGACACACCGGCCGGACGTGACCTGGGCGGCGAACGCCATCGGCAGCGCGCGCGTACTGGACGCGGTCGCCGCCGCCGGGGTGCCCGCCCTGGCCTACGCATCGTCGGTGGGTGCGTACTCGCCGCGCCGCGACGACCGGCCGGTGACCGAGAGCTGGCCGACCGACGGCTGGCCGGAGGCTGGCTACATGCGGGAGAAGGCCTACGTCGAGCGGCTGCTGGACACCTTCGAGCAGCGGTATCCGGCGTGCCGGGTGGTGCGGCTGCGGCCCGGCTTCATCTTCCAGCGCGGCGCGGCGAGCGGCCAGCGTCGGCTGTTCGCCGGTCCGCTGCTGCCGAACCGGCTGGTTCGGCCGGAGTTGCTGCCGGTTCTGCCGCTGGTGCGGGAGCTGTTGTTCCAGGTGGTGCACGCCGACGATGTCGCCGACGCGTTCCGGCTCGCCGTCACCCGGCCGGTGTCCGGGCCCTTCAATATCGCCGCCGAGCCGCTGCTCGACCCCGCGCGGCTGGGCGAACTGTTCGACGCCCGCCCGGCCCGCCTGCCGACCAAGCTCGTGCGGACCGCCCTCGCCGCAGCCTGGCATCTGCGCCTGATCCCGGTCCCGCCCCAGCTGTTCGACGGATTTCTGCGCATCCCCGTGCTGGACACCACGCGCGCCCACATCGACCTCGGCTGGCAACCGCGCTTCAGCTCGCTCGACGCCCTGCGCGAACTCGTGGACGGCCTGCGCACCTACGCGGCCATCGACACTCCGCCGCTCGCCCGGCACGCGGGCGGGCCGCTGCGCATCCACGAATTCACCTCGGGGGTCGGCGGCGCGGACCCGGTCGACCTCGCGACATCCCGCCGCTCGTGAGCGGCTACTGATCCTGGCTCTGATGCGTCGGACGACCGAGCCGAATGTCGTTGGGAGCCGGGTCGAGTGGCGCACTCGCGCCGGTTCGGCCCGCCCGCAGCATTCGCGCCAGCTCCGCGGCGGTCGCGGTGGCGTCCCAGCGCGGCGACCAGCCGAGTTCCCGACGCGCCTTACCGGAATCGACAAGGGCGGCTCGGTCGGCCAGCACGAGCCAGCCGGGGTGCAGCGGCTGCACGCCGAGCCGCCAGGTGATCCGGGCGAAGACTGCGGCCAGGCGATGGGAGACAGGCATGCGAAATCCACCGAACAGGCCCACCAATGCCCAGGCCGGCAACACCGGGTCGGCCGCGAGATTGAACGCTCCCGCCGCGCGACGCTCGAGCAGCAGCCGGATGGCCTGCGCGACATCGTCGGCGTGCACGAGTTGCAGGCGCAGGTCTTTCCACAACGGCACCGGCACCCAGCGGCGGCCGATGAGCGAGCGCGGCAGCCAGGAAGGCAGTAACCAGTCGCCCATCTCGGCGGCCGCGGCGGCCTGGGTGATTCCGCAGGGCAGGATGCGGGCGACCCGGATCGAGGGCTGATCGCGTTCGAACGCGTCGAGCTGGGACTCGAGTGCGGCCTTGCCGAGGCTGTAGGCGCTGCCGTGCACTCCCGTTCGCGGCCAGTCTTCATCGATCTGCCGCCATCGCGGGCCGGGGGCGTACGCGGCCGCCGACGAGGCGCAGATCAGGTGCGGCACCGCGGCGGCGGCCACCGCCCGCAGAACATGCTCGGTGCCGGCCCCATTCGTCCGGGCCATCGGCGGGTCGTCGCGGCGCGGGTCGATCGCCCACGCCAGATGCACCACCGCGTCCGCGCCACGGAACGCGTCCTCGAGGAGTGGGATCGCATCGGGATCGCCGATGTCACAGGAGATCCACCGGACCTCCGTGCGGCTCCGAGGCGGGACGCGACGTGCGACGCCGACCAGCTCCAGCCCGGCACCATCCAGCGAACGCAGCAGCGCCGTCCCGACATTGCCGGTCGCCCCGGTGATGACGACTTTCATCCGCCGCCATCTCGCCGGTTGCGGGACGGCGACGACAACGACTCGTTCACGTTCTCCTCCTCTGGCTACCGACGACGCAGGCCGAGATACCCGCCCGCGTGGGCTCCAACCTGCTCGTGGGCGCGCGACACCGGTCCAAGCCGTCACTGCCGGGCGAGTCGCTACTTGGTCAGGTGCGCCTCGAACGCGATCCGGTCACCGCGGTAGAGCCCGCGGACCCGCTCGATGGGCTCGCCGTCGGCGTCGAGACTGCGGCGGTGCAGCAGCAGAAGCGGTAGCGCCGTGGTGCATTCGAGCAGCGCGGCCTCTCGCGGAGAAGCGAGAACGGTCTCGATGCGCTCGGTGGCCCGGCCGAAGACCACGCCCGAGTCGCGCACCGCGGCGTAGAGCGAGGTGGTCGGGTCGTAGGTGGCGCGCAGGCCGGCGAAGCGGTGCAGCGGGAGGTAGGTGCTCTCCAGGCCGATGCGCTCACCGTCGGCGAGCAGGACGCGCTCCAGGTGCATGACCGAAGTCCCCACGGGCACAGCGAGATCGCGCGCGGTATCGGCGTCGGCGGGCACGTCGTCCCAGCCGACGAGCAGACGTCCCGGGACGCGGCCGTAGCTGATGGCCCCCTCGGTGTAGGACCGAAGCGACAGCGGCTGAACCATTTTCGGGCGCGACACCACGGTGCCGCGACCCTGCCTGCGAATTCGCCCCTCCACCAAGAGGTCTCGCAGCGCCTGCCGGACGGTCTCCCGCGCGACCTCGAACCGGATCGCCAGCTCCCGCTCCGAGGGCACCGGATCGCCCTCGGCGAGACCGTCGAGGATCGTCTCCAGCTCGGTGCGCACCCGATAGGACTTCGGCAGCCGGTCCGGCAGCGCGAATTCGGCTCGCGCGCCGCGCATCTCGTCGGATGCCGCCACGCCCGCTACCGACTCGACCCCGATCTCCGTCGCTTCGGCCCCCACCTCCGTTGCTTCCATGCGGCACAGCGTACCCGCAATTGGTCTATACCAATTATTAACCTGACGTTCGCATAGGAAACACCCCTTGGTCTAGACCAATGTGCACGATGGGCCCCATGCGATTGGTCATCATCGGAGGTGGAATCCTCGGCACCGCCCACGCCCTGGCCGCCGTCCGCCGCGGTCACGAGGTCGTCCAGCTGGAGCGGGAGACCGAGGCCCGCGGCGCCACGGTACGCAACTTCGGCCTGGTGTGGGTCTCCGGCCGCACCACCGCCGAATTGGCGCTGACGCTGCGCTCGCGCGAGCTGTGGGAGGAGATCGGCGGCAAGGTCCCCGGCGTCGGCTTCCGGCCGGCCGGCTCCATGACGCTCGTCCGCACCCCCGTCGAACTGGCCGTCGCCGAGGCCGCCACGGCGGGCCCGTCGGCCGAGGCGCGCGGTTTCGAGCTGCTCGATCCGGAGCGGGTGCGCGCGATCAACCCCGCGCTGCGCGGGAAATTCCTTGCCGGACTGCACTGTTCGACGGACGCGGCGGTCGAGTCGCGCCAGGCCCTGCCCGCGCTGCGCGCCTACCTGGCGGCCACCGGCCGCTACACCTTCCACGCGGGCACCGAGGCCAGATCGGTCGAGGACACCGCGGCCGGCGCCGTCGTGCGCGACGACCATGGCCGCCGCTTCGACGCCGACCTGGTGCTCGCCTGCCCCGGCGCGGCGCACGGCGGCCTCACCCGCGAACTCGTCGACGACCTGCCGGTGCGCCGAGTCCGACTCCAGATGATGCAGACCGCCCCGCTCGGCGAGCCGCTGACCACCGCCATCGCCGACGGCGACAGCTTCCGCTACTACCCGGGTTTCGCGGGCGAGCAGGTGGACGCGCTCAATCGCGAACAGTCCCAGTCGGCCACCGCCGCCGAGCACAAGATGCAGCTGCTGTGCGTGCAGCGGCTGCACGGCGGGCTGACCATCGGCGACACCCACGAGTACGACGAGCCCTTCGCGTTCGACGTGGACGAGGCGCCGTACGAGCACCTCACCGCGGTCACCGAGGAGCTGCTCGGACGTCCGCTGCCGCAGGTGGTCCGGCGCTGGGCCGGTGTGTACAGCCAGAGCGTCGACCCCACCGCCCTCGTCACCCGCGCCAAGGCGGGCGAGCACACCTGGGTCGTCACCGGGCCGGGCGGGCGCGGCATGACCCTCGGCCCCGCGCTCGGCGAGCAGACCGCCGACCTTCTGAACCTGTGAGGATTGCCTTGTCCGACAACACCATTCAACTAGCCGTCTTGGACATGGCGGGCACCACCGTCGCCGACGGCGGGCTCGTCCTGCGCGCCTTCGACGTCGCCGCGACGGCGGCGGGCATCGAAGCCGAAGGGCCGCAACGCGAGCGAGCCCGTCAGTACGTGCTCGACACCATGGGACAGTCGAAGATCGCCGTCTTCCGCGCGCTGCTGAACGACGAGGACCGCGCGCAGGAAGCCAACCGCGCCTTCGAGATCGCCTACGAGTCACTGATCGACGAGGTCGACATCACACCGATTCCCGGTGCGGCCGAAGCCATTACGAAACTGCGCGGCGCGGGCATCAAGGTCGCGCTCACCACCGGGTTCAGCCGGTCCACCCAGGATCGCCTGCTGCACGCGCTGGACTGGAAGGACATCGCCGACCTCACCCTGGCTCCCTCGGACGCCGGACGCGGCCGCCCCTACCCCGACCTGGTCCTCACCGCGCTGCTGCGCTTGCAGGCCGATGCCGTGGATCGCGTTGCGGTGCTGGGCGATACGACGAGCGATATCGCCACCGGTCTGGCCGCGGGCGCCCGCGTCGTCGCGGGCACGCTCACCGGCGCGCACGACGACGCCCAGCTGCGCGCGGCGGGCGCCACCCATGTCGTGCCGTCGGTGGTCGAGTTCGCCGAACTGGTGCTCGCCGAGCACATCTGACGCCGGCATCCACCGCCGACGGTCCACCCAACCCTCCGACTCCACTCCTCCCGAACCGAAAGTTGTAGTCATCGTGCGTACTTCGTTCACGCCGGTCCAGCTGGCACGCACCCTCGCCCGCACCGCGCTGCTCGCCGTCACCGCCACCGCCGTCGCGGCGACCGCAGCCTGCGGCGGGACCGGCACCGACAGCGCGAGTGGCAAGACCGTCACGGTCTACTCCGCCGACGGTGTCGGCCCCTGGTACAAGAGCCGGTTCGCGGAGTTCGAGAAGCGGACCGGGATCGCGGTGAACCTGGTCGAGGCCGGCTCCGGCGAGGTGGTCAACCGGATCGACAAGGAGCAGGCCAACCCGCAGGCCGACGTGGTCGTCACGCTGCCGCCGTTCATCCAGAAGGCGAAAGCCGGTGGGCTGCTCCAGGACAGCGGCGTAGACACCGCCGCAGTCCCGGCGGCCGACAAGGACGCCGACGGCAAGTACGTCACCCTGGCCAACAACTACCTGTGCTTCATCGCCAACCCGTCGGTCGACGCCTCCGCGCTCACCTGGGACGACCTGCTGAAGCCGGAGCTCGAGGGCAAACTGCAGTACTCCACGCCCGGCCAGGCCGGCGACGGCACCGCGGTGTTGATCCTGCTGCAGAAGCTGCTCGGCAAGCAGGGCGCGCTGGACTACCTGACCAAGCTGCAGGCCAACAACGCCGGGCCGTCCTCGTCCACCGGCAAGCTGCAGGCCAAGGTGGACAAGGGCGAGCTGACCATCGCCAACGGCGACGTGCAGATGAACCTGACCACCATCAAGGAGAAGGGCTCGAAGTTCAGCGTCTTCTTCCCGGCGGCCGCCGACGGCAAGAAGTCCACCGTCGCGGTGCCCTACGTGATGGGCCTGGCCAAGGGCGCCCCGCACAAGTCCGACGCGACGAAGCTGATGGAGTTCCTGCTCTCGGCCGAGGCGCAGAAGTCCCTCGGGCCGGACGCTTTCGCGGTGCCCGCCCGTGCGGAGCTGCGCGACGCCGCGGTCGCCGGGGCGGGTCAGTCGGCGAGCTCGGTGCTGAAGGGCGTGGAGGTGCTGCCGGTCGACTGGAACACGGTGCTCACCGATCTGGACGGCGACCTGGCCGCCTACCAGAAGGCCACCGGTAGCTGAAACGCTTTCGAGCACAAGGGAGTCGACCATGTCCACCGGTGACGCGCTGACGAAGTCGTCCACCACCCGGTCCAGGCCGGCCGCCACCGAACCGGCGATCGTGTTCGACCGGGTCGGGGTGAGCTACCGCAGCGGCCGCAAAACCACTGTCGCGCTGGCGGATTTCACGCTGCGCGTCGCCGAGGGCGAGACCGTCGCGCTGCTCGGACCGAGCGGGTCCGGCAAGTCGACCGCGCTCAAGGCGCTGGCAGGCTTTGTCCGGCCCAACTCGGGCGCGGTCCGGCTGGCCGGGCGCGACGTCACCGACCTGTCCCCCGCCAAACGCGGGATCGGCGTCGTCGTGCAGTCCTACGCGCTGTTCCCGCACATGAGCGTGCACGGCAATGTCGCGTTCGGGCTGAAGGCACATCGAGTGCCGCGCAACGAGATCGGCGCGCGGGTGGCCGAGGCGCTGGAGATGGTCGGCATGGGCGCCTACGCCAAGCGGCTGCCGCGGGAGCTGTCCGGCGGACAGCAGCAGCGGGTGGCTATCGCCAGGGCGCTGGCCATCCGGCCCAGGGTGCTGCTGCTCGACGAGCCGCTCGCCGCGCTGGACGCGCAGCTGCGCCAGGCCATGCTCGGCGAGCTGCAACAGCTGCGAAAGGCATTGCCGGACACGGCGATGCTGTACGTGACCCACGATCAGTCCGAGGCGCTCGCGCTGGCCGACCGCATCGCCGTCATGCGCGACGCGCGCCTGGTCGACATCGACACCGCGGAGAATCTCTGGCGGCGGCCGCCGAGCGACTTCACCGCCGCATTTCTCGGCGGCGCGAACCTGTTGTCCTGCATGGTGAATCGCGTGTCCGGCGGGTCGGCGCTCGTCACGGTCGGCAGCCGGACCCTGCGTGCGGAGGCGCCGAGACCCGGCGTCGGGCAGGAGAACTGGGTCCTCGACGCACCGGCCCTGCTGTGCGTGCGCCCGCACACCGTGCGCATCTGCGCGATCGCCGAGCGTGACGCGTTGCGCGGCACGGTGGTCTCCGCCGTCTGGCGGGGCGCGTCGACCCGGCTCCAGGTGGCGGTGGAGGGCTTGGCCGAGGAGGTCGCCGCGGATGTGCCCGGTCAGGTCGATACCGCCGTCGGCGCCGTCGTCGGCGTGCGTTTCCCCGACCCCGCCGGAGTGCTCATCCCCCGTCCGGTCGGCCACACCATCTCGGGCGAGGTGCCGCTATGAGACGCAGTCAAAGTTGCCGTGTATCTTCGGTTTTCCCCCGACCGCATGCGGTTCGGTATGCCGCAAATCAAGAGGCGGCGGGACGAGCGCGCGTAGGCGGCCGCTCATGAGCGCGCCCGCGATACTCCAGCCGAGCGCGGCGGCTGCCCCGCCGAAACCCGCTGCACGGCAACGCAACTGGAAGCCGGTGCTGTGGACCCTGCCACCGCTGCTGGTGGTGCTGTTCATCGCCGTGTACCCGATCGTGCGCGTGCTGACGGAGTCCACCCGGACCCCGAACGGCCGCGGCACGGCGGTCTGGTCACAGGTGCTCGGCTCCGAGTCGTTCCGTGATGCGTTGTGGCGCACCGTGTTCATCGCGGTGAGCTCGGTCGCCGGCTGCCTGGTGCTCGGCACGTTCCTGGCGATCGTGCTGGCGTTCGTGCCTTTTCCCGGCTCCCAGGTCGTCGGCCGGCTCATCGACACCGTGCTGACGCTCCCGTCGTTCCTGATCACGCTGGCGTTCACGTTCCTCTACGGCACGGTCGGCGCGGTGAACGCGCTGATCTCCCGCCTCACCGGCGATCATGAACCGGCACTAGACTTTCTGAGCACCCCGCTCGGCGTGATCCTGGCCGAGATCACCTTCTTCACCCCGTTCGTCGTGCGCCCGCTGCTCGCCGCGTTCGCGCAGCTGCCGCGCGAACAACTCGACGTGGCGGCCAGCCTCGGCGCGTCGCCCTGGCGGGTGCTGCGCCAGGTGGTGCTGCCCGAGGCGTGGCCGGCGCTGGCGGCGGGCGGCAGCCTGGTCTTGCTGTTGACGCTCAACGAGTTCGGCATCGTCCTGTTCACCGGCGCGAAGGGCGTGATCACCCTGCCCGCGCTGATCTACACCCGCGGCATCGTCACCTTCGACCTGCCCGGCGCCGCGGTGCTCGCCTCGGTACAGGTGCTGCTGTCGCTCACGCTCTACATCGGGTACCGGCTGGTCTTCGCCCGATTCACGGCCAGGAAGGAGAGCTGACACCATGCTCGTGTGGACCAGACGCGGCCGCGCCGCCGTGCTCGCCGGCTTCGCGCTCGTCGTGATCGTGGTGTTCGTCGCGCCGATCGCCACCGTCGTCGCGGCCGCGTTCGCCGGACGCTGGACCGGCCCGCTGCCCTCGGAACTCGGCCTCGCCAACTTCGGGCGCGCGCTGTCCGGCGAGCAGGCGGCCAGCCTCTCGGTGAGCCTGCAGACCGCGCTGCTGGCCGGCGCCGTCTCGCTGATCCTGGGCACCTGGGCGGCGCTGGCCGCCCGCGAGGCGCCCGGCTGGTGGCGGCGCTGCACGGACGCGGTGTTCCACCTGCCGGTCGCCGTGCCCTCGGTGGCCATCGGCCTCGGTGTGCTCATCGCGTTCAACGAGCGCCCCGTGCTGCTCGGCGGCACCAAATGGATTGTCATCCTGGCACATTCGGTGCTCGTGCTGGCCTACGCGTTCAGCGCGGTCGCCGCCGCGCTCGACCGCATCGACCCCGGCTACCGCGAGGCGGCCGAATCGCTGGGCGCGAGTCCGGCGCGAGTTCTGTGCCAGGTCACCCTGCCGCTCCTGCTGCCCGCCCTCGGTGCGGCCGCCGGGCTCGCGGTCGCCCTCTCCATGGGCGAACTCGGCGCGACCATCATGGTCTACCCGGCCACCTGGAAAACGCTCCCCGTCGGCATCTTCGCGCAGACCGACCGCGGCGAGGTCTTCGACGCCGCCGCGAGCACCACCCTCCTCGTACTGGTCACACTGCTGGCCCTCGTCCTACTCGGCCGCCTTCGCACCCGGGCCACGCTCCGCTGACCCTGCCCACCCTCGATCCCCGCACAGCTTCCGATCCGCCGCACACCCCGTCTCTCCGCACACCCCTTGTTCACCCCTCGCCTCTCGATCGGCACACGGAATCGCGCGATTCTGTGTGCGGCAAATTAAGGGGTGTGCGGAGCGGGCGCGGGGTCGCGTCGCCGACCTAGGATGGCGAGGTGTCAGCACTTCCCCTGATCTTCACCGCGGGCTGGGCTAGCGGGGTCAACGCCTACGCCGTCGTGCTGCTGCTCGGCCTGTTCGGCCGCACCGGCCTGTCCGATTCGGTGCCGGACGCGCTGCAGCGCACCGACGTCCTGATCGCCGCCGCGGTGCTGTTCCTGATCGAGGCGGTCGCGGACAAGATCCCGTACCTCGACTCGTTCTGGGACGCGCTGCACACCGTGGTCCGGCCCGTCGCGGGCGCCGTGGTCGCGGCATTGCTTGCGGGACAAGAGGGTTCGCTGCCGGAGCTGGCGGCCGGGGCGGTCGGCGGCGCGAGCGCGCTGGCCAGCCACCTGGTCAAGGCCGGGACGAGGATGGCGATCAACACCTCGCCGGAGCCGGT
>NZ_BAGH01000285.1 GCF_000308715.1 Nocardia tenerifensis NBRC 101015
CCTCCGCGACGACAGCCGCGTTGGTCTCCGGCTCGTCGGTGCAGGCGATCGCGTACCACGCACCGTCCAGGTCGCCGTCGGCGTAGGCGCGCAGCACGACGGTGATCTGCCCGGAGGTCGCCATCCCCTCGACCGCCGGGGTCACCTCACGGCTGATGACGTGCACGTCCGCGCCCGAGGCGATCAGCAGTCCGAGCCTGCGCTGGGCGACCGTTCCGCCGCCGACCACGACGACGCGACGGCCGTCGAGGTCGAGCCCGACCAGATAGTTCGGGTCGCCCTCTTGCGGCGCGGCACTGGATACCGCCTGGTCATCGGTGTGGTCTGACGTGTTCGACACAGTTTTCGAGCCTACGGCCTGCCCGCGGCACGACGGCAATCGACTCTGTCACCGCTGGTCCGAGGTCTGTGACGGGCGCGGTAGCGGGAAACGGTCGAGGATCGGGACTTCGCCCGCTTACTCCTGGCCTGCCACTCGGTGCGGCGCTTCTGCCTCGCCGAGGTCCCAGAACAGCCCCGCCATCAAACCGAGCGCCTCGCGTGCCAGCGGCGCGAGCAGGTGCTCGTCCGGCGCGTGCTGGTCACACGCCGAGTAGGAGTGCGGGATCCAGATGGTAGGCAGGCCGAGTTCGCCGGCGAATGCGTCATTGGGAAGGCTCCCGCCGAAATTGGGCAGCAGCGCGGGCGGTGACCCCGCGGTCCGTTCCAGCGAGGTCAGCGCGAACCGCACCCAACGGTCGCCGGGGTCGGTCCGAGTGGCGGGCAGCACCGCCCCGGGCACGACATCCACCATGCGGAATCCATGCTGGTCGAGGTGCATACGAACGGCGTCGGTCAGGGCCTCGGTGTCGGTGCCGACGACGAAACGGAGGTGGCAGCGTGCGTGCGCGGTGCCCGGGATCTCGCCGAATGGTGCGTCCGGTTCGCCGGCGGTTAGCGACAGCACCTCGAGTGTGTTCCATCCGACGACCCGCTCAGCCGGCGTGAGTCCGGGTTCACCCCAGTCTTCGTCCACGGCCGGGTCATCGGGGTCATTGCCGACCGGAATGGTGCGCAGCGCCGTTCGCACTTCCGGTGGGATCGGCGGGGGGCGCAGGCCTGGAACCAGGATCTCGCCGCGCCCGTCGACCAGGCAGGAAATCGCATTGGCCAGCACCGTAGCCGCGTTGCGGAGCGCACCGCCCCAACTGCCCGACTGATACGACCGGTCACGTAGCCGAACACTCAGGGCGAAGTCGGCGGTGCCACGCGTTCCCAGGAAAACGGTCGGACGTCCGGCTGCCACCCGGGGCCCGTCCGACGCGATCAGCAGGTCGGCGGCGAGTTCTGCGCGTTGCTCGGCACAGAACTGCGCCAAGCCGGGCGATCCACTCTCTTCAGCCGTCTCGATCAATATCGTGAGGTTGAAGCCGAGGCTGCCGCCACGGGCCTTCAGGACCTGTTCCAGCGCAGCGAGATTGACCGTGTGTTGGCCCTTGTTGTCCGCCGTGCCGCGGCCATACCAGCGGGTCCCCTCGACCGTGACCGACCAGGGGTCGAGCCCGGCGCGCCAGCCGCGCGCATCGGCCGGCACCACATCGGCGTGCCCGTAGAGGAGGGCGGTCGGCCGATCATCGCCTTCGTGACGGTGCGCGACCAGCAGCGGCTTGCCTGCGCAGACCGGGTTGTCGAGTATCCGGGGCACGGCACCCAGCCGCTCGGCCGCCGGCGCCATCTCCTGCTCCAGGTAGCCGCGCAGTTCCACCGCGCCGCCCTCGGTACGGAAACCTACCCTTCTCGCCAGATCCGCATGAAAAGCGCCGGAGTCGAAATACCCTGTGGCATAACGCATGGCGAGCGATCGGGTCATCCTTCGACAGTAGGTCAGCCGGCAACCACGGGCAACGATGTCCAACGGTCGCCGCGTCGACCGCCAGTCGAAACATCAAGTGCCACTTTCTGGTTCGGGGGATGGCAAACATACGGCACTGTCTCGCCTTCCGTAGCTACCCGGTGGCGGCACGGGTGCCGATGAAGTGCCGCAATATCTTTCGTGAGTGACGTCATAGCCGCACAGCGCGAAAAGTCACTCGCCGAGCTCCGCGGGCTACACCTGGCCCGCGTCTCGGATGAGCATCGGCGCGACGGCGCCTGCCGACCTGGCATCGACGTAGTCGGGCGAGGTAATGCCGATCCGGCGCATCGCGGTTCCGGTCAACGCCTCCAGCAGGCAGTGACGCGCGAGTTGCGCGGTCACGCCCGGGCCGATGTCGTAGGGCGGACTCACCTCGACCACGTCCATTCCGACCATGCCGACCTCGGCTGCCGGCCTACGGACCGCCCAGAGCAGTCCGGCACTGGTCAGTCCGCCGGGCTCCGAGTCCCGGTGCCTGGCGCATATGCCGCGTCGGCGACGTCGACATCGACCGAGATGCACAGGTGATCAACCGTATCGAGCGCTTCGTCGACCGCTCGCTCCAGAACTTTCGCGAACCGTCACGCCGAACCTCGGCCATGTAGTGGCTGCGCATCTGCTGCTCCGCCATCCACGCCGAGATCAGCGCCTGAGGCAGGTAGCCCAGAGCCCGACCTGGACGAATATTTGCCCAGGGACAGCACCACTTTCGATAAGCCTGCACATCGGCGCGCCGTAGCCATGTAGGGGCGCCGCGCGTGTCCGGCGCGGTGTCCGCGTGCGCATCGAAGTGCACGATGCTCACCTTTCCGTACCCGTAGGCGAAATTCTTCGGGTTCGACGCCCGACAGCGCTCGGTCATGGAGGAACGAGTCCGTGCACGCTCGAGGGCGGAGTCCTTTCGCGACGACTGCGTCTTCGTCGAGAACGGCGACTCGCTCGAGCGGGACCGGCAGGGAAGTCCGCGACCGTAGGTAACGCCGACGCGACCTACGCCGCCGTTCACGCTTTCGTCGCCGAGATACTCGCGGGCGGCGCCATGTCGATCGTCCTCGGCGGGTTCCCGCTACAACGTCAGTCAAGTTGGGTTACGCGGGTATACGGCGCACCCCGCAGCTCTGGAGTGGATGGCGCAACAGCAGGTCCGCAGTCATTTCATGACCGAGATTCGCAGGCGCGGTTTTGCCGCCGTCCTCGATCAGGTGATCGATGAGGCGCTCGGCACCGTCGATCACCTTTACCTGTCCGTGGATATCGGCGTGGCCGATCCCGCCTTCGCCCCTGGCACCGGAATTTCGGAACCGGGTGGGCTCACCAGCGACGAACTGATGTCCGCGATGCGCCGAGCGGCCGTAGCGGCCGGGATCGTCGCCATGGATGTTTGGAGGTCAGCCCGCCCTACGACCCTGGTGCGGGTCCGACGGCGCAGTCGCCCGCCGCTGCATGCTGGACGCACTGACCGGTACCGCGATGCGCCGTATCGGCCTGACGCAGCGCCGCTACGTGGATGCGCGGGCGACCAGCGCCGGGCCGGTTCGGACGTTCCGCCCCGGCGGTATCGGACCGCGGCGCTAGAGGGACGGCGCTCCATACCCAGCGCATGGGCACCTATTATTCACGCATGGCAAACGCATCCGTGCTCACTCCACAGGCAGTGGACTTCCCGCGCTGGTATCAGGACGTCATCAACAAGGCGGAGCTAGCCGATAACGGACCGGTACGCGGCACCATGGTCATTCGACCGTACGGGTACGGCATATGGGAGCGGATGCAGCTCGAACTGGACGCCCGCATCAAGAAGGCCGGCGCGGAGAACGCCTATTTTCCGCTGTTCATTCCTGAGTCTTATCTTGCCAAGGAAGCTGAGCATGTCGAGGGCTTCGCTCCCGAACTCGCGGTGGTCACCCACGGTGGCGGCAAGCAACTCGAAGAGCCGATCGTCGTGCGGCCGACCTCTGAGACCATCATCAATGAGTACTTTTCCAAATGGGTGCAGAGCTACCGGGATCTGCCCCTGCTCATCAACCAGTGGGCAAACGTCGTCCGCTGGGAGAAACGGCCGCGGGTGTTCCTGCGCACTACCGAGTTCCTCTGGCAGGAGGGACATACCGCGCATGCCACGTTCGAGCAGGCACGTGACTACGCCGCGATGATCCTGCGCGACGTCTACGAGCGCTTCATGGTCGATATCCTCGCCATCTCCGTTGTGCCAGGACGCAAGCCGCCGAAGGAACGTTTCGCCGGCGCCATCAATACCCTCACCCTGGAGGCGATGATGGGCGACGGCAAAGCGCTGCAACTCGGAACCAGCCATGAGCTGGGCCAGAACTTCGCCAAGGCCTTCGACACCGGTTTTCTGACCGAGGCGGGTGACCGTGCGCATGTCTGGCAGACCTCATGGGGAAGCACCACGCGTATGGTGGGCGGCCTGATCATGGTGCACGGCGACGACCACGGCTTGCGCGTGCCGCCGCGGATCGCCTCGACTCAGCTTGTTGTCATGGCCGTCAAGGATGACGAAGCAGTGCTGACCAAGGTTCGAGAGATCGGCCGAGAGCTGATGGACGCCGGGGTACGCGTTGTGGTGGACGATAAGGTCCACACGCCGTTCGGCCGCCGCGCCGTGGATTGGGAGCTCAAGGGCGTCCCGCTGCGTCTCGACGTCGGCCCGCGCGATCTCGCGAATGGAACCGGAGTCCTGGTACGGCGTATCCGGGGCGAGAAGTACCCGATCGCTCTCGACTCGTTGGCGGCCACGATTCCGCTGCTGCTGGAGGAGGATCAGGCATTGTTGCTCAGCCAGTCCAAGGAATACCGCGAGTCCCGCACCGTTGACGTCGACAGCGTCGAGCAGGCTGTCGAGGCCGCTGCGACGGGCTGGGCGCGCATTCCCTGGGCAAAAATCGACGCCGTCGGCGAGGCCTTTCTCGCCGAGAACGGAGTAACCATTCGCTGCTTGCTCGCTCCGGACGGGTCGCTGGCCGAGTCCGATGACACTCCCGACAGCGTCGCGATCGTCGCCCGCGCCTACTGAGCGGCGAGCCGTCTCGCCGAATGCCGCGCGGCGAGACGGCTCTCCACGTAATAGTATTCCGGATATAAGCGCGTTCCCCGGGGCGGGTAATATTCCTTCGCCCACGCGCAGGGGTATACCCCCGTTAATTCCAGACCGGCATCCTCGATCATCGCTCGGAAATCATCGGCACTCGATTGACTGGCATCCTCTTGCAGGAGCACTCGTCCGGCGTCCGATAAATACCGAGGTATCTGTCGGTAGAACTTCTCGTGTATGCGCCATCCGATGTCGTTGTAGATCAGCTGCGTATGGCCGCCGGGCGAGGGTGTGCTATCGGGACAATGGGGAGGATTAGCCACCACGAGGTCGTAGACGTTGCCTTGCGGAAGCGCGTCCATGCAGTCCGAAGTGTAGACCCGCACGGAGTCGTCGAGCCCATTACGGCGAACTGTCTCCTGGCAGGAGGCTACCGCGGCAGGGTTCACGTCGATCAGCGCGAGCTCATCGCAGAGTCCAGCTGCGAGCAGTGAGAAACCGATGAACCCGGGGCCGGCACACCACTCCAGAATGCGGTCGACTTTCCCGACGTGATCAGAAATAAAGGAGAGGTAATCCTGGCCGAATCTGGCGCCGCCTCCATCGATTTCATCGAGATAACAGACGTCTATCGAGCCGTAAGTCACCGTTTTGTAATCGACCATGGGGCCGTCCCTTCGTGAATCAGGCAGGCTGGAGCCGGACAGGCAGACTGCGATGACCATTGGAGATGAACGATTCCACCGGCCGCAACGCCTCGGGGGCGACGGCAAGGGCAATATCGGGAAAGCGGCCGAACAGCGCAGGCAGCGCCACTTCGGCCTCCAACCGGGCGAGTTGCGCGCCGAGACAGAAATGCACACCGTAGCCGAAGGCGAGATGCTCCTTGCTGGGCCGCCGGACATCGAAGCGCAGGGGCTGATCGGGGTGGTGTTCCGGATCGAGTCCGGCGGCCGCGAGCGCGGCCACGATGGCGTCCCCGGCACGGATGAGCGCCCCGTCGACCTCGATGTCCTCGATGGCGTAGCGCAGCGGAAGGTTCGCCACCGGGGCCTGCCAACGCAGCGTCTCCTCGATGACCTCACCCCAGGAACGTTCGGCCGACCGAACGAGATCGAGCTGGTCAGGGTTGGTGAGCATGGCGACGATGGCATGGTCGAGCAGGTTGACGGTCGTTTCGTGACCGGCTGCGATCACCTGGGTCACCATGTCGACCAATTCCTTCTCCGTGAGCCGCGAGCCGTCGCTGTCCCTGGCGGCGATGAGGCCACTGGCCAGATCGTCACCGGGGGTCTTGCGTTTGACGGCGATGAGGTTGGCCAAGAGGGTGTACAGCTCCTGCTCGTTGGCCAGCGCCGCTTCCGCGGTCGCGGTGGTGTCGAACACGGCGTCGACGAAACGGCGCAGCCCAGGGCGGTTTTCGTCCGGGACGCCGACTAGTCGGCAGATGACCTCGATCGGCAACGGGTAAGCGAAACCCTCGCGCAAATCGATCGTATCGGCAGGTAGCGCCGCGAGACCGTCCAACAGTTCTTCGGTGATCTGCTCGATCTGTGGACGCAGGGCGGTGATCCGACGAGCGCTGAACGTGCCCGCCACCAGCGACCGTAGCCGCCGGTGATCCGCGCCGTAGGTCGTGAACATGTTGTTCATCGACACCCACATGCGTAATGACCAGTCCGCGGGAATCTCGCCGTTGATCCAGGCCGGCCAGTGCTGACTAGCGTCCTTGGAGACGCGTGGATCCGACAACAGCTGTTTCAGTGCATCCTGTCTGGTGACGGCCCAGGCCACCACCCCGCCGGGCAGTTCGACCCTGGTCGCGGCGCCACGCTGGACGAGGATCGAGGCCTCGGCCTGAATGTCCCGTCCGGTGGGGTCGAGGACAAAAGGACGATTCGGAGCTTCCACTGATTATTCCCCCATAAGTCGAATATCTTATTCTATCGTACTGCCGATCGAATAAACCGCATGCATTCATCCGGCCACAGTGCAGGCTACCTGTCAATTCATCCGCCCGCCCGCGGATTCCACCGAGTCCGACGTCTCCGGATGACTATTCCAACCTCCGCCGATTCCTATGATCAACGCACCGAGCACGCAAAAAACAGCGGCCGCCAGGTAAGCGAGATGGTACCCGGCGAGCTTGCCCGCGGCAGTTGCCGAGGTGGCCCCGGCCGCGGCGATCACGACCAAAACCACGACTCCGACGCTGGCGCCGATCTGCTGGCCGACGACATTGATGGCGCCGGCTACGCCGTGCTGCCGCTGCGGAACTCCGGTCAGTCCGGCAGCGGTCATCGCCGGGAAGGCAAGGCCCATCCCGAGTCCGACGACGATTACTCCGGGCAGCACATGCACCCAGTAGTTGCCGGCCAACGGGGTCCACATCCACAAGGCGATGCCGGCCGCGACCAGAATGAGACCGCCGATCAGCAAGGGACGTTGTCCATATCTGATCAGCAGCCGGTCGGTGAAGTAATTGGCAACTACGAATACCGCACATGAGAGCGGCAATACGGCGAAAGCCGATTGCAGTGGCGAATAGCTCAGTATATTTTGCAGGTAGAGCGGCGCGAAAAACATCAGGCCGACCACGGTCGTGTACGAAACGACAGCGGTTACCGCGCCGGCGCGTACCGAAACGGCGCGGAAAATTGTCAGCGGCATCAGCGGTTCCTTCGCGCGCCGTTCCCACATCATGAACATCACTAGGAGCAGGCCCGCGACCGTGAGGGACGTCAAGGCAACGGGGTTGGTCCAACCTGCCTCTCCGACCCGGCTCATCCCGAACACCACGAGGATCAGGCCGATCGTCACCGTGCACGCACCCCACCAATCGAGCGAGTGCGACCGCCGAACGCTCGCGGGCAAGGCCGGCCTGACGGCCAGCAGCACCAGCAGGCCGAACGCGACGGAGACCGCGAACACCGACCGCCAGCCCAGCAACTGAGTCAGCACGCCGCCGACAACGAGACCACTGCTGGCGCTGACCGAACCGACCGCGGCGTAGACGCCGAACGCGTGATTACGTTGTGGCCCTTCAGAAAACACCTCACTGATCAGAGCCAACGCGGCGGGACCCGACAACGCCGCGCCGATTCCCTGTACCGCGCGGGCGACGATCAGCACGGCCACGTTCGGGGCCAGCGCGCCGGCCAACGCGGCGGCCGTGAACAACCCGATGCCCAGCGCGAACAGGAGTCGCCGACCGAATACGTCGGCCATTCTGCCGCTCGAGAGCAAAAATCCCGCGAAAGTGACGCTGTACGACGTCATGACCCACTGCAGCGTGCCGGTGTCCACCTCGAATCTGCCACCGATCGCCGGTAGCGCCGCATTGATGACGTTCAGGCTGCCCACATCGAGTGCCAGCGCACCAGCGATGACGCCCAGCGCCAGTCCCAGCCGTACCTGGCTCGTCTCGGATTCCGTGTCCAAGGCGTACTCCTCCTTGCAAAGCTTTGCGCAGAATTCGCCACCACAACCAGCGAGCAATCGGTCGAGCACCACAACGTCGTCCCCGCCCACTGCTGGACGGCGCGCCTACCGAACCCACGTCGAGAGAACCGCATGGTGACCGAATCCGTCAACAACTTCGCCGACGCAGCTCGGAAACCTCGGCGCGGCATGACGGACGGCGTCCGTGTTTCGGACGACCGCCCGCCTACCGCTGCTTGCTACCGGCTCACGGTTCGCGCGAGGGCGTCGCGATCAACCTTTCCCACATGGGTGAAGGGAAACGAATCCACTTGGTAGTAGCGGGCGGGAACGAAGTGACGCGGGAGCACGTCGGCCAGTTCCCGGCGCAGTTGTTCCGCTTCGAGGTCGAAGCCTTCCGCGAGAATGCAGTGCGCCGCCAGGAATTGCTCGTCGGTTTCGTCGTGTGCCGTCACCAAGGCGTCGCGGACGCTCTCCAGCGCCCTGAGCTGGGCCTCGATCTCCTCCAGTTCAATACGCGCACTGTTGATCTTGACCTGAGTATCGCGCCGCCCGAGGAACTCTATTTCCCCACTGGGCAGCAGCCGCCCGATATCGCCGGACATATAGGCTCTGGCGCCTCGCCCTTGCCAGAACGGGAATCGCTCGGCCGTCAACTCGGGAAGGTTGAGGTAGCCCTCGGGGACGCACACCCCGCCGATACAGATTTCTCCTTCTTCACCCACCGGAACCGGTCGCATATCCTCGCCGACGACTTCGACGACAATATTGGGCAGCGCCGTGCCGATCGAGGGACGATCCGGCCAATCCCGAGGATCACCCGAAAGGGTTTTGGCCGTCACGATGGAACACTCTGTCATGCCGTACTGGTTCTGCAGCTGTGCGCCGGTCCTGGCGAAGAAATCCCGCACCGAGTCGTTGATCCGCAGTTGGTCGCCGGCGGTGATGACCTCCCTGATCGAGGCAGGATAGAGCTTGATCTCGTGCGCGGCCTCGATGAGTTGGTACAAGGTGGTGAACGAAAGCCAGATGCGATGGATTTGCTGCTCCTCGACGTATCTGAGCAAACTGCCCCAATCCCGGCGCGTATCCTCGGTCACCAAGACCACCGTTCCACCGCTCGCCCACGTCGAGAATATCTCCGTGAAAGCGACGTCAACGCTGAACGGCCACAGTTGCAAGGTGTTCCAGCCGACCGCTGAGCCCGAATCGGCGACTTGCCAGGAGATGAAGTTCGAAATAGCACGATGCGGCATCGCTACCCCTTTGGGCCATCCGGTGGACCCCGAGGTGTAGGTGACGTAGACCGCATCCTCCGCCGAAATCTCGGTTGCGAACTGCGGCTCGTCTGCCTGATCGATGTCTTTGATCACGTCGTCCAGAATTTCGAGCCGGCACCCCGTCGGAATGGTGACCAGATCGGCGAGGTGCGACCGGCACAGCAGTGTGTCCGCACCGCTGTCGGCAAGCATATGATCGAGTCGCCGTTTCGGATACGTGTTGTCGAGCGGAACACAACCCCCGCCGCCCGCCAGCACCGCGAGAATTGCGATGACCAGTTCGGGAGACCGATCATTGAGCAGGGCTGCGCGTCGAGTGCCCGACAGGTGCCGGGCGAACCGCTGAATCGACGCATGGACCTGCTTATAGGTCAACTCGCCGCCCGGCCAGCGCAATGCGATAATATTCGGATGCGCTGCGGCCTGCGCAGCCACCATCTCATGCACGAGCATTGTCTTCTCCGTCGATATGCCATCAGACATGTCGAATTCCCTCCCTGAAATTAATTCGATCTGGGAGCAGAGGTCGGGCATGTGCCGGTATGAACTGCCGTAACTCGACGATGCCGTGCGACTCCCCCGGCGCGACTACACCCCCAGTGCGGTGAACTTTCTTCGGTAAACCACAAACCTACTGGTTCCGTCCCCCGAACGCCAGCCCGCAATGCCAGGGGCATGGGTTCGCGATCCTCCGTAGCACAGCTCGAATCCTCGTGTCATATGTGATTACCGGCGCGAATTTCGATACGGCCATCGGCCGACAACCGTACGATCACCAGATAACGCATTCCCATTACGGAATGGACATCCCGGAAAGGAGCTGCTCGGTGGATCCCAGCATCTCTGCGACATTGCGGCGTTTCCTCCTCACCGGCCGAGTGGCTGTGGTGACCGGGGCATCGTCCGGGCTCGGCGCGGAACTCGCTCGCGCGCTCGCCGCGGCGGGCGCCAGGGTGGCCGTGGTGGCTCGTCGGTACGACCGCCTCGTCGAGCTGGCCGACGACATCACCGGGTTGGCGGTCGCCTGCGATCTGCTCGACCCGGCGCAGGTGCGGGAGGTCGTTCCACGGGTCGCCGCCGAGCTGGGCAGACCGGAGATATTGGTGAACGCGGCGGGCGATATCTTCAGCCGCGAACCGGCCGAGGCCGAACCATACGAGGCCATGCGCCGGACGCTCGAGCTCAACCTGATCGCACCGTTCCGGCTGTCCCAGGACGTTTTCCCGCACATGGTCGCCGTCGGCCGGGGATCGATAGTTCACGTGTCATCGATCAGCGGCCGGGTCGGTTTTCCTGGGTTCCCACAAGCTTCCTATGCCGCCAGCAAGCAGGGACTGTCCGGGCTCACCGCGGAACTGGCCGTCCAGTGGGCCCGCCACGCCATCCGGGTCAACACGGTGGCGCCCGGGTTCTTCCGCAGCGAGATCAATGACGAGCTCTACGACGACGAACGCTTCAGAACGTGGCTGCGCAGTAACACGCCGCTCCCATCGGAAGCCTGCATCGACGACTTCGTCGGCGCGGTCTTGTGGCTCGCCGGCGACGCCGCAAGGTACGTGACCGGGCAGACGATCGTGGTCGACGGCGGCTGGACCGCCCGGTGACCGCCGAAGCTTCGGCCACGAACCCCCGGACGGCCACTGCTGGCGCACCCGCCGTGACGCTGCGATAGTCGGTACCACAAAACCCGTTGCGGCCGAAAGGAATCCCTCGAATGCTATACGCCTTCGGATTCGACAGACTGGGGCTGCTGATCAGCGATATGTACTTCGTGAACCCCGCGCCCGCGAAGGGTCAGGAGGGGCCGGAGCACGGCGTCCGGTTGGAACTACGGCGGCTGACGCCCCGCGAACTCGAGGGTTCGATCTACTCGGCAAGGCCGATCACCATCGATGAGCCGATCTGGCGCGCCGACCTACTGGAATCGGTGGACGGTCGGCCGGGGAGCTTCGACCGGACGCATCATCACCCGAGGTTCTACGGCTGGAACGAAAGCAACAGGGCGTTCGAAGCGGAACTCTCCGCCGATCCGATCGGCTGGCTGGGGCGGAAGCTGTCTGACTTGCCGAGCCTGCTGGCGCACGCCGACGTCGACCCGGACACCGTGGGACCCGGCGACCTGGACGGCCTGCCCCGTGCCGTGCCGGAGATCCTCGAGGTCACCCGGCGGCTGCTGGATCGGGTGCGGGCCGGCGAGCTCGGCTGCCGGCCGGTAGGCGCACCCGCCGACAACGTCCGTGCCAGTTGGCTCTGAGCCGCATCGAGCGGTTGCCGGTGCCCCACCGGGGTTCCGCATTCACCCTTTGGCCGCGTTCCCGAGGAAGAACTGGAGCCCCGCCGTCGGGTAGACGCCGGTGACGCTCCGCTGCGTAGCGCTCAGGTAGTTGTAGAAGTAGGCGAACACAACGGGGGTCTCGTCGAGCAACAGCCGCTGAATCTGTCCCGCCAGCCGCCGCTGGGTGGACAGATCCACTGCCGCGACGAATTCCTTCGAGAGCTTGTCGTAGGCCGGATTTCGGAAATGAGCGGCATTCCATGATCCCTGCCGGGACTCGGTGTCGATGGACTGCAACGGCGCCTTCAGATAGACATTCGGGATCACCCGGGCGCCATAGTCGACGAGGCTCATCTCACCGTCCAGCCAGTCCGACTTCCCGAAGGTCGCCTGGCCGTAGTACTTGGACGGCGTTTCGATGATGAGCTTGATATCCACCCCGATCTGGGCCGCCGACTGCTTGATGATCTGCGCGAAATGCGGAATCTCGTGTAGCTTCTCGGTGAGCAGCGTCGTCGAGAACCCCCGGGCCACGCCCGCCTGTGCGAGCAGCTGCCTGGCCAGCGCCAAGTCCTTGTTCCGCTGCGGGACATCGGGATTCGTGGACGCGAAGGTAGGGGCGAACGGGCTCTCGTTCCCTACCACTGCCTGCCCCTTGAACAACGCCGATACGATGGCCGGTCGGTCGAGGGTGCAGGCGAGCGCTTGCCGCACCAGCTTGTTCTGGAAGGGCCCGACGTCATTGCGCAACGACAGCTGGCGATGCGACGCCGCTTTCAGGCTGGTCACGGTGAAGCTGCCGTTCAGCAACTGCGGGCTGATCACCGCCGAGAATTGGCCGATGCAGTCGATCGCGCCCGCCTGGAGATCGGCCACCATCGGGGTTTCCTCGGCATAGAAGATGAAATCGACCCTCGACGGCAGCGCGGGGGTGCCCCAGTAGTGCGGGTTGGGGACATATGTCGCACCCACGTTGGGTACGTAGTCGGCTTTCATCAATCTGCCGGTGCCGATGAAATCGGCCGAATAACTGCCGTAGTCATAGTCTTTCGGCACGATGATCATGTTGTAGTTGTCCGAGGACACTGTGCCCACGAAGCCCCCGTCGGGTGCGTCGAGGTCGAAGGCGACGGTGCTGTCGTCGACCTTCCGGACGCCGCCAGGCGAGAGCGTCCCGGCGAAGAGCGACAGCGCGTTGGCCGAACTCTTCGGGTCGCATTGGCTCTGGAAGCTGTAGACGACATCGTCGACCGTCATAGGGGTGCCGTCGTTGAACCGCACGCCTTGGCGAATCTGGAAGGTCCATACCGAGGCGTCCGCGTTCGAGCTCCAACTCGTAGCCAGCCATGGGCGGTAGTTGTTGTCTTGGTCGGCGAGAACGAGATACTCGCCGACATTGCCCAGCAGTTGGATGCCGCCCGGGTCGACGATGGTGATCGGATTGGGGGCGGCTTTAGGGGCGTAGATCCCCGCTTTGATGGTCGCACCCGGTTTACCGCTCGGCGGCGGCCCCGAACTGCCGGTGGTCGCGCCGCAGGCGGCGAGGATGCCGCCGAGCAGCGGCATCGACAGGCCGAGCATGCTGCCCTGGCGCAGAAACCCTCGTCTCGTCAGCCGCCCGGCGATGAACTCATCGATCACCTGCTCCTCGACAGGTCCGCGCCCCCAACGGAACTCATCGAGCCGTGCGTAATCTATCTTTCCGGAACGGCTGGTCATCACACCTCCATGGACTCGATGCCACGGGCATTCATCGAGTCTCGACGCTCTGCAGATCGCGCAATTCGGCCACCGGAATGTGACAGCGCAGGAAATGACCCGGTTGCACCTCCGCCAGCGGGGGTTCCGTCGATTCGCACACCCCGCCGGCCAGGCGCCGGTGGCAGCGGGTGTGGAACACGCACCCGGGCGGGGGGTGCGCCGGGCTGGGTATCTCGCCTTCCAGGATGATGCGCTGCCCCGGCCGCTCGCCCAGTCGCGGTACCGCCGAGAGCAGCGCCTCGGTGTAGGGGTGATGCGGGCCGGAGAACACCTGGTCGGCGTCGCCGAGCTCGATCAGCCGACCGAGGTAGAGAACGGCGATACGGTCCGAGAGATAGCGGACGACACCCAGGTCGTGTGAGATGAGCAGATAGGTCACCTGGTTGCGCCCCTGCAGCTCACCGAGCAGGTTGAGAATCGCCGCCTGCACGGAGACGTCGAGCGCCGAGGTGGGTTCGTCGCAGACCAGAATCCGGGGATTTCCGGCGAACGCGCGGGCGATGGCGACGCGCTGTTTCAGTCCGCCGGACAGCTGAGCCGGGCGCAGTGCCAGATGCCGCTGTTCCATCCGGACCGCGCCGACGATCTCCTGGAGCGCGGCCTCGCGTTTCGATCCCGACAGCTCGGCGAGCTTGGTCAGTGCCCGGCCGATGAGATGCCGGACGCTGTGCCGCCGATTCAGCGCCGAATCGGGGTTCTGAAAGATGATCTGCATGGCGCGCAGCTGATCCTGGCCGCGGTCGCCGGCGGTGGGCGCCAGTCGAGCGCCGGACAGCTCGACCACCGAACCCTCGTCCGGCGACGTCAGGCCCAGCAGCACCCGGGCGAGAGTGGTCTTGCCGCTGCCCGACTCACCGACGAGCCCCAGCGTTTCGCCGAGATGCAGATCGAGGTCGATGCCGGTGAGGGCGGGTACGCGCTCCCCGCGTGCGGTGAAGGTCTTCGATACCCCACGCAGCGAGATGACCGGTGCCGAGCCGCGTTCCGGCGGCGCCTGTGGAACGTCCGCCGGTGTGGTCCGCGGCAGCGCCGCCGCACGCTCGTGGTGGTGACAGCGCGCCGTCCTGGCGTCGGTCACCGGATATCTCGGCGGCGTCTTTTGTCGGCAGCGCTGATCGGCGAGGGCGCAGCGCGGCGCGAAGACGCAGCCCGCGGCAACCTCTCCGGGAGCGGGTAAAAACCCCGGAATCGTGTCCAGGCGGCTGTGTTCCTTGCGCCGGCCCCCGTCGGGAACGCAGCGGAGCAGCCCCACCGTGTACGGGTGCCGGGGCTGCTCGAAGACCGCACCGGCCGGCCCCTCCTCCACCAGCTCGCCCGCGTACATCACGCCGACCCGATCGCACATCTTGGCGATCACGGCGAGGTTGTGACTGATGAACAGCACCGCGGTGTGGAACTGTTCGCGCAGTGCGGAGACCAATTCGAGAATCTCCGCCGCGACCGTCGCATCGAGCGCCGTCGTCGGCTCGTCCAGGATGAGCAGGGCCGGCCGCGCGGCTAGCGCCATCGCGATGATGACCCGTTGCAGCATCCCGCCGGACAGCTGATGCGGGTACGCGCGCAGCACCCGGCCCGGTTCGGAGATCTGCACCGTGCGCAGCGTCTCCTCGGCCCGCCCCGCCGCGTCCGCCCTGCTCACGCCGGCCACCTCGAACACCTCGGCCAACTGGCGGCCCACCGGAACGGACGGATTGAGTGCCCGGCCGGGTTCCTGGTAGACCATGGACACCGTCCGCGCCCGCAGCCCGCGCAATGCGTCCCGGTTCAGCGAAGCCACGTCCTGACCCGCCACGGTGATCGAGCCGGAACTCACTCTCCCGTTACGCGGGAGATAGCGGGAGATGGCGAGCGCGATCGTCGTTTTGCCGCAGCCGGATTCGCCGACCAGCCCGAACGTCTCCCGCGGCCCGATCCGAAACGACACGTCCCGCACCACCGGGAGGTCGGCAGCGCGGACCGTGTAACTCACGTCGAGATTCTCGACGGCCAGCACCGGTCCGTCGGTTGGCCGGCCGCCGGCCCACGGGGAAAAGTCGACGGTCACTGGATGAGCACCCCCTCGACGGCGTCGGCGACAAGGTTGATGGCGACCACCAGCGAGGCGATCGCCAGCACTGGGAAGAGCGTTTCCCACCAGTAACCGGCGGCCAGGTACTGGTAGCTGCTCGCGACATCGCCACCCCAATCCGGCGTCGGAGGCTGGATCCCGAAGCCGAGGAACGACAGGGTCGCTACCGCGAAAATCGCGTATCCGAGGCGGACCGTGAACTCGACCAGGATCGGACCGAGCACATTCGGCAGTATCTCCACGAACATGATGTGGGAGTCGCGCTCGCCGCGTAGCCGAGCGACGGCCACGTAGTCGAGTCCCCCCTCCTGCAGCACCGCCGTCCGCACGGTCCGCGAAACAACCAAACCGAATACGATTCCGATGACAACGATCAGTGTGGGCGCCGAAGGGCCGAGCGCCACGACGAACAGCAACGCCACAATCACCACCGGCAGGGCGAGCACGGCCTCCACCACTCGACCGATCACATTGTCAGTCATGCCGCCGAAATAGCCCTGTACCAGACCTACGCAGGTGCCGACGGCCGTGCCGAGGAGCGAGGCGAGCGGCGCGACGATGAGGACATCCCTGGCTCCGGTGATCACCCGGGACAACACATCGCGACCCAGCGAATCGGTCCCGAACCAGTGGGCGCCGGAGGGCGCGGCGTTGAACACGGCCAGATCGCCCTCCACCGGGTCGTAGGGACTGAACACCGTTCCGCACACGGCGCACCCGACCCACCACAGCAGCAGAACCGCCCCGACGAGGAACGTCTTCGAGCGCACTAGGTGGTGGACGTACTCCCGGCGGACGGACCGGACGGATACCTCGACCACGCCCGCGGCCGACGGCATCCCGATAGGGTGTTCCGGCGTCGAACTCGGCACCGGCACGACGACGGGTATGTCGCGCGGTTCCTCGTCACTCATGACTCGGCCCCCTGGAGCCGGATTCGTGGATTCAGCACCGTGTAGAGGACATCGGCGACGAAGGTCGCCGCGAGGTACACGATGCCGATGAGGAGAACACCCGCCTCCAACATCGGGAAGTCCTTGTTGGTGGCCGCGGTGAAGATCAGCCTGCCCAATCCCTGATAGTTGAACAACGTTTCGACCACGACCAGGCCGCCGACCAGATAGCCGGTTTGAGTGGCGACGACGGTGATCGTGGGCAGCAGCGAGTTGCGCAGGACGTGTCGCCGGATCACCACCGAGCGAGGTAGCCCCTTGAGGATGGCGGTCCGAACGTAGTCCGAGTCGAGCGCCTCGAGCGTACCCGCGCGAGTCATCCGGGCTATATAGCCGAAGAGGATGAGCACCAACGGAATCGCGGGCAGGATCAGGTAACGGAGCTCGGCCGGCGGGGAAGTTCCGGCCGGTGCGGTCGCGGTGACCGGGAAAGCCTTCAACCCGATCGCGAAGACCACGATCAGCACGATCCCGGAGACGAACTCCGGCACGGTCGACAAGGAAAGGGCGGCCACGCTGATGGTGCGGTCGACCGCTCGACCCCGGTAGAGCGCGGCGAGCACGCCGGCGGTGATGCTGACCGGGACCACGATCGCGAGGGCCACCAGCGCCAGCTTCAGCGAACGCACCAACGCCGGCATCAGCAAGGAATCGACCGGCGCCCGGAACTGATAGGAGGTACCCATGTCGCCGCGGGCGAAATTCGTTACCCAACTCCAGTATTGGCTGAGCAGGGGGCGGTTGACACCGAGTTCCTCGTCCAGCAGGGCAACGGCGTGCTCGGAGGCGAACGGGCCCAGAATGGCCCGGCCCGGATTGCCGGGCAGCACCGATCCCGCAAAGAAAACGATCAGGCTCAGCAACACGAGGGTGAGCAGTGCCAGTCCTAGCCGCTCGAGCAGATACCGCGCCACCCGCTCCCCCTTTCCCGCCCCACCGCGTCCGGCTCGGCAATTCACGAGCGTGCACAGTCAGCGCATAGCAGTAGATTTTCACCCAGCACGCGCGGGGGCGCAACGGCCTCTGCTACGGCCCCGCCGGGGCGTCGAGTCGCTTCGCCAGCCAGGCCAGCGACATCGGGTAGCGATAGTCGGTGCCACCGTGTGCGGCGTCGAACAGCTCGAAATTCATGTTGTCCGACGGCACGCCGACGTCGAGTAGTGCCTGATGGAAGGCGGCGGCGCCGAGGTCTAGATACCATTCGTCCCTGGTGCCGCCGTCGATCCAGATCGCCCGCATCGACCGCATGGTCGCGGCGTGGTTCGGCACCATGCGGACCGGGTCCCAGGCCAGCCACCGTTGCCAGACAGCAGGTTTCAACACGCCGGTGCGCGGATCGAACGGTAGCTCCGGGCGGCCGTCCGTGCCCGGCGAGAAGCATGCCGCGACCCCGTACAGTCCGATCAGGTCCTGGTCTTCGGGTTTGGTGAACGACACCCGCTGCTGAAAATCCCTCCACCAACGGTGAATATCGCCGTCGTACGCTCGTAGATGACGCACGGCGTTCGCGAATCCGGGCAGGCAGCAATACTCATAGAGTGCGTCACCGGCGTGAGTTGCCAAGGCGCCGAAAAGATCTGGGCGGAGCATCGGCGTGATCATCGCACCGAGTCCGCCACTGCTGTGGCCCATGATGGCGCGCCGATCGCGATCGGCGGCCGTGCGATAGTGCGCGTCCACCCACGGGACGACCTCGTCGCAGAGGTATGCGTGATAAGGGCCGGTACCAGGTGAGTCGACGAATTGACTGCCACCATAGGTGGTCCAGGCGTCGACGTACACCATGATCGCCGGCGGCGCCTCGCCTGCCGCGAAGACCGCGTCGGCGGTTTCCGGAAACGGGCGCCGGAACGGCATCCGGTTTCGCCACATCTCGAGCTGACCGGTGTAGCCCTGAATTACATAGATCGACGGATATCGTCGGTCGCCATCATCCTCGTAGCCCGGTGGCACGTATACCCACAACGGTCGTTCGTGCGGATCGTGCAAAGGATTGTCGCGCAGCAACGCGCTGTCGAAGACGTGTTCATCGAGACGTCCGGCGAGTTCGGCAGACCACGGCGACATACCTCCGACGTCAGTCGCGTCAGGCCATTGCCGCCCGTTGTCACGTGATCGCATTACAGTGCGCATCGGAGCCGAGCCACGCACTCCGGCAAGGCGCCGGAGCATCGGCTGGACGATGCTCCCGCCTCACACTTCATGAGCTCGGATGTGACCGGCGCCGAGACCCTCGAGATCCACCCTGACGTCGTCCTTCCACATGACCATGTCGGCGACGACGAGTACATCGAGACCGGATTCGGTGAAGCAACGCACCGCATCCGCGGGAGTACGGGCGATCGGCTCGCCCCGAATATTCAGCGAGGTGTTCAGGACCATGGGCACACCCGTAATATTTCGGAAGCAATCGATCAGTCGATAATAGAGCGGATTCGCGGCCTCGGTGACCGTCTGGACCCGCGCGCTGCCGTCGACATGGGTAATCGCCGGAACCGAGCTTCTGCGGTCGGACCGGACATTCATGGAAAGCAGCATGTATGGGGAATCCATTGCCTCCTCGAACCATTCCGCGGTCTGCTCGGCGAGCACTGAAGGCGCGAAGGGGCGCCACGGCTCTCGGAACTTCACCAGGGTGTTGAGTTTCTTGGGTATATTCGTGTCCCGCGGATCGGCCAGAATGGAACGGTTCCCCAGCGCCCGCGGGCCGAACTCCATCCGGCCCTGACACCATCCGACGACAAGGCCGTCCGCTATGGCCGCCGCCGCGACCCCGGCCGGATCCGCGACCTTCGCGACTCGGCTGACGCCACTGTTCGCGATGGCGTCGGCGACCGAATCCTCGTCGACGGACGGCCCGAGATATATCTGGTCGACCGGAACTGTCGGCGCCTTTCCGGAGAATTCGACCCATTGCAGAGAGGCCGCCCCTATCGCCGCGCCCGCATCGTGAGCGGCCGGTGGGACGAAGAGCTCATCGGCTATGGACGACGTGGCAAGCGCCGCGTTGGCATTGCAGTTCAACGCCACTCCGCCGGCCAGCACGAACTGCCGGCACCCGGTGCGCGCGGCCAGGCGGGCGGCCAAGAAATGATAGGCCTCCTCCAGCTTCTGCTGCACCCAATATGCGAGCTCCCTGGAGTTCGCATCGGGCTGCCCGAGCGGCACACGGTATATATCGAGATTCCGCAACTTGTCGAGGTGGATATGATATCGATCCGCGTCGAAGGTCAATACGTCATCGAAGCTCAACTTGCCGGAACCGTACCCGGCGAGCCCCATTGTCTTGCCTTCGTTGCCGACGTATGCGACGTGGTCCGGTACGTCGCTCTTGCCACGCAGCCCACTCTTTCCATACAGTCCGCACAGGCTCGTCACATAGGTGTACAGGTGTCCTATCGAATCAGACACCGGATACGATTCGAGATGGTCGATGCCGACACCGGAGGCATGCCACAGCGAAGTGGATTCGCGTTCGCCACGGCCGTCGATCACCAGCACACTCGCCTCATCGAAGCCACTGAGATAGTAACCGCATGCGGCATGCGTCAGGTGATGCCGGAAATAACGTGCGTCTGGCAGACCATTTCGTTCCAGTTGATTTCTCGCTTCGCGCCAGGTTGCCAAGTTCTGTGCCGCGATCAGCTCGCGCCCGGCGGGGCCGAGGTCGTCGTGGTCTATGAGGTTCTTGTCGAAGGGATTGTCATTGCCCTTGAATTGCCCGTAATCGAAGGTGAGGCCGACCCCGCGGAGATCCGCACGGCGAATGCCTGCTTGCTCGAGACAATATTCGATTGCGGCGACCGGAAAAGCGTTCGTGTGCCTGTCACGATTGAATCGCTCTTCCTCGATGGCGCAGACCAGCTCACCGTCGACAACTATCGCTGCCGAGGTGTCATGCAGAATGTTCAATCCCAAGAATGCGGCTGCCATCGACCCCTCCAGAACTGCGCGTGAAATCGAGCATCCCACACGTAGAGCCCGATTTCAAGGCGGCTCGACGCACGTTCGAAACATTGGATACGCTGACCCACCGTCGGCGACAACTGACATATCAGCCGGGTAATGGATCGGAAAGGATTACCGCTGTGGAAAAATGGGGTGCGGATCTATATGGCGATCCCTGTGCCGGTTGCGGATTCAACTGGTCGCTGAC
Organism: Nocardia tenerifensis NBRC 101015; assembly: GCF_000308715.1. Classification (GTDB taxonomy): domain Bacteria; phylum Actinomycetota; class Actinomycetes; order Mycobacteriales; family Mycobacteriaceae; genus Nocardia; species Nocardia tenerifensis. Next base: position 20,881 of record NZ_BAGH01000285.1, read on the forward strand.
ACCGGAGGAAGCAATTCGGATCGTTACTGGGCTGCCTGCCCGCTATCGCGAGCTGCTCGACGGATACACGGGACATGAACGCCACCCGGAATTGGCGTGGAACCCAGCTGCCTACATCAGCCACGTCGTCGATAATCTGCGTCATTGGGCCGAAGGCCTCGCCGGTGCTCGACTGTCCGAGGCGACGGACATCCTCGGCTACGACCCAGACCTCCTGGCGCAGGCCCGCCACTACAACGACATCGCTCCCGCGGCCGCGCTCTGGTCGCTGGAACGCGCGGTTTCCGCTTGGTCGGCGTCGGTCACCGCGGCCCTGCGGCACGGGGTCGTCCTGCGGCACGACGCACGAGGCCCGCAGCGCGCGCAGGACGTCGCCCGCAACAACGCACACGACGGTTACCATCACGCGTGGGACATCGAGCGCATCCTCGACTTCGCGGGTCCCGCCATCTTCTCCCCCGGCGCGTCCTGAGCGGCGTCTAATCCAGCGCTACCTCGTACAGATACCATTCCGGATCGAATTCGTCGCGTCGGATGACGGTACCGTCGGCGGTCAGGAACACCACAGCGGGTCGCTCCCCGTCCACAGCCACGAATACGCCGTCCGCCAGGGCATGCCAGTCCTGTAGCCATCTCGTCCGCACCGCGATGTGGCGATCCACCTCGACACGGCAGTCCGCCGCGACACCCTGCGCACCCGCTATCCGGCACACGAGTCCAGTGCCGTTCACGGTGTCGGCGAGCGTGAGCATGCCGGATTGCCACCGAACCGCATGCGGTCGCGCCAGGCCTTCGAGTAATGGCCAGGTATGGCCGGTGCCCCGGTCGATGCAGACGAGGCAACCCTGGTGGAAGAGCGTGGCGAGCACCGTGGCCGGACCCAGTGCCAACGCCGAATTCACATGTGTCGCCTGCAGCCAGGTGTCGTAGACGATCTCGCGGTGATCCCCGGACTTGCTGAGCGTCCGTCCGCTGCCGAAGGTGTCTGTGTCGAAGCCGTGCTCAGCGCCCCACCACAGCCAGCGTGGCTCGCCGTCGGAGGTAACCTCGATGATCGAGTCCGTACCCGAAGAGGCGACGACTATCCCGTCTTTCCACGCCCGCAGCGAGTGCACGTCGTTGAACCACGGATGCGACGTGAAGTCGTGTTTGTAGGTGAGGTCCCTGCTCCATAGTTCGATGACATGATGTCGCGCGATGAGATAGCCGTCGGTCACGGCGAGGATGCCCTGGGGGCTGTCACAGGGCACCGTCTGCGACACGTTGCCGAATCGGTCGACCGACACCAGCAAGCCCATCGCCCGATCGCCGGACGACATCGGGCGCCACGCGCTGATCTTTGGACGCGGGCGGCCGTGCACACGCTCAGCGTTCCACCGGGCGCGGCGATCCTGTAGATCTCTCGTTATGACGGTAAGCACATAGCTTGGCAGCTCCGGGCCGTTCAACCTCGCCGTCATTCGTCCCCCAGGTGCACCCAGGTGGTCTTCACATCTGAGTATTTATCCAGGACGGCTGTTCCCTTGGTGCGGCCGAACCCGGACCTGCCCACGCCGCCCGCAGGCACCGTGAGGTCGTCGCCCTCGAAGCAGTTGATCCAGGCGATGCCCGCCTTCGCCGCGCGGGTCACCCGAAACGCGGTATCTATCGAAGACGTCCACACCGAGATTCCCATCCCATATCCGGACGAGAACGCCACCCTGAGCGCGTCATCCACGTCGTCGAACGGCCGGGCAGCCGCGACGGGCGCGAACACCTCGTCGGTGAAGATTCGACTCGACTCCGGGGCGTCCGCGAGCAGCGTCGGCGCAAAGTACCGGCCACCGGCCACCGGCGCCACCGACATACCGCCCCGCAGCACTCGGCCGCCGCCCAGCACAGCCTCCTCGGTAGCCAACTGGGCGTCGCGCAGCTGGCGGTCGGTGGTCAGCGCACCGACCGAGGTCGCCCAGTCGAGCGGGTCACCCACCCGCAGCTGGTCGATCTCGGCACTCACCGCGTCCAGGAACTCGGCATACACCTCCCGCTCGACCAGCACTCGGGCGCAGCCCGTACACATCTCGCCCTGATTGAAGTACGCGCCCCATGCCACGGCGTGCGCCGCCGCGTCGATGTCACGGACGTCCTTGAACACCACGGCTGCCGACTTTCCGCCCAACTCCGGCCAGACGCGTTTGCCATTGCTCTCCCCGCTCGCGCGAATGATCGCCCGGCCGGTCGCCGCCGCCCCGGTCACCGCGACCGAATCGATATCGGCATGCCGACCGATCGCCTGCCCCGTCTCGCGACCCACACCCGGGACGACGCTCAGCGCATCCCTGGAGACGCCCGCCTCCACCGCCAGCTCGCAGCAGCGCAGCACGGACAGCGGCGCCCGCTCCGACGGCTTGACGACCACCGAATTGCCGAGCATCAACGCGGGGGCCACGTCGTAGCCGATCAGCGCCAACGGAAAATTCCACGGCAGCAAGATTCCGACAACCCCGACCGGCTCCCGGCTGACCAGCGCCACATCGTTCGCGCCGACGGCGGGGTGATCTCCGTGCAGTTTGTCCGCGAGCTCGGCGTACCAGCGAATGGCCCGAACGACGCCGCGCAGATCGATCTCGACCGCGTCCCTGATCGGCTTCCCGGTCTCGAGGCTGACCAGCAGCGCCAGGTCGAGGCGCTCGGCCTCGATCGCGTCCGCCCATGCGCCGAGCGCCTCGCCGCGCTTGCGTGGAGTGAGTCGCGGCCAACAGCCGAGCCGTTGTTCGGCGCGTGCGTGCGCCACCGCGTCGTCCACTTCTGCCTGGCCGCAGGATGGGACCGTGCACAGCAGGGTCCCGTCGCGTGGGCTGAGCAGATCAAAGGTGTCAGCGCAGTCATCGATCCGCTTCCCGTGCATCAGGGCTCGGGCGTCCGGGACGATTTTGTCGGCCATCACCTGCCAATCAATCGTGTTGCCGGAGTGGGTCATCTCGGCTCCTTCCCTTCGCCGCACCACACTGTCCACCTGATTCGCTCGCTCATTGCGCCGCCGCCGCACTCAACCGCACCATCGACCGATCGATGTCCTTGAGGGAGCGCCGACCGGCGAGCAGCATCGACCGCTCGAACTCCGCGCGCAACAGGCGCAGCGCCGCAGACAGCGCGACCGCCCCGCCGGCCGCGAGAGCCATTGCCGTCAACCGACCGACCAGAACCACATCGGCGCCGAGCGCGAGGGCCTTGAGCACATCGGAGCCGCGCCGGATCCCGCCGTCGACTGCCACCGGCACCCTGCCCCGTACCGTGTCCACGACTTCTGGCAGCTGGTCCATGGTGGCAGGCAAGCAATCCAGTTGTCGGCCACCGTGATTGGACACCACAATCCCGTCCACCCCGGCGCCGACCGCCAACTCGGCGTCCTCTGCGGTAAGGACGCCCTTGACCAGTAACGGCACCTCGAGCCGCCGCCGCACCTGGGCGAGGGTCTCCCAGGTCCAGTCCGAGCCGAACCCGGAGATCAGCCGGTGCGCTGCCGACGCGCCGGTAGCGGGATAATTGCCGCTCCATTGCTCCTCGGGCACGAGGTATCGGCGTGACATGGCGCGTTCCCGCCATCCCAAAGTCGGACAGTCGATGGTGACGCAGAGCGCGGCGTATCCGGCCCGGCAGGCTCGCTGGGCGAGGGCAAGAAACTCGTCCGGCTCGCCCCACGCGTGCAGCTGCATGACCTTCGGTCCGTCGCTGGCCGCGGCCACGGTCTCCAGGGAGAATCGGGATGCCTCGGAGATCACCGGCGCGATTCCGGCCATGGCTGTCGCCGCGGCGGTCTCGCACTGGCCGCGCTCGTGGAACAAGCCGTCGCCGCCGATCGGCGCGGTCAGCACGGGGAAGGCCAGGTCGATGCCGACGAAGGTAGTGCTGGTGATCAGGTTGGTGACACCGGACAGATACTTCGGGCGGAAGCTCCACCTGCGCAGCGCGGCGAGGTTGTCCCGCAGGGTCTGCTCCGCACCGGCGCCGCCGTCGAGCACCGCCCATGCGTCCGCGTCCAGGCGTTCCCGCGCGCGAACGTAGATCTCCTCCAGCGTGGCGAAAGGCTCACCGCTGGGCTCGATCGCCTGCTCATCTGTGGAGTGCGTCATCGTCGCGTCCCGCTCCTTCTCTCGTGCACGGTCCGTTCGGTCCGTCAGGCCACCGGCGCACGCTTGGCGACGAGAGTGTGGTGGGCGGGCAACAGCAGTTCCTCGGATGCGACGTAACCCCCGTTCTGTTTGGCCAGGCGGGTGCCGAGGAACAGCTCACCGCTGTCCCAGAGCGATCGGACCAGCTCGATGAGTCCATCACTCGGCGCGAAGCCGCGATACCACGCGAGGAAGTCGGGCCATTCGGCGACCGTCCCGCGCTCGCCGATCCAGCAGGCCATGTCGTACACGGTCGGCAACTTCCATCGGTAGATTCCGCCCGTTTGCGGTCCGGTCGTCAGGAAGGGGTAGTTCTCCGAGACATAGGTGGCGCCGCCGGCCCTGGCACCGTCGCGCAGCGGAGTGAGGGCAGGCAGCGCATGCTCGAAGTCGCAGGTGTCGGCGGCAACGCGGCTGAAGTCGAGGTCCCTCGGGTACGCCTTCTCGAAGGTCTCGAACGAGCCGCAATGCTCGGCGATCGCGTCCATGCCCTGGTAGAAAACCGCCCAGTACGGCTTGCGGGCACCGAGCATCGCGCTGTATATATGGCTGCCGCAGGCTTCGGCGAGGCGTTTGCCCATCGCGGCCAGGTTCTCCGGGGTGTCCAGGCCCGGAATCAACGGCGCCACGTGGAACGCGACGGGAATGTCGTTCGCCGCCAACTGTTCCGCGACCCGCAGCCGTTCCGTGGGGCTCGGGGCACCCGGTTCGATCCGGGACGTGATCGCCTCGTTCAGCGTGATAATGGATACGCATACTTCCACCAGCCCCGCCGCGGACAAGTCGCGCAATATATCCAAGTCGCGCAGCACCAGCGTGCCCCTGGTGAGCACGAAAAGCGGGATTTCCGTCGCGGCGGCGGCTTCGAGAATAGTTCGAGTCAGCTTTTGCTCCGCCTCGATCGGTTGGTACGGATCAGTCGTCGTACCGAGATCGACAATGCCGAGATCCCGGCGCGCCGGAACGGAACCACCGGACGGACGAACGTGGCGCCCGTATTCGCCGGGTCCCTTGTAAAGGCAGTATTGACATTCGAACTCACAGCCTTTGTAGGTGTCCGTATACGAACGCCAGTGGTGCGCTCGAATGGTCTCGACGGAGGTCTGGAACTCGAACGTGCTCGGAAGTCGGTGCATATCTGCCCCCAAGGTTGTGGCGCTGACTGTTCGATCGAGGACTACGCCGCCGCAGCGGGCCCTGGCGCTGATCGACTCAACGGCCGCGGTGTGTCGCACACGCCGCCCAACGACGATGGGGTGCTATTCCCCAGTGCAGTGGATTTGATGAAAAGCTAATGTACTCGGTCTATGCCCCGAACTGTCAAGGTTTGTCGTTTCCGGCCCTTCGTACATTCCGCGGCCACCGAATCATGGTTTATCCAAGGGTAATTCGAGGGCGTAGGGACGGAGGGTCAGCTGCCGTTCGAGGCAGCGTTGCTACGGTATGGCCGGCCAGGGTATGTCGCCGTGCCATTAATTCCGAGTCGACACCGAAGCGCTCACGTGTCACGCTTCCGGAAAGTGCGGCGCGGCGACCGTCGACTGATCATGCCCGTTCGCGAACGGCCATGCGCTCAGCTGTGCGGACGCAGTCACGCCGATACGTGGGGATCGTTTCGCCGCTCGAGCCGTTCCGCCAGTTCAATCCATTTCTTGCCGTTTTGTCTCGCAAGTTTCGATATGATGTCGCCGCAATGTTCCGGCAGACCCGTGAGCAGCTGCTCACACTCATCGACTTCTTTCGACCACAGCTGCAGTCGCCGTAATAGCAGACGTCCTCTTTCGTTCAGTCTGATGGCCGGATCATTCTGTAGCGCCTTGAGCGTCCGGAGATAACTGACTGTTTCTTTCGACATATTCGCTGTCTCGAGAGAATGTGGCCCCAACGTCGTGTCGTTGTCCCGGGCGCTGTCCTGGGCCGGTCGGCTCGCCGGAGGTGAATCGGCCCCGCCATCGCCGACGAGGGCGATGGTGGCCGCGTCGGCGGCGCGCAGCGAGGTCGTACGACCCTCGCCACGATGCAACCGAGCCTGGACGGCTCGTACCGTATTGGGCGAAAGACCGGTGATCCTGGCTATCTCACGCAGCGAGACATCGCGGCCCTCACGCATAATATCCTCGGCGACCCGCCGGCCTTGCGCACTGTCCAAGGGGCGGACCCGACCGTCCTGCCCTACCCGCCCGTGCAACTGGGGAACGTCTCCACTTGCACGGCGTCGCAACCGTCCGACAGTCTTGTGGGACAGACCGGTCGCGGAGGCGATGAGCCGATCGGACCACTGCGGATACGCCCCGATGATGCGAGTAGCCGCCGATTTCCGCTCCGCGAGCGACAGCGGTAAACCGTGCGCGGTATTGGCGTGCACCGCCAAAACAAAGGCGTCCGCAGCGTCACCATCGAAGAATTTTACGTCGATCTCGTTGTCCCTACGCATTTCTGCCGCACGCAGCCTGTGCATGCCATCGATAACTTTCATCGTCTGCCGATGGACCAAAATAGGCGGTAAGGGCGTCTCCGACTCCACCAGTCGCTTTATGTGTGCTCGATTCTCTCCAGAGATACGGGGCGAATCCGAAGGCAGCAAATCGGCGACCGACATGCGTTCCACCGGACATCGAACCGTTGCGCTGACCCATCTGTGGATTATGGACTCCTCGATGTTGCCTACGCATACCTCAGCAGAATTTCCCATAGCTAAGTTCCTATCGCCTGCTTGCGATGCCCCCGCTCGGTCGATGCCATTGACATTTTTACCGACCCGACAACCCATCGTTCACCCGCGAAGGACATCTGGAACATCTGGCCACAACATATTTTGATGCGAAACGCACAGGCCCCCATCGCATCGGACAAAACCCCCGAATCAGTCACTCTTCCACAAGAAGCGCGCGTGCAGCCCCTTGGCGACGATCGACAGAACTATACCAGATGGAATTGATAACGGGCATGCCCGAAGATGTTCGCCGCCACCGTCTTCCACCTCCCCGAACGGCCGTCGGCAACATTTCGATCCAGCGATGACGTGCCAAATATCGCCCGGCATATTTGCCGCATATTATCCACAGCTGCTCGAATTTCCGACTTTTTCGTAATACTGCAGTTACAGCGCGCCGAAGAACTTAGCCGTGACATTGCCGCATCTGGTGCGCGGCAGGTGGTCCTGGTGTGCGGCTGGGCGACCGTTCCGCTGCCGACCACGACGACGCCACGGCGGCCGCCGAACCCGCGCGAGCCGCGCTCGACCAGCGGAAAACAGCCGCCGGTCGCGGGTGCGCCGTGCCGGGCATCGGCGTCGATCGTTCCTATACTCGGCGCATGAACCGCTGGCGTCGGGCAGTACAGGTGGGAATGGTCTCGATCGCATTGGTCACCGGCGCGGTGGCGCACGCCGATCCGGCCCCCTACGTGCCTGCGCCGGGCGTCGAGTCGACGTACTTCGAGCCGGGCCCGGCGGCGGTGAACGAGCGGCTCGGGTTCGGGTGCTGCGACACCACCGGCGCGAAGTTCGACCTCTGGTACCCGGCCGATCTCGGCACCGAGCGCCACCCGATCGTGCTGTGGGGAAACGGGTCCGACGCCATACCGAGTCAATACGCCCATCTCCTGCGGCATTTGGCGTCGTGGGGCTTCGTCGTGATCGGCACCGAGAACCAGCAAACCGGTTCGGGCGTCGATATCCGCAAGTCGCTGGACTACCTGCTCGCACAGGACGAGGACCCGGCGAGTGTGTTCTTCGGGAAGCTGGACCGGGAGGCGGTCGGCGCGGTCGGGCACTCGCAAGGCGCGACCGGTGTGCTGAACGCCTTACGCGACTCGGGCGGGGCGATCAAAACCGCTGTGCCGCTGGAGATCGCCGCCCAGCGGTTCTGCTCCAACGCGGCCAAGTGCACCGACACCCGTTCGCTGACAACCGGTTCGGTGTTCCTGGTGAATGGGTCCGCCGACGGCATCATCTCGCCGTCGCGGCAGCTGCTGCCGTGGCAGTTGGAGGGCTTGCAGTCGAATCAGGCTTACTACGAGGCCGTTCCGGCGAACCTGACGAAGGCATGGGGCACGCTGAACGGGCCGGACCACAACGATGTGCAGGGACAACCGGACTGCGCCGCCGCGTCCAGCCCGTGCCGGGTCGGGGTGTACGGATATCTCGGCTATCCGACGGCTTGGCTGATGGCGCAGTTGCGCGGTGACGCCGCCGCACGGGATGCGTTCCGTCCGGGCGGCGACTTCTACAAGTCGTCGCCGAACTGGAGCAACCAGGTGGGCAGCGTCACCGGCTGAGCGTCAGCTGAAGTGCGGATAGTCCTGGACCCACTGGAAGCCGGTGCGGCGCAGCGGGAACGAGTCGAGGTTCATCTGCTCCAGCGACAGCGTCACCTGATGGCCGTCGAGTTGACCTTCCAGGCGCAGCCGGTCGGGCACGGGCCGGGTGAAGGTGAACGTGGCGATCTGCGTGGGCTGGGGCTGCGCGACCTGGCCCGGCGAGACAGTGCCCGCCACCTGTGACACCGTGAGCGTGTGCGCCTCGGCGTCGACCGTGCCGACGACGGGCACCAGGGTGCCGTCCATCTTCTGATACGTCATGCCGCCGACGTCGAAAACCACTCGCTGCCAACGGTTCTGGTCGGTGAGCAACGGCTGGAGCGGCTGACCGTCCTGGCTGAACTCCGACACCGTCCAGATTCCGTACAGCTCCGGCTTCGGCGCGCCGCCGCTTTCCTTCCAGAACTTCATGCCGTCCTGCACCACGCCGAGCAGCACCCAGACGGCCAGCACCGCCTGCACGCCGACCGCGATCAGCCGGACGCGACGCGAACGGAACGGTTCCGGCTGCGTGGCAGGATCCGAAGAGCGTTGCAGGACAAGGATGTTCGCCAGCCGCCGGGCCTGCGGGGCGAGCACCACCAGCGAGAGCAGCATGAGGTGGCCGGCCAGGATCTTCACCGGCACGTCGAAGGTCATGTTCAGGATGAACACCTGAGCCATGCTCACCAGACTGATCATCGCGCCCAGCGTCGCGGTCCGCGGCAGGAACAGCAGCAGTCCGCCGAGCACCTCCGCGGAGCCGAGCAGCATCTCGTAGACGGGCGAGGTGCCCACCTGCGTCCAGAGCACCGACATCGGGGTGAGATCACCGTACTGCGTGAGCAGGGTCGTCAGCGACGGCTCCGGCATCTGGGTGGGAATCATCTTGGCCATGCCGTAGAAGAGCATCTGCCCGCCGAGGCACAGCCGCATGGCAAGCAGGAACCAGGTGCTCAGCCGGTCATAGTTGGGCCTGCGGCGATCCAACACGGACCACAGCACCGTCGTGAACGCGGCGACCACCAGGATGCAGAACACGAAGACCCAGATGATCGCCTGGTCGCCGCTGCCCGAATCCAGGTGCAGTTGCACCTCCGTGTCGAACACATTCCGCCCGACCCACTCCCAGATCGGGCTCAGCGTGTACAGCAGGCCGAGGATCGCGCGCTCGGGGAGCTTCGGGCCCAGCGGGCCGGTGAACACGTACAGGATCTGCGAAAAAATTAGGCAGAACAGGCCGAAGTAGACGAAGCAGAACCGGAAGGCGATGCGGGTCAACGGATTCCAGCGCGTATCCGATGCTCCGTCGTCGTCCGGGTCCTTCGCGACGGTGCCCCGATCGGCCGACTCCGTACTGACAGCACTCACAACGCACCCCTCACCTTGAAATCTCCACGGAGGTCGACGGTATCGAGCAGCCGGTCCGGGCGCCTCCAGGAAATCCCTGGTCTTTGCGTCGGCCATGAGGCGTACGTGGTAGCCACACCCGGACGGAGACCCGCGACAGTCGCACCGGACCGAGCGCAGGCGAAGCACTCACAGAACGGGCACAGCCGAACGCAGTCCGTCAGTCGCCGCGCCGGCGAGGCACTCGAGAGCGGGCGCTGTCAGACGCAGTCCGTCGATAGCTGCGCCGGATCGAGCAGACGAGGAAGCCGCAGAACAGGCGCGGCCGGATGAAGTCCGTCCGTAGCCGCGCCGGACCGAGCGCAGGCGAGGTAGCCGCAGAACAGGCGCGGCCGGACGTAGTCCGCCCCTAGCCGCGCCGGACCGAGCGCAGGCGAGGTACTCGCATGTCAAGGCCCGGTTCCGGACAGTGAGCGGGTTCGGCGGCGTCGCTCGTTTTCCGCCCGCCGCGGAACTGGAACGCGTTACTGTCGCGTATCGCGGCGCAGCGCCGCCGATGCGGGCTGGGCCGAGGCGCGCCCGCGGTTCATGGCGTCAGGAGGACAACGATGGCCGAAGATCCGGATCCCGCCGAGCGGCAGCAGCTCACCGTCAGCGAGCGCGATCTCGACGTGCTCGCCGAGGACCTGGCGCGCTGGCTGGATTCGCGGGTCTCCGCCGACCACCGCCCGAAGGTTTCCAATCTGTCCCGGCCGCAGTCGGGCGGAATGTCGAGCACCTCCATCCTTTTCGACGCCGAGTGGAGCGTGGACGGACGACACGAGAGCGGCTCGTTCGTCGCCCGGATGGCGCCGGAGCCCGGATCGTTCCCGGTGTTCGAGACCTACGATCTGGCCACCCAGTACCGGGTGATGGCCGGGGTCGCCGAGCACACCGACGTGCCGGTGCCGGGCCTGTGCTGGCTGGAGGAGGACGAGAAGCCCCTCGGCACACCGTTTTTCGTGATGAAGCGGGTCGACGGGCGGGTGCCGACGGACAATCCGCCGTACGTGTTCATCGGCTGGCTCTTCGACGCGACGCCCGAGGAGCGCGCGCTGCTCACCGCCAACACCGTCGAGGTGATCGCGAAGGTGCACGCCATCGCGGATCCGGCGCTGCACTTTCCCGCGCTGCGCGGCCCGGGACAGTCGCTGCGCAGGCACGTCGAGGCCCAAAAGGCTTGGTACCGCTGGGCACTGGCCGACGACGGCTTCGAGATCCCGCTGCTGGAGCGGGCTTTCGCGTGGCTGGAGGAGAACTGGCCCGAGGACCCCGGCCCGGACGTCCTGAGCTGGGGCGACGCCAGGCCCGGCAACATCATCTTCCGCGATTTCGAGCCGGCGGCGGTGCTGGACTGGGAGATGGCCGCGTTGGGCCCGCGCGAACTCGACGTGGCATGGGTCATCTTCATCCACCGGTTCTTCCAGGACATCGCCACCCGGTTCGATCAACCGGGCCTGCCCGACTTCCTGCGCCGCGCCGACGTCGTGGCGAAATACGAAGAGCTGACCGGTCATCCGGTGCGCAACCTGGACTGGCACATCGTCTACGCCGCGCTGCGGCACGGCATCGTGATGGCCAGGGTGAAGCGCCGGATGATCCACTTCGGGGAGGACACCGACACCCCCGACCGCGACGACTATGTCATGCATCGAGCGAGCCTGGAGCGGCTGCTCGAGGGAACCTACGAGTGGGATTGAGATCAGCCATGCCAGTTCCGTTGGACGAGTATCCGATTCACCAGACCGGACTGTCGCTGGCCCGGGTGGCCAGCACCGACCGAAACTTCTACGACCGCAGCTACTTCAACGGTCACGACCGCGACGGCGGCACGTTCTTCATCACCGGATTCGGGGTGTATCCGAACCTGGGGGTGACCGACGGCTACCTGGCCATCCGTCGGGGGGACGTACAGCGTTCCGTTCGGTTCTCCGACGCGCTCGGCGAGCGCGGCCTCGAGCAGCGGGTCGGCGGCTACCGGATCGAGGTGGTCGAGCCGTTGCAACGGCTCCGGGTGATCTGCGAGCACGAGGACCTCTCGTGCGATCTCACCTGGGAGGGCGCCTTCCCCACCGTGCAGGAGCAGCCGCACCTGATCCTGGCCGGCAACCGTCCGATCATCCAGGCGACGCGCTTCGCCCAGTTGGGCTCGTGGTCCGGAACAATCCAGGTCGACGGCGACGACATCGCGGTGGACCCGGCGATCTGGACCGGCACGCGCGACCGCTCGTGGGGCATCCGGCCGGTCGGCGAGAACGAGCCGCCGGGACGGGTGGCCAGCGAACCGGCGGGCGGCTTCTGGTGGATCTACACGCCGCTGCGGTTCGACGACTTCGCCGTGGTGATCATCATGCAGGAGGACCCGGACGGAACCCGCACGCTGAACGACGCGGTGCGGGTCTGGCCGGACGGGAGCACCGAACAGCTCGGCTGGCCGCGCGTGTCCATCGACTATCGTTCCGGCACAAGGCATCCCGTCGGCGCCCGGATCGAGCTGACGACCAAGGACGGCAAGCCGCTCGAGATCGAGGTGACCACCGGCACCGGCGTGCCGCTGCATGTCGGCTGCGGCTACGGCGGCGATCCGGACTGGGGACACGGCCAGTGGAAGGGCCGCGACTGGTCCCTGTCGAGCCGCTACGACATGACCGCCCCCGATATCGTCGCGCGCACGCCCTACGGCGTGATCGATCACGTGGCGCACGCCCGCTGCGGCGACGCCGAGGGTTGGGGACTGTTCGAGCACGCCAGCATGGGCCGGCACGATCCCACCGGCTTCGCCGACTGGGGTTCGGTCGCGCCGTAGGGCTTTCGCGTCAGAATGCGGGTCTGGCCAGTTCGGGACGTTTGACGTAGTCGGTCAAGCCGATCACGTTGCCCCACGGATCGGACACCTCGACGCTCCACCCGGTCGTGACTTCGAAGGGCGCGGTGAGCATTTCGACGCCGTGCCCTTCGAGCTCCGCCGCGGCGGCTCGCGCGTCGGGCACCTCGAGCCAGACCCGCATGGCGGGTGGTGCGCCCTGCCCGGCGGCCGGATCGACCATCGCCATGATTCCTGGCGTCTCCGCCGCGACCCCGAACAGCGCGATGCCACGCTCGGGCACCGTGAACCGCACCGAAAGCCCCAGCCGGTTCGCGTAGAACTCCACCGCCGCGTCCAGGTCGCCCACGGGAACCAGCACGTTATCGATCCCTCGGATATCCACCCCGTCATCAAACCACCGGATACGGTCGGGCTCAGTGGGTTCGGCGCACTGGCCTTTGCAGTGCGGCAGTGCGGCAGTGCGGCAGTGCGGCAGTGCGGCAGTGCGGCAGTGCGGCAGTGCGGCAGTGCGGCAGTGCGGCAGTGCGGCAGTGGCGGAGTTTCACGTTTCGACGAGTGCCGCCGCGACGACTACGCCGTCGATGGTGGTTTTCGGCACGACCAAGGTGCCGCCTGCCGCGGCGAGGATGGCCGCCGCCTCGGCGACACTGCGTGTACCGACCGCAGCCAGCGTTCGCGAGTCCGGGTGCGGGACAGGCACTTCGGCCAATTCGGCGGCGGTGTAAGTACGGATCGGCACTTCTAGCTCGGCCGCCGCATCGAGTAGGCCGGGCTCGGATGCCCGGCGATCAATGGTCGCGAGCCCACCGATCCGGTTGATACCCAGCACATTACGTACCGCTGCGACGATGGATGCCGCAGAAGTACCAGGACGCAGGCCGAGACCGACGATCAGCTCAGGCATTGATCACCGTCACGCCCAGATCCCGCGGTGCCGGAACCGCGCCGGTGCCAAATCGCGCCGGTGCCGAATCGCGCCGGTGCCACATCGCACCCTTACCGAATCGCACCCGTACCGCTCGCGTCGGTACCAAATCGCACCCGTACCGAACTGCGCCGGTACCGACTCGCACCCGTACCGAACTGCGCCGGTACCGAACAGCGCCGGTGCCGCACCGCACCCGTACCGAATCGCGCCTGTACCGCTCGCGTCGGTACGAAATCGCGCCCGTACCACACTGCGCCGGTACCGACGCGACGCAGCTGCGCACTACGGTGGCAGTTGTCGCTCCACCGAAGGCGCTCAGCGGCTGGCACGGATACCCGCGTACTCGACTGCCGCCGCCACGAAACGCGCTGTTGCGTCGGGGTTTCCGGCGGGATGGGTGTGCAGGTACGAGGCGTGCACGCGCTGGACGAGCGCACCCTCCCGCACGCGTGCGCCGTCGCTACCGTGCCAACCCCAGGCCGGGGCGTCCGACGCGGCCGTGACGAGGCGGGTCCGATGGAACTCGTGCCCGCGCACACGCTCCCCCGCGCGCCACAGCGGGGAATCCGCCAACGCCACCGCATCCCGATACCCGAGGGTCAGTCGCGGCCCGAACTCGGCGTCGGCGTCGATCACCCGCGCCATCGGATGCCCGTCGAGCGAACGCGTCAGATACAGCAGCCCCGCACACTCCGCGTGCACAGGCATACCACTCTTCGCCCGCGCCGCCACCGCACCCAGCAGCACGGTATTCGCCGCGAGCTCGGCCGCATGCTCCTCGGGAAACCCCCCGGGCAACACCAAACCTGCCGTGCCCTCAGGCAATTCGTCCCGCAGCGGATCGAAAACCACCACCTGCGCACCCGCAGCCAGCAGCAGCTCACGATGCTCCGCGTAGCCAAAAGTGAACGCGGGCCCACCGGCCATTGCAATCAACGGCCCCGAGCTGACGACGCCGCCGTGCTCCGCAGCGCTCAGCGGCGCGATATCAGCTCGATCGGGGGAGAACCCGTCGAATCCACCGACACCGTGCGTCCGATCACCAACGCTCCCAACAGCATCAAGCGACGCTTCGTCCGACAGAGCCTGCCCGTCATGCCTGGAGACCGGCCCACCACGCCCCGCAGCCTGCCCGCCACGCCCGGCAACCGGCCCATCATGCCCAGCAACCGGCCCGCCACGCCCGGCAACCGGCCCGCCACGCCCAGCGACCGGCCCATCATGCCCAGCGACCGGCCCGCCACGCCCGGCAACCGGCCCGCCATGGCCAGCGGCCTGCCCGCCATCTCGGGCCATCGGCCCGCCATGCCCAGCGACCAGCCCATCACGCCCGGTAACCGGCCCATCATGCCCAGCGACCGGCCCGTCATGCCCGGTAACCGGCCCATCATGCCCAGCAACCGGCCCGTCATGCCCGGTAACCGGCCCGTCATGCCCGGTAACCGGCCCATCATGCCCAGCGGCCTGCCCGCCATGCCCAGCGGCCTGCCCGCCATCTCGGGCCATCGGCCCATCATGTCGAGCGACCGGCCCGCCATCCCCAGCAACCGGCCCACCATCCCCGGCGACCTGCCTACCAAGCCCAGCGACAGGTCCACCACCCCCGGCGACCGGCCCACCATCCCCGGCGACCTGCCTACCAAGCCC
Source organism: Nocardia tenerifensis NBRC 101015 (assembly GCF_000308715.1). Lineage (GTDB taxonomy): Bacteria > Actinomycetota > Actinomycetes > Mycobacteriales > Mycobacteriaceae > Nocardia > Nocardia tenerifensis. The sequence continues at coordinate 36,122 of NZ_BAGH01000285.1, forward strand.
AGCGACAGGTCCACCACCCCCGGCGACCTGCCTGCCAAGCCCAGCGACCGGTCCATGATCCCCGGCTGCCGGCATGCGATCCCCAGCGGTCTGCTGGCCATCCCCGGCGACCTGAGCGCCAAGCCCAGCAACCCGACCGCCAAGCGCCGAGACAGGCCCATCATGCCGGGCAATCTGCCCACCATGGCCAGCACTACCCAGCCCGCGCGCCTCGGCCACCGCATCCCACATCGGACCGGTGGCGGTGGAACGGGCCAGGGCGGCGATCGCGGCTAGATCCACATGTGCCGCAACCAGATTCGTCATCGCCGACACCGCCTCGGTCGCGGCGGTACCGTGCTCCACTGCCGGAATCAACCCGAGATGCCGGGAGGGCACCTCTAGTTCGGCCATTCGTGGCAGCGAACCGAGCACCGGAAGCCCCACTCGGTCACAGGCGGCGCGGAGCACTTGGTCGTGGCGCTCGCTGCCGACTCGGTTCAGGATCACTCCGCCGAGGCGGATGCCGCTGTCGAAGGTCGCGAATCCGTGCAGCAGCGCGGCCAGACTCTGGCTGTGTCCGCGAGCGTCCACCACCAGCACGACGGGGGCGCCGAGCAGGCTCGCGACCTGCGCGGTGGAGCCCTCGGCGACCGGGCCCGCGTGGTTGGCGTCGATGCGGCCGTCGAACAATCCCATCACGCCCTCGACCACTGCTAGGTCGCAGTCTCGCGCACCGTGCCGGTACAGGGGCACAACACGTTCCGCGCCCACGAGCACCGGGTCGAGATTGCGGCCCGGCCGCCCCGCCGCCAACCCGTGGTAGCCCGGATCGATGTAGTCCGGCCCCACCTTGAACGGGGCGACCCGGTGACCGGCGCGCCGCAGTGCTCCGATCAAACCCGTTGCCACCGTGGTCTTTCCGCTGCCCGAGGCGGGCGCGGCGATCACCACCGCACGCACTTCCCCGCCCACCGCTCACCTCCCTCCCGCACGACCGGCACGGTTTGCCAGGGACCGCCGCACCCGCTCTCGGGATCCGCACCCGCTCTAGGGCCCCAAAGGCAGTGCGAGGCCCGAGAAAGGGTGCGGCGGTTCACCATTCGATGCCTCGCTGGCCCTTGCGGCCCGCGTCCATGGGGTGCTTGACCTTCGTCATCTCGGTGACCAGGTCGGCGCAGTCGAGCAGCGCCTGCGGCGCGTCGCGGCCGGTGATCACCACGTGCTGGTTGCCGGGTCGACCGCGCAGTGTCTGCACCACCTCGTCGACATCCACCCACCCCCACTTGAGCGGGTACGTGAACTCGTCGAGCACATAGAACCGATGCTGCTCGGCCTGCAGCCGCCGCGCGATCTCCCGCCAACCGTCGAGCGCGGCGGCGGCGTGGTCCTCGTCCGTGCCCGCCTTGCGGGTCCACGACCACCCCTCGCCCATCTTGTGCCACTCCACCGAGCCGCCGACGCCGGTCTGCTCGTGCAAGGTGCCGAGGGCGCGAAAAGCCGCCTCCTCCCCCACCTTCCACTTGGCGCTCTTCACGAACTGGAACACCGCGACGTCGAACCCCTGGTTCCAGGCGCGCAACGCCATCCCGAACGCGGCGGTCGACTTACCCTTCCCCGGCCCCGTGTGCACCGCGAGCACCGGCTGATTGCGCCGCTGCCGCGTGGTGAGCCCGTCGTCGGGCACGGTCTCCGGAACGCCCTTGGGCATCGAATCTCCTTGTCAGTCCACGACTCATCGTCGAGCCGCCCACATCATCCGCCGGCCCGCGCCACTACCTGTGTTCGCGCGCCGGACTTTCGACGCACGAAGTCGGCCACGTCCGCTCCACCCAGCGCCCGCTCGGTGCCCGAACGAGGCGGACCGAACCAACTCAGGGTGTCGCACATCACGCGGCGCGCGGGGCGGACCCGAGCCGCCCCGACCCTGCCCGCACCACATCCGCGACCGAATCCCCGGTCAGCTCAGCCAATCTCAAATATCCCCCGCGCAATTCACGCGCCAGTTCGGCGGCGAGCCCGAGCCGGATCATTCCGCGCTCGCAGTCGACCACGATCGAGGTGACCGCCTCGTGGGCAAGCCTGGCCGCGGCGGCGCGGGCGCGCGGGAGTGGGTCCACACCGCCGGTGGCGCGACCGTCGGTGAGCAGCACCAGCATCGGGCGGCGGCGCGGATCGCGCACCCGCTCGCGCAGCACGATCTCGCGCGCCTTCACCAGGCCCGCCGCGAGCGGCGTCTTGCCGCCGGTGCGCATGCCCGCCAGGCGCCGCACGGCGATGTCGACCGAGGAGGTCGGCGGCAGTACGAGTTCGGCGTCCTGCCCGCGCACGGAGACGACGGCGACCTTGTCGCGCCGCTGATACGCGTCGCGCAGCAGAGTGACGATGGCGCCGGTGACGGCGGAGAGACGGTCCCGAGCCGCCATCGACCCGGAGGCGTCGACCACGAAGACGACCAGATTTCCTTCGCGCCCTTCGCGATACGCGCCGCGCAGGTCCTCGGCGGCCAGCTTCAGCGCGCCGTCGCCGCGGCCGCGCGAACGCTGATGCGGCGCGGCGGCGAAGATGGTGCCGAGCAGGTGCAGGCCGGTGGCGGTATCGGTGCTCGACCGGACGACGCGACCGTGGCGCGACTCGGCCCGCGAGCGACGCCCCGGTGCGCCCTCGCCGACGCCGGG
>NZ_BAGH01000284.1 GCF_000308715.1 Nocardia tenerifensis NBRC 101015
CGGCGTGGGCGCCGACGGACGGGGTCCCGGACGCGGGCCGGGTCCCGAGGGCTTGGCGCCCGGACGGGCCGACGAGGACGGGCCGGGGCGTGAACCCGACTTGGCGCCGTTCGCGGGCGCAGATTTGGTCGCGAACGACTCACGCAGCCGGCGCGCGACGGGAGCTTCCACCGTCGAGGACGCCGACTTCACGAACTCGCCCTGCTCCTTGAGCGTTGCGAGTAGTTCCTTGCTGGTGACACCGAGTTCTTTGGCCAACTCGTGCACGCGGGCCTTGCCTGCCACTGCTCTCCTCACTGAGAGGTCGAGCAGGTGCACCCGTTGTTCAGGGACGGGGCCCGCACGACCTCGGGTTATCTCCGATGGACGTTCATCGTTGGTGCTTCACGGTGTGCTCATGAGTGCTCGTGCCTGTTCTCGAGGTACTGCTCCAGGGCTGAGATATCCAGATTTCCGGACACTCTTAGTGCTCTGCCGAATGCTCGGCGCCGTTCTGCCGCGGTCAGACAAGCCGAGACGGGGTGCAACCAGGCACCCCGTCCGGGAAGTCTGCGCCGCGGATCGGGAAGAATCGCGGTGGACTCGGGACCGTCTCCGGTATCCGTCACCCTTGCCACGATCCGCAACAGATCGGCGGCCAACTCGCGCTTCCTGCATCCGATACAGGTCCGAATCGGTCGCGCGTGCTGAACCTGTGTCCACTCTACCGCCGACCCGGTCGGATCAACGAACCGCTCCCCTTCGGAAGTTACCAACATGTCATCCCGACGGTTCGATTCCCGATCCGCGGTGCCGGTTTTGCGGTGCTCCCGGTCAACTGCGGTGCGCCTCCGTCCGCACTGTGCCACCACCCACGTCAGGGGCCGCGTCGCTGCGAATATCGATGCGCCACCCGGTCAGCCTGGCGGCCAGGCGAGCGTTCTGCCCCTCCTTGCCGATGGCCAGCGACAGCTGGAAGTCCGGCACCACGACCCGGGCCGCGCGCGCCTCGGGATCGACGATAGTGACCGACACCACTTTCGATGGCGAGAGCGCATTGCCCACGAACGTCGCCGGATCCTCGGCGAAATCGATGATGTCGATCTTCTCCCCGGCCAGCTCGCTCATCACGTTGCGCACCCGCTGCCCCATCGGCCCGATGCACGCGCCCTTGGCGTTGACGCCGGAGACGGTGCTGCGCACCGCGATCTTGGAGCGGTGCCCGGCCTCGCGCGCCACCGCGACGATCTCGACCGAGCCGTCGGCGATCTCGGGGACCTCGAGCGCGAACAGCCGCCGCACCAGATTCGGGTGCGTGCGGGAGAGGGTGATCTGCGGGCCGCGTGGACCCCGCGAGACGCCGACGACGTAACACTTGATCCGGTCGCCGTGCTCGTAGGTCTCGCCCGGCACCTGCTCGGCCGGCGGGATCAGCCCCTCCGCGCCGTGCAGCTCGCTGCCGATGCGCACCACGATGGTGCCTCTGGCGTTGGCTCTGGCGTCGCGCTGCACCACACCGCCGACGATGTCGCCCTCGTGGGTGGAGAACTCGCCGAAGGACTTCTCGTTCTCGGCGTCGCGCAGCCGCTGCAGCACGACCTGACGCGCGGTGGTGGCCGCGATGCGGCCGAAACCCTCTGGGGTGTCGTCCCATTCGGAGACCATGTTGCCGTCGGCGTCCAGCTCGCGCGCCATCACCCGGACCGTGCCGGTCTTCTGGTTGATGTCGATGCGCGCGTTGGGCTGGTGGCCCTCGGTGTGCCGGTAGGCGGTGAGCAGCGCCGACTCGATCGCGGAGATCACGGTCTCGATCGAGATCCCCTTGTCGGCGACGATCGCGCGCAGGGCTTCGATTTCGATGTTCATTCCACGATCCCTTCGGTCGGCGAATCGGACGCTGTTACTGATTCGGGTAGTAATGGTGTTGATCCTCGAACATCCGCGGCGTCGACCGCCGGCTCCTCAATTTCCTGACCTGGTACCGGGCGCCCGGGGGCGACGCCACCGGCGAGTTCCCACTCCTCGGCGCCCGGCTTGCCGAACTCCACCTGCACCACCGCCTCGGCGATGTCGGCCACGGGGACGCGCACCAGGCGCGGTTTGCGCCTGCCGCCGAGCACCAGCGCTACTGTATCGGCGCCGAGCTCCCCGACCCTGGCCTCGAACTCCGCCGGACCGCCCGGCTCCGGGGGCTGCGCGCCCTCGCGCAGGCGCACCCGCACCTTCCGGCCGCGCGCGCGACGCCAGTGCCGGTCGGCGGTGAGCGGGCGGTCCACGCCCGGCGTGCTGACCTCCAGCAGATACGGCGTCTCGCCGAAATCGCCTGCCTCGTCGAGCAACTCCGACAGTTCGGTGCTGACGGCGGCGAGGGCGTCCAAGTCGGACGGGCCGTCGCTGTCGACGGTCACCTTCACCCGCGCCGACTGGTCGCCGAGCTCCTGTTCCTGCGCGGCCGCACGATGCTTGCCGGTCGTCGAGATCTCGACGCCCTCGAGGTCGAATCCTCGGCGTTCGACGAGTCCAGCTATCAGCTGACTCAGCCTTTCCTCGGTCGGCATCGGCATGTGGGGCGGCTCCTGGTTCAGTTGTCACGGCGGTGTCGTTCGGGCGGCCGGCGGACGGTCGCGGGCGGTCGAAATTTTCTTCTACCGAGGGTCTAGCGTAACGCGCCCAGAGAGTGTAAAGGACCAACGGGCAGGCACTACGCACGCCACACGTGGGGCGAGCGACGGTGCCTGGTCCGGAGACGACCGGCCAATCTGGCACGATGGTGCCGTGCCCATCCGCCTTCCCGCGCAGCCGATCCTCGCGCGCACCTCCGGCATCCCGTCCGACCGGCACGACTCCCGGTTCACCGTGGACCGCCGCGGCGTCCTGCGCCTGGCCTGCGGCGGCGCGCTCGGCGCCCTCACCGTCGGCGCGGTCGCGGCCTGCGGCGCCGAGGACACGGTGTATGAGCCGGATCCGCTTGCCGCCCAAGAGCTCTCGGCCCGAGCCGACGCCGCCGCGGCGAGCGCGGCCATCGCGCTCGCGCCCCAGCGGCACGGCGCGCTGACCGCCATCGCGACCGAAAGGACCGCGCACGCAGACGCTTTGCGCGCCGAGATCGACCGGGTGATCGGCGTCTACGGCGACGGAACCAAGCCGGTGCACCGCACGCGTACCAGTGGCCCAGGCCAGTCGTCGGTCCCTGCCGCGCCGGCCTCCGGGACGGCCGCGCCCGCCCAGCCGCCGACGGTCGACGACTTACGCGCCCAGCTCACCCAATCGCGCCAGTCGGCCGCCGACCTGGCCCGCACTCAGTCCGGCTATCGGGCCGGGCTGCTCGCGTCGATCAGCGCGGCCTGCGCCGTGCAGGCGGGGGTGTTGCTCGGATGACCGACGCCGAACGGGAGGCGCTGCTCGACGCGCTGCGCGCCGAGTACGGCGCGGTCTACGCCTACGGCGTGATCGCCGCGTACGCCTCGTCCGAACGCGGCCGCCTCGTCGCCGAGAGCACCGCCGCGCACCGCGCCCGTCGCGACGCCACCATCGACGCCCTCACCGCGGGCGGCGCCACCGTGCCCCCGCCGGACGCCGCCTACACCATGCCGTTCCCGGTGAACGACCCGATCCCGGCGGCGCAATTGGCCGCGACGGTGGAGAGCGACACCGCGGTGGCGTGGCGCTCGGTGGTCGAACGCGGCGACTCCGAATCGATCCGGCGCATGGGCGTCGACGCGCTCACCGAAAGCGCTGTGCGCCTTGCCACTTGGCAGTCGATCCTGGGCACCAACCCGCCGACGACTCCTTTTCCCGGCAAAGCCTGACCCAGCACACGCGAAAAGGCCGGCCCCGCAAGGGGTCCGGCCTTTTCGCTGACGAGCCGAACTACGGGCGCATCTCGTACGCACCGTCATAGGACGCCACCTCGGCCCAGACGCGGTCGAAGCGGGCGCGGTCGGCCACCGGCGGACGCAAAGCCGAAGCCGCCCAAGCCTGTTGGTCGGGGGTGGCGGAGGGCTTGCCGTAGAGCGTGGTGGCGTAGGCGTTGAAGTCGCGGGTCTGGAAGTCGAAGATCTGATCGATCAGATCGCGGTCCAGGCCGGTGATCGCCGCCTGCTCCAGGATCAGCTGGCCGTAGACCACCAGGGAGAACAGGTGGCCGATGGTCAGCATGAAGTCCAGGTCCTTCTGCTGGTCGCCGCTGGGGGCCGCGGTGCTCAGCAGCACGCGCAGCGCCTGGGCCTGCTCGAAGAAGCGGCCCACGTTCGGGATGTCGGCGTGCCGCTCGTAGGCCGGGGTCCAATCGGCGAACTGCACCTTGCCCGCGCCACGCGCCGGGCCCTGGTGCCAGAAGAACTCGTCGTCGGCGGCGTCGCGGCGGGTGCCGATCTCCGGGTAGTCCTTCGGGTTGAACAGGTAGTTCGGCATGAACTTCAGGATCTGCCCGACGTTCACGTGCACGGTGCCCTCCAGCCGGGGCAGTGTGTTGATCAACCGCGCTACCTCGGCGAAGTAGGTGTTCTTCTCGAATCCCTTGGCCGCCAGCACATCCAGCAGCAGCGTCATCACCGTCTCGCCCTCGGAGGTCACCTTGGACTTCGTCATCGGGTTGAACAGCAGGTAGCGCCGGTCCTCCAGGCTCGCGCTGCGGAAGTAGTCGACGGCGCGGTCGCTGAAGAGCTTCATCGCCACGATGCGGGCGTAGGCGTCGACGAAATTCGTTCGGACGTGCGGGAATTCGGTGACCGGGTTGCCGTAGAGGATGCGGTTGTTCGCGTGCGTGATCGCCTCGTAGAAGGAGTGCTCGACCATGCCGATGCCGCCGTGGCACAGGTTGAACTTGCCGACGTTGACGGTGTTCAGCGCGGCGGAGAACGCCTCGGGGCCGGTGTGCAGGATGTCCTGCGCGCGCACCGGGTAGTTCTCCAGACGGAACGTGCTGACGTACATCTGCTGATGCACGACATTGCCGAGCAGCCGGTAGTTCTCGTGCCTGCTGTCCGCGGCGAACCACACGTACCCGTCGGCGCCCTCGATGTCCGCGCGGCGCGAGAACACCGAGACCATGCTCGCCACATTGCCGTTGCCGATGTAGTACTTCTCGCCGTTGGCGCGGAACAGGATGCCCGCCTCGGCGTCGGCGCTGCCCGGCTCGCTGGGGGTCAGGACGAGGTCGGTGTTGTAGATGTCGGCGCCGTGCTCGCGCTCGGACAGCCCGAACGCCATCACCTGCCCCTCGGCCAGGTCGGCGGCCGCCTTCCGCTTGGCCTCCTCGTTGTCGCTCTGCCAGATCGGGCCGAGGCCGAGGATGGTCACCTGCTCGGCGTACCAGTAGGCCAGGCCGTAGAAGCCGAAGATCTCCGAGAGCGCCGCGTTGCGCGCCGCGTCCCAGCGCCGGTTCTCGTCGCCGTCGGCGTACGCGGCCGGGGTCAGGAAGGTCGCGAACAGCTTCTCCTTGGCGACGAAGTCCAAGAAGTCCGCCGTCCACACCGCGTCCGCGTCGTCGGCCAGCAACTGCCGTTTCCCCCGCGACTCGAACCACTCGATCGTCGCGCGCAGCAGCCGCCGAGTCTCGGCGTCGAAGTGCTGCGGATCATAGGTGGCGGGATTGAACAACAACGGATCGGCACTCGTCATGCCGTTAACTTACCAGCGGGTAACAGCAGGCCGACCCCCATCCGCCCCACCTCACCCAGCAAATCCCCCCTACGCCACCGTAGGTCCCGCCCCCGCAGCCGGCCCGCCTCATGACTCCGCACTCCCTCTCGGGACGCGCACTGGCTTTAGGGCCATAAAGAGAGTGCTGATCCCGAGAGAAAGTGCGACTGTTGACGCCCAGCAGGGAAGGCGCGGCGGGCGGGCACCCAGGACGCCCAGCGACAAAGGCGCGACGGGCGGGCGCTCAGAACCCCGCACTCCCTCTCGGGACGCGCACTGGCTTTGGGGCCCTAGAGAGGTTGCTGAGCCTGAGAGAGAGTGCGGCTGTTGACGCGGAGCGGCAAAGGCGCGCGGGCGGGCCGCCAGGTCCGCACTATCTTTTGGGACGCGCCCTGGGTTTAGGACCCTAGAGAGAGTGCTGAGCCCGAGAGAGAGTGCGACTGTTGACGCCGAGCGGCGAAGGCGGGCGGGCCGCTCAGACCCGCACTCTCTCGTTGACGCCGAGCGGCGAAGGCGCGGCAGGTGGGCGCCCAGGACACCGAGCGGCGAAGGCGCGCGGGCGGGCGGCCAAGGACGCCGCACTCCCTCTCGGGACGCGCACTGGGTTTAGGGCCCTAGAGAGAGTGCTGATCCTGAGAGAGAGTGCGGGGATTGGGGGCTAGCCGCGGACGCGGGAGACTACGGTGGCGACGGCGGAGTCGGCGGGGAGTTCTTCGGACTCGCCGGTGAAGCGGTCGCGGAGTTCTACCTTGCCGTCGGCCCAGCCTCGGCCTACTACGAGAATCAGTGGCATGCCGAGCAGTTCGGCGTCCTTGAACTTGACGCCGGGGGAGGCGGTGCGGTCGTCGAAGAGGACGTCGAGGCCGTGGGCGTGCAGGCCGGCCACCACCTCCTCGGCGCCGGCGCGGGCCGCGTCGTCCTTGTTCGCGATGACGACGTGCACGTCGTAGGGCGCGATCTCGGCGGGCCAGCGCAGGCCCTTGTCGTCGTGCTGCTGCTCGGCGATCACCGCGACCATGCGGGAGACGCCGATGCCGTAGGAGCCCATGGTCAGGCGCACCGGCTTGCCGTTCTCGCCGAGCACGTCGACGTCGAAGGCGTTGGTGTACTTCTGGCCGAGCTGGAAGATGTGGCCGATCTCGATGCCGCGCGAGGCGACCAGCGGGCCGCGGCCGTCGGGCGAGGGATCGCCGTCACGGACCTCCGCGGCCTCGATGGTGCCGTCGGGGGTGAAGTCGCGCCCGGCGACGAGGCCGACGACGTGCTTGCCCTTGGCGTCGGCGCCGGTGATCCAGGACGTGCCGGTGCCGACGCGCGGATCGACCAGGTACCGAACACCGTTGGCCTGCAACGCCTTCGGACCGATGTAGCCCTTCACCAGGAACGGGTTCGCGGCGAAGTCGGCCTCGGTGAGCAGCTCGACCTCGGCGGGTTCGACGGCCGCGCCGAGGCGCTTGTCGTCCACCTCGCGGTCGCCGGGGACGCCGATGCCGACGATCTCGGACTTGCCGTCCGGGTGGCGCAGCTTCACCATGACGTTCTTCAGAGTGTCGGCCGCGGTGACGGGCCTGCCGAACTGCTCCGCAATTCCCGCACTGTTGGCCCAGTCGACCAAGGTCGCGATGGTCGGGGTGTCCGGAGTGTCGTGCACGACGGCCTCGGGCTGACCCTCGAGGGGCAGCGGCGCGGGCGCCGGCGTGATCACGGCCTCCACATTGGCCGCGTAGCCGGACTCGACGCAGCGCACGTACGTGTCCTCGCCGACGGGGCTGTCGGCGAGGAACTCCTCGGACGCGCTGCCGCCCATCGCGCCGGAGGTGGCCGCCACGATGACGTACTTGACCCGCAACCGGTCGAAGATGCGCTGATAGGCCTCGCGGTGCGCGTCGTAGCTGGCCTTGAGGCCGTCCTCGTCCAGGTCGAACGAGTAGGAGTCCTTCATGATGAACTCGCGGCCGCGCAGGATGCCCGCGCGGGGGCGCTCCTCGTCGCGGTACTTGGTCTGGATCTGGTACAGAATGACCGGCAGGTCCTTGTAGGAGTTGTACTCACCCTTCACGGTGAGCGCGAACAGCTCCTCGTGGGTCGGGCCGAGCAGGTAGTCCGCGCCCTTGCGGTCCTGCAGGCGGAACAGGGCGTCGCCGTACTCGGTCCAGCGGTTGGTGGTCTCGTACGGATCGCGCGGCAGCAGCGCGGGCAGCGAGATCTCCTGTGCGCCCATCACGTCCATCTCCTGGCGCACCACGTCCTCGACCCGGCGCAGCACCCGCAGGCCCAGCGGCAGCCAGGAGTAGACGCCCGGCGCGACGCGTCGCACGTATCCGGCGCGAACGAGCAGTTTGTGGCTGGGCACGTCGGCGTCGGCGGGATCGTCGCGCAGGGTACGCAGGAAAAGTCGGGAGAGGCGGGTGATCACGGAGGCACAGGGTAGTCGCTGGCCGGACGGTGTTCACAGCGCATTACCGTTATCGCTCGTGCTGGTGCTGCTGCCTCCCTCCGAAACCAAGTCCGACGGCGGTGCCGACGCCCCGCTCGACCTCGGCGAGCTCTCGATGCCGCAGCTCACGGCGGTGCGCGAGCGGCTCATCGACGAGGTGAGCAAGCTGGCCACCGACCCGGACGCCAGCCGCGCCGTGCTCGGCCTCGGCAAGGGGGCGGACGCCGAGATCGCCCGCAACGCGGCGCTGCGCACCTCCCCCACCCGCCCCGCGCTCGAGCGCTACACCGGCGTGCTCTACGACGCGCTCGACGCGCGCTCGTTCACCAAACCGCAGCGCGCCAAGGCCTATGCTCGGCTCGGCATCGGTTCCGCGCTGTTCGGGGCGGTGCGCGCGAACGACCGAATCCCCGCCTACCGGCTCTCCGGCGGCTCGAAACTGCCCGGCCTGCCGACGCTTTCGGCCGTGTGGCGCGACTCGCTGGCCGACGCGCTGCTCGCCGAGGCGGCGGGTGACCTCGTCGTGGATCTGCGGTCGGGCACCTATCAGCAGCTCGGCCGTGTTCCCGGGGCAGTCACCGCGAATGTGCTCACCGAGCACCCCGACGGGTCGCGAACCGTGGTGAGTCACTTCAACAAACACCACAAGGGGCTGCTCGCCCGCGCGCTGGTGCTGACTCGCGCGGAACCGACCGATGTGCGCGGGCTGGCCCGGGTCGCGAACAAGGCGGGGTTGCGGGCCGAGATCGCTTCTCCGACCGAGCTTTTGATCATCACCTGAGTTGGCGACTACGAGGCCACTCGGCCCGTGAGTTCGGCCAGTTCCCGTCGGAGGTTGTCGCGCGCGGCGGACTCGAATCGCGTTCGGGCGAGCGGGGTTCGGAACAGTTTCGGCTGCCCGGCCAAGCCTTGCAGCACCGCCGCCCGCCCCGCACGGAACAGCTCGTCGGGCACGTGCCCGTACTCCGCCCTGACCGCGGCGGTGTACGCGGCATACCCCTGTTCGTCGGCGGCGAGCACCGCCAGATCGGCGTCGCAGAGAACGCCACCGTTGCGGTCGTCGTCGCTCGGATCGTGGGTGGCGGTCAACCGCACCAGCCTAACCACCTCCGCCACGAGTTCCGGTGCGGCGCAGAGCTTTCCGAGCACCTCCTCGGCCAGCACCGCACTGCGCTCCTCGTTGTCGGCGCGGTCGACCGCGTAGATCGCGTCGTGGAAGAACGCGGCGTACCGAACCGCGTCCACATCGTCGGCCTCCCCGGCCAACTCGTCGATCACCCGCAGCATCGCCACCAGGTGATCGACGGTGTGATACCGCCGATGGGGTTCCCGATAGCGCCCGATCAACTCCTCCCCCACCGTTCCCGCCGCCGTTCCCGCGAGCCTGCGCCACCGCTCGCGCAGTTCCGTCTCCGTCGATGTCCCCATCCGCCCAGTCTGTCGAGCCGTCGACCCGCCGACAAGGCACGGGCACTGTGGCTTCCGGCACGCCGCGTGGCGCTACTCCAGATCGTCGGGCACGCCCGACTCCAGCCAGGCCGCCATCTGCTGGAGCACGTCGACGAAGTCGGCTCGTTGCCGCGGGGTCAATGCCGCGTAGTGGCGGCGCTGCGCCTCGCGGAGAGTGCGGCGTTGGCGGTGGACGAGCTCGCGGCCGTGGTCGGTGAGCGCGACGTCGACGCGCCGCTCGTCCTCGCGCGACCGTTCGCGGGTGACGACGCCGTCCTGCTCGAGTTGCTTGAGCATGCGGGTGGCGGTCGGCCCGGCGACGCCCGCGTAGGCGGCGATCCGGCCGACCGGCATCGGGCCGCTGTCGGCGACGGCATCCAGCAGGGCGAGCTGGGCGGGGCTGAGTCCGCTTCGCGTCTGGGCCAGGCGTCCGCGGTTGCGGCGCATCGCGACGAACAGCTCGTGCGAGGCGCGAACGAACAGGTCGAAGCCGTCCGCGTCGACGTCGCGCGGGGATTCCTTTGCCACCCGGATACGATAGCAAACACATTAGATAGCTTGCTATCTAATTTCATGCTATCTATTGGATGAGCACAGACCCGATCGAGGTCTGCTCGACTCGAAAGGACATGTCCGCCATGCGAATCGACGTACACGCGCACTACTGGACCGACGACTACCTCGACCTGCTGGTCGGGCTCGGCAGGACCGACACCGACGCGCAACGGGGCCAAGGCGCCGGTGGCGGCGCCGAGCTGGACGCCCGGCTGCGACTCATGGACCGCGCCGGGGTGGACATGCAGATCCTCTCCGCCGCACCGCTGCTGCCGCACTTCGCCGAGCGCGACAAGGCCGTCCCGACCGCGCGCTTCGTCAACGATCAATACGCCGCCGTGGTGGCCGACCGGCCGGATCGCTTCCGCGCCTTCGCCGCCCTCCCGATGCCCCATGTCGAGGAGTCGATCGCCGAAATGCGCCGGGCCCTGGACGAATTGGGCATGGCCGGCATCGTGCTCAACACCAGCATCCTCGACCGGGCACTGGTGGAGCCGGAGTTCGCGCCGATCTTCGCCGAGTTGGACCGCCGCGCCGCCGTTCTCTACCTGCACCCGTCCGGCAACAACGCCTGCACGCCGTTGATCGCGGACCACGGCATGACCTGGATGGTCGGCGCGCCGGTCGAGGACACGATCGCGGTGGTGCACCTGATCACCCACGGCATCCCGACCCGCTACCCCAATATCAAGATCATCAACTCGCACCTCGGCGGCGCGCTGCCGATGCTGCTACAGCGCATCGACAACCAATACCGTTGGGAGGCACCGCAAACCCCCGAGCTGCCCAGCATCACCGCGCGCCGCATGTGGTACGACACCGTGGGACACGGTCACGTCCCCGCCCTGCGCGCCGCCATCGACTCGTTCGGCCCCGAGCGACTGTTGCTGGGCACCGACTTCCCTTACGAAGCGGGCGACATTTTCGTCCGCGCGATCGACTACATCAACGACCGGTCCATCGATCCCGCCGCCGCGGCAATGATTCTGGACCGCAACGCGGCGACGCTGCTCGGCATCGATGCCGGAGGCGCTACGGGCCGCCCCACCCCGTGAGGTGTCTCCCGAGCGCGACGTATCGGCGGCACCGCAACTCGCAGGGCGCTGTTCTTCTCAGCAGTCGGGTGCGCAAACTCGTTGCGCCGGAACGGGAGAGGCGACCCGGCCCACGAGGCGGTGCTCGGCGAGCACCTCGACGCGGCGGCACCCGCCGGTAACGGCGGCACGGTCGCCACCATGAAGTCGCCCACCTCGACGGTCGCTGCCCGAGCCCGGGGGCCGAAAGACCCATGACCGGATCGGCCAAGCTTCGCGGGCGAAAGCGTTGCTGAGCAGCACATCCCGTCCGCGCCACCAGGTCACCGCACGTCGGTGTTGGCGGTGAGGTCACGGATGAGCAGCGCGGCGTGCAGCGAGGTGCGGGACTCACCGTCCTCCAGATCGACGGCGAGAATGCGCTCGATGCGGGCCAGCCGGTCGTAGAGCGTCGGCCTGCTGATATTGAGTCTGCGCGCGAGTTCGGTCTTGTTGCCGGCCAGGTCGAGGAACTGACGCAAGGTGTGCGTGAGGTCGGCGTTGTGCCGAATGTCGTGGCGCAGTAGCGCGCTCAGCTCCGTCTCGGCGAAGCGCTGCACGCCGGGCTCATTGCGGATGAGCGAGAGCAACCCGCGCAACCGCACGTCCCCGCTGCGATAGAACGGCCGCGGCGCCGAACTCGCCAGCGACAGCGCCACTTCCGCGACGTGCGCGGCGTGCGGCAGCTCATGCGCGGTGTCGAGCAGCGAATCCGACTCCGCGCCGACGCCGATCACCACCCGTTCGACCCCGTCCACCCGGCGCACCTCACCGGTGATCGCCGTGCAGGCGGCCGTAAGACCGGCGTCGAGGTCGCCGGTGCGCGGCAGCGCCAGAATCATGCCGACCCGATCGCCCTGATCGGCGGCGGCCAGAGCGGTCACTTTCGCCAACCCCAGCCCGTGCGTGACGGCGTCGAGGATGCCCGCGGCTCGCCGCTGCCGCGCCACCGGATCGGACTCGGCGACCGCGGCGAGATCGATGGCCAACGGCACGTAGGCGGCCCGGCGGGCCAGGCCGAGCGCGGCCGCCCGCGCCACCGCGTCGCGCTCGTCGAGCACCCGGCCGTTGGCCATATCGTCGATGAGCCCGGTCTGCGCCTGCCGGTGCAGGCCGAAGCGGTCCTTCTCGATCATCCGGTGCAGGGTGAGCGTCTGCGCGGCCCGCTCGAGCACCATGCGCGCGCGGGCGGTCGGCACGTCGCCTGCGGGCAGAATGAGCCGCCCCCACCGCTGGGTGTGCGGCCCGACGGCCACGGCGTCCCAGCCGCCGGGCAGCATCCGCGAGGTGGTCTCCCAATCCTCCAGCAGCGCAGAGGTCGTCGCGTGCCGGACGGTGAGGGTGAGCACGCGATGCGAGAGGTCCTCCAGCACCACGGACGAATCCAGCATGTCCGCAGCGGTTTTCACGATCTCGGCGAGCGAGGCGCGGCGCACACTCAGCTCGGTGAAGGTCTCGTGCACGGTGCGCGCGAACTCGAGCTCGGCGTACTGCTCGGCCACGATGACCCGGTGCACCGCCTCGGTGATCTCGACGAACCGGGTGATCCGGTGCAGCACGATCAACGGAAGGCCGAGCGCGTCGGCGGTCGCGGCGACGACCGGCGCGAGTTCGGGCACGTACTCCCCCAGCTCGAGGACGAGCCCGGACACCCCGGCGGCGGCCAGCGCGGTCAGGTAACCGACCGTCGCGATGTCGCCGTGGCTCATGGCCTGGCCGGTCGTAAGGATCAGCTCCCCGCCGGCCAGCAGCTGCGCCACGTCGGCCACGTCGCTCACGTGCACCCAGCGCACCGGCCGATCCAGCGATCCACCCGCGACGACCTCGGGTTCTCCGGCGCGCACCACCGGCATCGCCAGCACGTCGGCCACGGAGGGAAGCACCGACGAATCGTAATACGAAATCCGAAATCGCGTACAGATCGTCGGGCCACCGCGCATGGTTGATGCCGGAGAGTAGTACGAGGACCGCGACGCTCACGGATCGAATCGAGGAGACATGCAGACAATCGCGCACTGGCTCGACGGCAAGCCCTTCGCCGGCACCAGCGAGGCGACCGCGCCGGTGACCAATCCGGCCACCGGGGTGGTGACCGGGCAGGTCGCGCTCGCGAATGTCGCGGACACCCGCGCCGCGATCGACGCCGCGGCCGACGCCTTCCCGGCCTGGCGCGACACCTCGCTGGCGCGCCGCACGCAGATCCTGTTCCGGTTCCGCGAGCTGCTGAACGAGCGCAAGGAGGAGCTGGCGAAACTGATCACCGCCGAGCACGGCAAGGTGCTCGCGGACGCCATGGGCGAGGTGAGCCGCGGCCTCGAGGTGGTCGAGTTCGCCTGCGGCGTACCGCATCTGCTCAAGGGCGGTTACACCGAGAACGCGTCGACCAAGGTGGACATCCTCTCCATCCGTCAGCCGCTGGGCCCGGTGGCCGTCATCTCGCCGTTCAATTTCCCGGCCATGGTGCCGATGTGGTTCTTCCCGCTGGCCATCGCCGCCGGAAACACCGTGGTGCTCAAGCCGAGTGAGAAGGATCCGTCGGCGTCGCTGTGGCTGGCCGAGCTGTGGGACGAGGCCGGGCTGCCCGCGGGCGTGTTCAATGTGGTGCAGGGCGACAAGGTCGCGGTAGACGAGCTGCTGGACAACCCGGCCGTCAAGGCGGTCTCGTTCGTCGGCTCCACCCCGATCGCGCAGTACGTGTATCAGCGCGGGACGGCCGCGGGCAAGCGGGTGCAGGCGCTCGGCGGCGCGAAGAACCACATGGTGGTGCTGCCGGACGCGGACCTGGACCTGGCCGCCGACGCCGCGGTGAACGCCGGATTCGGTTCCGCCGGTGAGCGATGCATGGCGATCAGCGTGGTGGTCGCGGTCGGCGGCGCGGCCGACGAGCTGGTCGGCAAGATCAGCGAGCGGGCGCGCACCATCAAGACCGGCGACGGCACCCGCGGCACCGACATGGGCCCGCTGGTCACCCGCGCGCACCGCGATCGCGTCGCCGAGTACATCGCGGCGGGCGAATCCGCCGGAGCCAGCGTGGTTCTCGACGGACGCGGGGTCGAGGCCGACGGCGAGACAGACGGGTTCTGGCTGGGCCCAACCATTCTCGATCACGTCGGGACGGACATGAGCGTCTACACCGACGAGATCTTCGGCCCCGTACTGTCGGTGGTGCGGGTGGACAGCTACGACGACGCGCTCGCGCTGATCAACGCCAACCCCTACGGCAACGGCACCGCCATCTTCACCAACGACGGCGGCGCGGCCCGGCGCTTCCACAACGAGGTCGAGGTCGGCATGGTCGGCATCAACGTGCCGATCCCGGTTCCCATGTCCTACTACAGCTTCGGCGGCTGGAAGAACTCGCTCTTCGGCGACTCGCACGCGCACGGCGCCGACGGGGTGCACTTCTTCACCCGCGGCAAGGCGGTCACCACGCGCTGGCTCGACCCGAGCCACGGCGGGCTCAATCTGGGCTTCCCCGAGAACAAATAGACCGTCCCACCCCGACAATCCCAGCGACGCAGGAGAACTCGCCGATGACCCTCCCGAACGGCTTGACGCCGGAGACCGCCCGCGCGACGGCCGCGCGCGCGTACGAGCTCGACCGCCGCCACGTCTTCCACTCCTGGTCCGCCCAGGCGAATCTGGACCCGATGACGATCACCGCCGCCCAGGGCTGCTACGTCTGGGACGGGGAGGGCAGCCGCCTGCTCGACTTCTCCTCCCAGATGGTGAACACCAACATCGGCCATCAGCACCCGAAAGTCGTTGCGGCGATCCAGGAGCAGGCGGCCAAGCTGTGCACCATCGGGCCGCCGCACGTCAACGACGTCCGCTCGGAGGCGGCCCGGCTGATCGCCGAGCGGACGCCGGGCGAGCTGAACAAGATCTTCTTCACCAACGGCGGCGCCGAGGCCGTCGAGCACGCGGTGCGGATGGCGCGGCTGCACACCGGCCGCTACAAGGTGCTGGCGCGCTACCGCTCCTACCACGGCGGCACCGACACCGCGGTCAACCTGACCGGTGACCCGCGGCGCTGGGCCAACGATCACGGCAACAGCGGCGTGGTGCACTTCTTCGGCCCGTTCCTGTACCGCACGCAGTTCCACTCCGCCGACGAGGCCGAGGAGACCGAGCGCGCGCTCGCGCACCTCGAGCAGACCATCGCGTTCGAGGGGCCCGACACCATCGCGGCCATCGTGCTCGAATCCATCCCGGGCACAGCGGGAATCATGATTCCGCCGCCCGGCTACCTGGCGGGCGTGCGGGAACTGTGCGACAGGCACGGCATCGTCTTCATCGCCGACGAGGTGATGTCGGGCTTCGGCCGCACCGGAAAGTGGTTCGCCATAGAGCATTTCGAGGGCGTGGTGCCGGATCTGCTCACCTTCGCCAAGGGCGTCAACTCCGGCTACGTGCCCCTCGGCGGGGTGGCGATCAGCCCGGCGATCGCCGCGACCTTCGACGACCGCCCGTACCCCGGCGGCCTCACCTACTCCGGGCACCCGCTGGCCACGGCCGCCGCGGTCGCGACGATCAACGCCATGGCCGACGAGCGCATCATCGACAACGCCGCCGAGATCGGCGCCCGGGTGCTCGGGCCGGGCCTGCGGGAACTGGCCGAGCACCACCCGTGCATCGGCGAGGTGCGCGGCACCGGCGTGTTCTGGGCGCTGGAGCTGGTTCGGGATCGGGCCACCCGCGAACCGATCGCGCCCTACGGCGGCACGAGCCCGGCGATGACCGAGGTCGTCGCGGCCTGCCGGGCGGCGGGGCTGCTGATGTTCGTCAACTTCAACCGGCTGCACGTGGTGCCGCCGTGCCTCGTCACCGAGGCCGAGGCCAAGGAGGGCCTCGCGATCCTCGACCAGACCCTGAGCGTGGCCGACCGGCACACCGTCTGAGGACGAACCGGCGACGGCCGGGGCCCATGCCCAGCGTGGGTCCCGGCTTTCACCGCGGCGGAATGCCTGTGTCGCGCGGGGCGTTCCAGCTATCCGTGACCCATAACACTGAGCTTTCCGAAGATCTGAAGAAGTATCTGGACGAGTCGAAGGTGTTCGCGACCGTGGCGACGATCAACCCCGACGGGCAGCCGCACCAGACGGTCATCTGGCTGAAGCGCGAGGGCGACGACATCCTGTTCTCCACGACCACCGATCGCCTGCAGGGCAAGAACCTGGCGCGCGATCCGCGGATCACCGTGCTGATCAACCCGCCGGAGGACCCCTACCGGTACGCGGAGATCCGCGGCACCGCGACGCTCACGCCAGACCCCGACAAGACGCTGCCGGACGAGCTGTCGCTCAAGTACACCGGCCAGAAGTACCTGGACTTCAATCCGGCCTCCGTCAACGACGGGCCGCGCGTCATCGTCCGCGTGACGCCGCAGAAGGTCACCGGCCGGTTCTGAGACCGCAGGCCCGGCGTGGCGTCACGCCCGCTGGGCCTCTTCCTGCGCGTGCTGCGCCTGCGCGAGCTGCTGCGGGGTGAACCGCAGGGTGAGCGCGATGAGCCCGGCCGCGAAAGCGACGATCGCACAAACGAAAAGGACCAGGGTGTAGCCGCTGCCCAGTGCGGTGACCTCCGCGGGGGTCATGTCGGCCACCTTGCCGGTGCGCCCGCCGAGGGACAGCGTGCGCGAGGCCGCGATGGGGCTGAGCAGACCGATCGCCACCGGCGTGGCCAAGTTCATGAACATCTGCCCGACCGCGGACAGCGGCCCGATGTTCTCGGCCGCCACCCCGACGAGCACGCACAGCGGCGCGAGCACCATCGCCATGCCGACGCCGAAGCCGATCACGATCAGCAGCGGCAGCAGGGTGGTCAGGTACCGCACGTCGCCGTCGAGCGTCCAGCCGAACAGCAGGCCGACGCCCAGCACGACCGCCGCCCCGGCCAGCAGCCAGCGCGGCGCGACGAGCATGGCGAGCTTGGAGGCCAGCGCGCCGCCGATGCCGATGCCGACGGTGAACGGGATGGCCGCGACGCCGGCCTGCAGCGGCGTGTACCCGATGACGTTCTGCAGGAACTGGGCGACGAAGAAGGTCATCGCGCCGAGCACGCCGCCCGCCAGGAAGATCAGCAGGAAGGTGGCGACCCGGTCGCGGCTGTCGAACAGCGACCACGGCAGCAGCGGGTCGGCGATCTGGCGCTCCATGATCACGAACACCACCAGCAGCACCACACCGCCGATCAGCGCGCCGATGATGGCCGGGTTGTCCCAGCCCATCTCGGGGCCCTCGGTCGCGCCGAACACGATGGCGGCGCAGGCGAGCGTGCCCAGGATCGCGCCGCGCACGTCCAGCGGCGAGCGGTGGTGCGCGGTGTCGGCCAGCTTGTAGATCGCGCCGACGATGATCAACGCGCCGATGGGCACGTTGATGAGAAAGATCCAGCGCCAGGACATCTGGGTGAGCGCGCCGCCGACCACGAGGCCCCCGACCGAGCCGATGCCGACCATCGAGCCGACGATCGCGATCGCCTGGTTGCGCGCCTTGCCCGGCGCGAAAGTCGTTGCCACGAGGGCGAACGCGGTCGGCGCCGCGATGGCCGCGCCCGCGCCCTGCACGGCGCGCGCGGCGAGCAGCATGGCCTCGTTCTGCGCGAGCCCGCACAGCAGCGAGGCGAGGGTGAACAGGCCTACGCCGATGATCAGCATCCGCTTGCGCCCGAACGCGTCGCCGAGGCGGCCGCCGAGCAGCATCAGGCCGGCGAAGGTGAGGCCGTAGGAGGTGACCGTCCACGCGCTGCCCGCGCTGGACAGCCCCATCTCCTCCTGCAGGCGCGGGAGGGCGAAGATCACCACGGTGCCGTCGAGCACGACCATCAGTTGCAGCCCGCTCAGCACGAGGATGGCGAGCCCGAAGGCCCGCTGCTTCATCGGATACTGCATCGTCGCAGCGGGATTCTCGAGCACAGTGAGCCACTGTACTTACCTGCGGGCGTTCGACGACATCGGTGGGGCGCACACCTGACGACATCCATTCGACCCCGGCCGCCGGGATCGGCGTGCCGCGACGGTGTTGTTCGACGGTCCGGGTGAGCGGCGGAGTGCGCTGGTTCCGGACCTTATTCTGTGGAAGCGGTGCCGATGAACGGTGCATCATCGTCGGCATGGCGGGGCCGACTGCGGGCGTTTTGTTGCGCGATCCGATCGACGAGCAGACGTTGGATCGTTTGATGTCGCTGGCGTTTCTGCCGTCTGGTACCTGGTCCGGCGACTGGTATATCGAAGACCCCGCTGCGCTCGGCATGCCCGCCGAGCTCGCCCAGGCGGGTGCCGTGGGGGTCGGCCTGCGGCAGCCGTCTGGTCTTCCGGCGTTGACCGAGGCGCTGGGATTCACTCCGCCGCTGGAGATCGCCGTGTGGATGTGGTGCAACCAAGACGTCGATCACCGGATGCTCGGATACCTGTGCCTGGCATTCGCGATCCAGTACGACGGGTTGGTCGATTTCTACGGCCGAATCAACACTCCCCCGTCCGGCTTCGTCGTCACGGGCATGAACGAACGACAGCGGCGCGCCGAGCTGGACAGTGAGATCGCCCGCCGGGTGCGTCGGTTGCCCGGCCGGCTGTATCTGGTCAACTACGGATCGCGCACCAATCCCAGGTACTCCCACATTGGTGACGCGGTGTTCACGGAGGGCTGGCTGCGGCACCCACGCTTCCGCATGATCAAGTGACACCGCCACACACCTTCTGACATCCGTCCGCGTGTCAGTACGGCGAGTCGTTGTGTGGGAAATCAGAAGGTGCGCGGCAAATCAGGAGGTATGCGGCTCCACCGCGAAGCCGGCGGTCGGGCCGATCACCACGATCGCGGGCGGTCGGATCCCCTCGTCGCGGACCCGGGCGGCGACGGTGCCGAGGTCGGCGCGCAGGACGCGCTGGGTGCGCAGCGTGCCCTCCTGGATCACCGTCGCGGGCGTGGACGCGGCGCGGCCGTTGTCGATGAGGACGGTGGCGAACTGCTCGATGCGTTCGACCGCCATCATCAGCACGAGCGTGCCGCGCAGGCGGGCGAGCGCGGGCCAGTCGACCAGCGAGTCCGGGTGGTCCGGGGCGACATGGCCGCTGACCACCACGAATTCGTGGGTGACGCCGCGGTGCGTCACCGGAATGCCCGCGGCCGCGGGCACCGAGATCGGGCTGGTGATGCCGGGAACCACCGTCACCGGAATGCCGGCGTCGACGCAGGCCTCGAGCTCCTCGAAGCCGCGGCCGAAGACGTAGGGATCGCCGCCCTTGAGCCGCACCACGAACTTGCCCGCCTTGGCGCCCTCGATGAGCGCGGCGTTGATCGCGTCCTGGGCCATCGCCCGGCCGTAGGGGATCTTCGCCGCGTCGATCACCTCCACGTCGGGTCCGAGCTCGGCCAGCAGCTCCGGCGGGGCGAGCCGGTCGGCGACCACCAGATCCGCGCGGCCGAGCAGGCGCCGCCCGCGCACCGTGATCAGGTCCGGATCGCCGGGGCCGCCGCCGACCAGCGCGACGCCGGGCGTGATCGGCGTCGAATCATCGGTCACCACACCGGATTGCATCGCCTCCAGCAACGCGTTGCGCACCGCGGCCGAGCGGCGGTGCTGGCCGCCGGCGAGCACGCCGAGGGTCATGCCGTCGTAGCGGGCGGTCGCCGGGGTGACCGCGGTGCCGAGCCGGGCGATGTCGGCGCGCACGCAGAAGATCCGGCGGC
>NZ_BAGH01000283.1 GCF_000308715.1 Nocardia tenerifensis NBRC 101015
AGGGTCTGCGCGGCGATGGCGAGCGAATCCAGGGCCAGCGCAAGGAAATTCCAGAGCTGCAGGACCAGCTGGTGCGCGGCGACCGACGCGGCGCCGAAGCGCGCGGCCACCGCGGCCGCCGAGACGAAGCACGCCTGGAAGGCGAGGCCGCGGGCGATCAGATCGCGGCCGAGGACCAATTGGGCGCGCATCACCGACCAGTGCGGCGCCAGCGAAACACGCTCGCGCACCAAGGCTTTCAGAAACAGCCCGGCCATCACCAGCTGCCCCGCCACATTCGCGACGGCCGATCCGGGTAGCTCCAGCCGCGGCGCCCCGAGCAGCCCGTGCACCAGCACCGGGCACAGCACACCCGAAACCACCAGTCCCGCAATGACATAGCCGAGCGGACTGCGCGTCTCCTGCACCCCGCGCAGCCACCCGTTGCCCGCCATCGAGATCAGGATCAGCGGCACCCCGAACAGCGCGATCCGCACCCAGCTCAACGCCTCGTCCGCGATATCCCCGCCGCCGGCTATCGCGCCGGTCAGCGGCACCGCGAAGAGCTGAACGAGCACCAGGATCAGCGCACCGGCCACGATCGCCAGCCACGTCGCCTGCACGCCCTCGGCCACCGCGCCGCGCTCGTCCCCCGCGCCGTGCCTGCGCGCGGCCCGCGCCGTCGTGCCGTAGGACAGGAACGTCAACTGCGAACTCACCTGCGCCAGAATCAAACCCCCGACCGCGAGCCCCGCCAGCGCCAGCGCGCCGAGCCGCCCGACCACCGCGAGATCGAACAGCAGATAGATCGGCTCGGCCACCAGCACCCCGAGCGTCGGCAGGGCCAAGCCCAATATGCGCCGCGGACCCGCCTGCGCCGCCCGGCTCGACGCCTCGGGCACGGCGAGCGAACCCTCCTCGACTCGCGGGACATCCGCACCACCGGCACTCGTCGAACTCACCACACCTCCCCGTAACCACCGACAAACCTGACCACCCCGAGACCTTGCCACGAGGTACCGACAAACCGCCGCACCGCAGCAGGAGCGAGCGACTACGCCCCGGTCGACGCGGCCAACGACACCGCGACCGCCACGGCCGACCGGCCCACAGTCCACCCGACCGACCACACCACGACCACCACGGCCGACCGGCCCACAGTCCACCCGACCGACCACACCACGACCACCACGGCCGGACACCCCACAGTCCACCCGACCGACCACACCACGACCACCACGGCCGGACACCCCACAGTCCACCCGACCGACCACACCACGACCACCACAGCCAGCCACACCACAGTCCACCCCACCGGCCACGCCACGCTTGGCATGGCCGACCACACCGCGATCGACCTGGTCAGCCGCACCGCGATCGACATGATCGACCACACCGCCGACCGCTCGATCGGCCATGACTCGATCGACCCGCTCACTCCAGAGCGGCCGGCAAGCGGCGACAAGCTCATCAGGCCTGCTGTAATGGCTAGCCGCGCGACGCTCGACATGAACGACAACACCGCCGACGGCATGATCGACCACGTCACGATCGGCCCACTCACCCGAACGGCCGACATGACCAACCACGCCGCGATCGACACGATCGGCCGCGTTAGGGTCGACAAGATCCGCCACATCGTCGAGACGGCGAGATCGGCCGCGCCCCCTCGCCCGAGTGCGGCCGGCAACCCGGCGATGAGCTTGTCGTAACCGACAGCCGCACCAGGATTCAACATGATCAACCAGACGGCCGACCACTTGCTCGACCGCGCCACGATCGGCCCGCTCACCCCAGCGCGGCCGGTAACCCGGCGATGAACTCGTTGGACCTGCCGTAACGATCAGCCGCACCAGGATTCGACAGGATCGACCAGTCAGCCAGCCGCTTGCTCGGCCGCGCCACGATCGGCCCGCACACCCGAGCGCGGCCAGCAACCCGGCGATGAACTCGTTGAGCATGCCGTAACCGACCAGCCGCACCAGGATTCGACATGATCAACCAGACAGCCGGCCGCTTGTTCGGCCGCGTCTCGATCGGCCCGCTCACCCCAGGGCGGCCAGCAACCCGGCGACCAGCTCGTCGGGCCTGCCGTACGCGGTGTACCCGGCGGCGAAGCGGTGACCTCCGCCTCCGAGCGCGCTCGCCACCTCCGCGACGTCCACCCCGTCGTCCGCCCCGGCCCGGCTGTCGCGGGCGCGCAGTGACACCGTCCACCGGTCCCCGCCGGTGCTGGACTCCTTGAATACCGCGGCGATGCCCGCCTCCGAGGTGGTGCGCACTATGTCGATGACGCTCTCCGCCTCCTCCGAACTCACGCCGGCGATGTCGTCGAGCCGCACGAACGCGTACACCAGCCCGAGGCCCCCGCATACCGTCGGCACCAACTGCGCGGTGCCGAGCACGCGCGACAGCATGGTCAGCCACCCGAACGGATGGGTGTCCAGCAGCGCCCGCGCGATCTCCGCGCTGTCGATGCCGGTGGCCAGCAGCCGCTCGGCGAGCTGGTGCGTGCCGGGCCGGATCCAGCGGAACGAGCCGGTGTCGGTGAGCAGGCCGGCGTAGAGACAGTGCGCCACTTCGGGATCGATCGGCACGCCCCACACGTCGAGCAGCCGCACGATCAGGCTGGTCGTCGACTCGGCGCAGGCGTCGACCACGTTGATCGAGCCGAACCGGGTATTGGACCGATGGTGATCGATCACCAAAGTCTGTGCGGCCCCGGGCATTCGATCGGCCAGCGCGCCGAGCCGGCCCGCGCTGCCGCAGTCCACCGCGATCAGCAGATCGACCTCGGCGGGCACGTCGGCGGGCGCGACCAGGTGGTGCACGCCGGGCAGCGAGCGCATCGACTCGGGCAGCTCGGCCGGTTCGGCGAACGACACCCACACCGGGGTGCCGCGCCGATGCAGGATCAGCGCCAGCGCGAGACCGCTGCCGACGGTGTCGGCGTCCGGTTGTACATGGCAGACGATGGTGACCGAACGGGCGGTGTTCAACGCCTCGACGGCGGATTCGAGGTCGACCGCGTCCCGCATTGTCGTCATCGTCTACCGCATGTCACTCGGCGTCGTCGCGTTCGACCTTGTAGGGGTCGGCGTCGCCCGCGTGCCTGGCGTTGGCGGCCACCTTCGCCACCTCTTCGTCCGCGGCCCTGGCCCTGGCCAGCAGCTCTTCCATGTCCTTGGCGACCTCGGGCACCTTGTCGAGCACGAACGCCAGAGTCGGCGTGAACTTCACACCGGTGCCCGCGCCCACCTTCGAGCGCAGCACCCCCTTGGCCTTCTCCAGGCCCGCCGCCGCGCCCTGATAGTCCGGCTCGGCGTCCAAGGTCTCGCCCATCACCGTGTAGTACACCGTCGCCTCGCGCAGATCACCGGTGACCTTGGCGTCGGTGATGGTCACGAAACCCAGCCGCGGATCCTTGATCTCGTACTCGATCGCGGTGGCCACGATCGAGGAGATCCGCTTGGCGAGTCGGCGTGCCCTGGCTTGATCCACCATGGCTGAACCTTCCTCACTAGATAGTCAGTCTTCGGGTCCGAAGATCCTGCGGCGCACTGCCAGCAACTGTAACTCCGGACGTGCCGCGACGTGCCGCTCACAACGGTCGAGTACCTCGGTCAGGTGATCCATACCGGAACTGACCATGGCGACCCCCAGCAGCGAGCGTCGATGGCGGTCGTGCTCTCCCCCCTCGGCGGCACTCACGCCGAAGCGCTGCAGTTCGGCCAGGATCGGCCGGATCACCGAGCGCTTCTGCTTCAACGAGTGCACGTCTCCGAGGAGAAGGTCGAACTCGAGTGCCCCCAGGAACAACTACACACCTCTTTGTGTCGTGAAGCCCGAGCTCACACGGCACGCCGGGCGAAACCCGGCGTGCCGTGCGGCGAACTCAGTCGCGCGGCTTCTCGCGCAGCTCGTAGGCCTCGATGATGTCGCCTTCCTTGATGTCGTTGTAGGTCAGCGTCAAACCGCATTCGAAGCCCTCGCGGACCTCGGTGACGTCGTCCTTTTCCCGCTTCAAGGAGGAGATGGTGACGGTCTCGGCGACCACCACGTTGTCGCGGAGCAAGCGCGCCTTGGCGTTGCGCTTGACCGAACCCGAGGTGACCATGCAGCCCGCGATGTTGCCGACCTTCGACGAACGGAAGATCGCGCGGATCTCGGCACGGCCCAGCTCGACCTCTTCGTAGATCGGCTTGAGCATGCCCTTGAGGGCCTTCTCGATCTCGTCGATGGCCTGGTAGATCACCGAGTAGTACCGGATGTCCACGCCTTCGCGGTTGGCCAGCTCGGTCGCCTTGCCCTCGGCCCGGACGTTGAACCCGATGATGATCGCGTTCGACGCCGACGCCAGGTTGACGTTGGTCTCGGTGACGCCACCGACACCGCGGTCGATGACCCGCAGCCGGACCTCGTCGTCGATCTCGATCCCGAGCAGGGCCTCTTCGAGGGCCTCGACGGTACCGGAGTTGTCGCCCTTGAGGATCAGGTTGAGCTCCGAAGTCTCCTTCAGCGCGGCATCCAGATCTTCCAGGCTGATCCGCTTGCGGCTGCGCGCGGCCAGTGCGTTGCGCTTGCGCGCGTTGCGACGGTCGGCGATCTGGCGCGCGATCCGGTCCTCGTCGACGACGAGCAGGTTGTCACCGGCGCCCGGCACCGACGTGAAGCCGATGACCTGGACCGGTCGCGACGGCAGCGCCGCGATGACGTCCTCGCCGTGCTCGTCGACCATGCGCCGGACGCGACCGTAGGCGTCGCCCGCCACGATCGAGTCGCCGACGCGCAGCGTGCCGCGCTGGATGAGCACGGTCGCCACCGGGCCGCGGCCGCGGTCGAGGTGCGCCTCGATGGCGACGCCCTGCGCGTCCATGTCCGGGTTCGCCCGCAGGTCCAGCGCCGCGTCCGCGGTGAGCAGGACGGCCTCGAGGAGCGCATCGATGTTGATGTTCTCCCGCGCGGAGATGTCGACGAACATGGTGTCGCCACCGTATTCCTCGGCGACCAGGTTGTACTCGGTCAGCTGCTGCCGGATCTTGTCCGGGTTCGCGCCTTCCTTGTCGATCTTGTTGACCGCCACCACGATCGGCACGTCGGCCGCCTGCGCGTGGTTGATCGCCTCCACCGTCTGCGGCATGACGCCGTCGTCGGCGGCGACCACCAGGATCGCGATGTCGGTGGCCTTCGCACCGCGGGCACGCATGGCGGTGAACGCCTCGTGACCCGGGGTGTCGATGAAGGTGATGAGCCGATCGGTGTCGCCCAGATGAGTCATCACCTGGTAGGCGCCGATGTGCTGGGTGATGCCGCCCGCCTCGCCCTCGCGGACATTGGCCTTGCGGATCGTGTCCAGCAGTCGGGTCTTACCGTGATCGACGTGGCCCATGACGGTCACCACCGGCGGACGCTGTTCGAGATCGTCCTCGCCGCCGGCGTCCTCGCCGTAGGTGAGGTCGAACGACTCGAGCAGCTCGCGGTCCTCGTCCTCGGGGCTGACCACGTGCACGACGTAGTTCATCTCGCTGCCGAGCAGCTCGAGGGTCTCGTCGTTCACCGACTGGGTCGCGGTGACCATCTCGCCGAGGTTGAACAAGGCCTGTACCAAGGCGGCCGGATTCGCGTCGATCTTCTCCGCGAAGTCCGACAGCGAGGCGCCGCGGGCGAGACGGATGATCTCGCCGTTGCCGCGGGGCAGCCGGACGCCGCCGATGGCGGGCGCCTGCATGCTCTCGTACTCGGCGCGCT
>NZ_BAGH01000282.1 GCF_000308715.1 Nocardia tenerifensis NBRC 101015
CGCAGATGGCGGCCAGCAACTCACTGGAGGCTTCTTTACGGCCCCGCTCGACCTCGGAGAGATAGCCCAGACTCACGCGCGCCGAGGTCGACACCTCGCGCAGGGTCCGGTTCTGGGCGAGACGAGCACGCCGCAGACTGTCCCCGATGGCCTCTCGCAGCAGCGTCATCTCGTTCTCCTTCGCTCCCTGTCAGGGGACCCGCATGACACTCACGAGTGCCACGCACGCCGTTCTTTCTGGCACAACGTCGGACACGTCCTGGAAGGTTCCCGCCCGGCGCAAATCACTCACCCATCCCTATCGGATCCCGGCCCCGTTGTCGTACACATCGCAGCAGTTCACGTATCGCGGTGTGCGCGGCGCCGATCCTGATCGTCCACCGGTCTCCGTGGAGTTTCAACCGCATGACCTCGGTGTGCCCCGGACCGGCCAGTCCCAGGAAGACCGTGCCGACCGCGTGGCCGTCCTGCGAGTCCGGCCCGGCGACCCCGGTCAGCGCCACTCCCCAGTCTGCCCCGCATCGGGTGCGGGCGCCCACCGCGAGCTGCTCGGCGGTGCTGGCCGCAACCGGGCCCTCGCTCGTCAGGATCTCGTCGCTGACGCCGCCGAGGCTGTGCTTGAGGTCTGTGGCGTACACCACGAGCCCGCCGCGCAGGACAGCGCTGGCACCGGGCACTCCGGCGATGGTCGCGGACAACAGCCCGGCCGTGAGCGACTCGGCGGTGGCCACGGTCTGGCCCGCCGCGGTCAGCGTGCGCACCAGGTCGACCGCGGGCACGTCCGCGAGCAGCGGATCGGTCGAGGACGACGCCGTCATGCGCCGCGCGCTCTGCCCGGCCCGCCCGCGAACCACACCCGGATCGCCTGGCCGACATAGTCGAGCCCGGTGAGCACGGTGAGCGCGACGGCCACGTACATCAGCACCATGCCCGCGTCCAAGAACCATCCGCCCAGCGGCAGCAACAGGACCGCGATCGAGAGGGACTGCACAAGGGTTTTCAGCTTGCCGCCACGTCCGGCGGGGATCACGCCGCGGCGCACCACGACCAGGCGTAAGAGGGTCACGCCGACCTCACGACCGCAGATGACCAGGGTGATCCACCACGCCAGATCGCCGAGCACCGACAGCCCGATGACCGCGGAGCCGATCAGCGCCTTGTCCGCGATGGGGTCGGCGAGCTTGCCGAAATCGGTGACCAGTCCGTACTTTCGCGCCAGCTGCCCGTCGAAACGGTCGGTGATCGCGGCGATGCCGAACAGGGCGGCGGCGACGATCCGCCAGACCGGGTCGTGCCCGCCGTCGACGAACAACGCGAGCACGAACAGCGGGACCAGCGCGATCCGCAGCATGGTCAGGATGTTCGCGATGTTCATCAGCGGCACGACGGGCTCGGCGTGCGGCGCGACGAGGCCGGAGCGCATCGGGCTGGCCGCCGACCAGCGCCGGTCGATCTCCTCCGGCTGCGCGCTCATAAACACTCCAGCATGCGCGCGGCACGAAGGCCGGCGCCGACCCGGCTCGCCTCATGCCGGACCCCGGCGTGATGCGGTGAGCGGGACGACTGGATGTGTGGCACACGTTCAGCCTATCGGTAACCCACCCGACTACTCTGCACCCCATGAACTCTCGGGGACCACTAGGTGGTTCGACCAGCGACGCACATCCGGGCGTGCCTCTAGGCGCGCGTAGCTCCGCACCGGTAGTCCGACGCGCGCGAACCTCCGATGTGCCCGAGATCAAACGCCTCGTCGATGTCTACGCCGGCCGGATACTGCTGGAGAAGAACCTGGTCACGCTGTACGAATCGGTCCAGGAATTCTGGGTCGCCGAGCTCGACGGCCGGGTGGTCGGCTGCGGCGCGCTGCACGTGCTGTGGGCCGATCTCGGCGAGGTGCGCACGGTCGCAGTGCACCCGGATGTCAAGGGCGGCGGCGTCGGGCGGCTCGTGGTCGAGCGGCTGATCGCGGTGGCTCGCGAGCTGGAGCTGCGGCGGCTGTTCGTGCTCACCTTCGAGGTGGAGTTCTTCGCCCGGCACGGGTTCGCGGAGATCGACGGGACGCCGGTGACCGCCGAGGTCTACGCGGAGATGTGCCGGTCCTACGACACCGGCGTCGCGGAGTTCCTCGACCTGAGCTACGTCAAGCCCAACACCCTCGGCAATACTCGGATGCTGCTCACCCTCTGACTCACGTACAGGAAGCGATTCGTCAGTGCCGATCTTCGCCGTTCACTACACCTACTCCGCGGCCACGGTGCCGGGCCGGGACACCCACCGCCCCGAGCACCGGGCCTGGCTCGCCGACCAGCTCGCGGCGGGCGCGCTGCTGACCAGCGGGCCGTACCCGGACGGGTCCGGCGCGCTGATCCTGTTCCGCGCCGAGGACGCCGACGCGCTGCGCGCCTTGCTCGCGCGGGACCCGTTCGCGCGCGAGGGGCTGATCGATGAGGTTCGCGTCGTCGAATGGCTTCCGGTGCTGGGCGCTTTCACGTCTTGAAAAACCTGATTCCCCGCCCGGCGAACGGGCGGGGAATCCCGACGTCTGCGCCGAAGTCCGCTAACTTCCGGCGACACACCGTGCGCGATACGGACATACCACCGACCGCACACGGCAGACTCGCGCCATGCGCACATACCTAGCGATTTTCGCGTCGACGGCGGCCACCGCCGGCCTGTTGTACGCGTACCTGGGTGAGCCGGACAATTCGGACCCAGCAACCTCTTCCTCGGCCCGTCCGTTGACCCAGCCCGGCGTTGTCGACCCGGTGCTGTTCCGCGACGCCGACGGCTACTACTTCCAGACCGCCGATCGGCAGATCACCTGTGGCATCCGCGACGAACCCACCGGACAACCGCGCCGCGCCGCCGGTTGTCAGGGCGCGACCGGACCCGCACCGTCGCACATGGAGAAATGCTGGAGCTCGGACCCGAAGGCCGCCGCGGTCGCGGTCGGCGAGGACGCCGGATATCTCTGTGTGAACCAGGGGTTCTACACCGGGCCACAGGCCGAGCCCGGCACCGTCCTCCCCGCCGGATCCACCCTGCACGCGCTCGGATTCACCTGTCGGGCAGACACTTTCAGCGTGCTGTGCAGCAACGACGAGGACGGGCACGGGTTCGAGATCGCGCCGGACAGCAATCGGTTGTTTTGAGCGTCAGCGCTTGGCCTGCTCCGAGCGGGTGCGCAGCAGGCTGGCGACCGTCGCGAGAACCAGGATGCCGAGGATCACGCCGAGCGACACCCCGGTGGAGATCTCCGGCACGCTGACATGCTCGCCGCCGTTGATGAACGGCAGCGTGTTCTCGTGCAGCGCGTGCAGCACCAGCTTCACGCCGATGAACGCCAGGATCGCGGAGAGACCGTAGGACAGGTAGACCAGCCGATCGAGGAGTCCGCCGATCAAGAAGAACAACTGCCGCAAACCCATGAGTGCGAAGGCGTTCGCGGTGAATACCAGGTACGGCTCGCTCGTCAGACCGTAGATCGCCGGGATGGAGTCCAGGGCGAACAGCAGGTCGGCGAAGCCGATCGCCAGCAACGCGAGCAGCAGCGGGGTCAGCGCGCGCCGTCCGTCGACGCGGGTGATCAGCCGGTCGCCGTCGTAGCTGTCGGTGGTCGGCAGCAGCCGCTTGGCCAGCGCGACGATCCGGCTGTCGCGCTTCTCCTCGTGCTCGGCCTCGTGGCCGCTCTCGGTGATCAGCTTGGCCGCGGTGTAGATCAGGAAGAACCCGAACAGATAGAACACCCAGCTGAACGCGCTGATCGCGGCCGCGCCGACGGCGATGAACGCCCCGCGCATCACCAGCGCGATCACGATGCCGATCAGCAGCGCTTTCTGCTGATACATCCGCGGCACCGCGAAGGTCGACATGATGATCAGGAAGACGAACAGGTTGTCCACCGAGAGCGCCTTCTCGGTGATGAAGCCCGCGTAGTACTCCCCCGCGAACGTCGAGCCCCACCGCCAGGCGACGAAACCGCCGAAGAGCAGGGCGATTCCGATATAGACCGCGGACCAGAAGCCGGACTCGCGGAAGGTCGGTTCGTGCGGGGTGCGCACATGGGCGAAGAAGTCGAAGACGAACAGGCCGAGGATCACCACGACGGTGATGCCCCACTCGAGCGCGGTTACCTGCATGCGGTGTGTCGATCGATCGTGAAGGTCATGTCGTCCATAATGCCCGATTTGTCCGTTCTAGTCGGCTTGCGGGGTGGTTGCTGACCATAATTTCACATGCGCTCGACCCGGCCACCATGCCAGAGTGACGACCGTGACCGACGACTACCTTCGCCTCAACAAGGCCAATTGGGATGAGCGCGCACCCGTGCACGCCGCGTCGCGTGACTACGCCGTCGAGCGGTTTCTCGCGGAGCCGGACTTTCTCAGCGGGGTGGTGCGGTTCGATCAATCGCTGCTCGGCGACGTCCGCGGGCTGCGCGGCGTGCACCTGCAATGCCACATCGGCACCGATACGCTCTCGCTGGCCCGGCTCGGCGCCACGATGACCGGACTCGACTTCTCCCCCGCGGCGCTGGAGCAGGCGCGACTGCTCGCCGAAAAGACCGGTGCTGCCGTCAATTTCGTCGAATCCGATGTCTACGACGCGGTATCCGCCCTCGGCGGTGCGCGATTCGATCTGGTGTACACGGGAATCGGTGCACTGTGCTGGCTTCCGAGCATCGAACGCTGGGCGCGAACCGTCAGCGACCTGTTGCGTCCCGGCGGGCGGCTGTTCATCCGGGAGATGCACCCGATGCTCGGCACGATCGACGAAAACCACACCGACAGACTGGTTGTCGGGTACCCGTACTTCGAAACACCTGAGCCGATGGTGTTCTCCGACGGCGGCACCTACGTCGACAACGACGCCGAGTTCGTCCAGACGACGACCCACGAGTGGAATCACGGATTCGGCGAGATCCTCACCGCGCTGCTCGACGCCGGGCTGTCGCTCACCGGGCTGACCGAGCACCGCAGCGTGCCGTGGGAGGCCTTGCCGGGGCAGATGACCTCGGGGACCGGCGGCGAATGGCACCTCACCGAGCATCCGGAGCGGTTGCCGCTCAGCTTCACCTTGCAGGCACGCAAGGACTGATCGGGGCGCGCCACCTGGGCTGATGACGGCCCGCGCGGCTCGGCGCGTCCCGGCCGAAAGGCCGTCGTCGCGGTACAGAATGCCGTCATGCAAATCCGAGGAGCTCGTATCGCTGTGGTGCCGTGCGCCGTCGCGCTGGCGTTGCTGGCCGGGTGTGGCAATGACGACAAGGACTCGGGCGCGGCGGCGCCCAGTTCGGCGAATCTTCGCTCGGCGGCGCCGAGTTCGCCGGTGGCCGCTCCCCCGGCCCTACCGACGACCGCGCCCGTCTCGACGAGCGCGGCCGCCTCCTCGGCGGCGCCGACGACGGCCCGGGGGCCGGTCTCCGGGCCGGTCGACCCCGCGCAGTACCGGCAGCAGATGGGGTACTACTTCCAATCGCCCAGCGGGACATACCTCTGCGCGATCCTCGACCAGCCGATCGATGACAACGCACAGGTCGGTTGTCAGGGGCCGACCTCGCCCGCGCCGGCGGAGTTCCGGGACTGCTGGACCAGGAATCCGCAGGGCAGCGCGCTCACCGTCGGCGCCCACTCGAAGGCGCTGTGCCTGAACCAGGGCGTGTTCGTCGGCGCGCCGATCGACGGCGGAAGCCGCGGCGGCGGCCGGGTGCTGCCGTACGGGGGGATGCTCACCGTCGGGCCGTTCACCTGCGACTCGGCCGAGAGCGGAGTGACCTGCACGAACGACACCACCGGCGCCGGGTTCAAGATCGCGCGAGAAGGCAACCGAACCTTCTGAATGGAAAATCGGTTCCCAAGCCGAAATTCGGATGTTAACGTCGGTATCAGAGAAAGCACCCACTCAGAGAGGCACGACGATGACCGGGACCCAGCGGCGACAGTGGTCGCGCGGCGGTGCCTGGCGCTCGCGTGCCAACACAGTGCTATCGACGGTCGGCTATCGACGGCTGACCGTCCGGAGCGGCCCCTGACTCGTGTCTTTCCTCAGACCCGGGAAAGGGGTCACTCCGCGGCAAACGCCAAGGGGTGACCCCTTTTTCGTGCCTACGGACGTAGCTCAAATGGGAGAGCAGCGGTCTCCAAAACCGCCGGTTGTGGGTTCGAGTCCCGCCGTCCGTGCCACACAACTCCATAGTGACGACGACCAGGCAGCATGCCCGAGCGGCCGAAGGGGCCTGACTGTAAATCAGGTGTATTCACCACCGGAGGTTCGAATCCTCCTGCTGCCATTGGTGTTTCCTGTCCGTGTAGCTCAGCGGAAGAGCGGCGCCCTCCGAAGGCGCAGGCCGGTGGTTCGACCCCACCCACGGATACGAAACCCGATCCCTCGTAGCCCAATCGGTAGAGGCGCCGGACCTAGATTCCGGGAGGTGCGAGTTCGAATCTCGCCGAGGGAACATTGCCCGCGTCCCGCGGGCAACGCGTTCGTGGCTCAACGGATAGAGCACCTGGTTACGGACCAGGGGGTTGGAGGTTCGAATCCTTCCGGGCGCACAGGTGGTCGACGTAGCCGAAAACGCTTCGGCCTGAGCGTGTTTCGTATCGGTTGGCACCGTGGCCCGGCCCACGGTGCCTACTCCATCGAAAAGCTCTGCGGTCCAATGAAAACGGCGCCGTCAGGCGGCGCGGCACCGCGATACTTCGGCAGCTGCATGAATTCCGGTCCACAAGGCGGTGTCGCACATTTTCGCTGGCCCGCACGGACACCTCAACGCGATCGTGGTCTCGATGGAGAAGAGGCTACCGGTTGACCAGGATTGACAGTTGCCGCTCGCAGATTGTGCCAGGCCGGTAACCGCGTACGTACCGTCCGAATCATGACGTGAGGCATGAACAAACGGGCGCGGCGTACCCTCGGATGGTGTGACCGAGCCGAAACCGGGACGCGTCAGAGTCGAGATGAGTCAGAAGCGGGTAAGGGTCTACCTCGGCGGGCAGCTGGTGGCCGATTCGACCCGGCCAGTGCTGGTTTGGCAGACCCCGCACCGCCCGATCTACTATCTGCCGGTCGCCGACCTGCGCGCGAAACTGGAACCGAACGGCGAAACCACATACTGCCTCAGCCGTGGCGAAGCGACCCTGTACGACGTCGTGCTGGAGGACGGTACGGTCGTGGCGGGTGCGGCGGCGCGTTATCTCGACTCACAGCTGACCGTACTGAACGACCTCGTCCGACTCCGATTCGACCTGATGGACGAATGGCTAGAGGAGAACGAGCCGATCTACGGTCACCCGCGTGACCCTTACATTCGCGTCGATATCCTCGCCAGCTCCCGGCACGTTCGGGTAGGAATCGACGGGGTTACCGTCGCCGATTCGCACACCCCGCACATCCTTTTCGAAACCAAGCGTCCCGTGCGGTACTACCTACCGCTCACCGACGTCCGGATGGACGTGCTCACTCCCACCGCCGCGCACAGCTCGAGCCCGTACAAGGGCACCGCCGACTACTGGTCCGTTCGCGTGGGCGACGAGGAGCACCGGGAGATCGCCTGGTGCTACCGCAACCCACTACCGGAGAGCCAGAAGATCGCCGGGTTGGTCTCGTTTTACAACGAGAGGGTCGATATCTACCTCGACGGCGAACTCCAGGAACGCCCGCACACATTGTTCGGTTGATCATCGTCCGATCTCCCGGCACATACTCCGTCAGAAAGTCCTGCGGCCCAATAGAAATGGTGACCGTCAGCCCGCGCGCGGGCGAGTTCGGGTGTTGAGGTCGGCTGTCGCGGCGTCCAGAATCGGGACGCCGATGCGTTGGCTCGTCGCTGCGACCTCTTCCAGGATTGGGATGGCCTCGTGGGGGCGGCCGATTGCGAGGAGGGTGCGGGCGTGCACCTGCATTGCTCGTAGACGGGGTATGGCGGACGGGACTTCGGTCAAGGCCTGTACGGCTGCCTCGGCGACCGGTGCTGCTGCGGCGGCGTCGTCGGTGGCCAGCATGATTTCGGCTCGGCGGGCCAAGGCGCGGCCCTCCTGGTCTCGGCGGCCGTCTCGGCGGGCGGCGTCGAGGGACTCCTCGCACAGGGCGCGGGCGGTTTCGGGGTCGCCGCTGTGCAGTGTCGCCAAGGCCAACTCTTGTAGGGCCATCGACTCGACGCGCAGGCTGCCGGCTCGGCCGGCGAAGGACAGGGCCTGTTCGGCGGCTTGGACGGCGTCTGGCCATCGCCGGGCGGTGCAGTGGACGCCTGCGATCGCCGCCCACATCAGCCCGGGGCTCGCGGCCTGTTCCTGGTCGGCCAGGTCGATGGCGCGCAGGTAGTGCTCCATCGCCGCATCGGTCTTGCCTCGATAGGTCATGCCTGTGCCGAGCATGACTTCGGCGATGGTGGCGCCGGAGTGGTCACCCAGCTCCAGCAGGGTTGCGCTCACTTCACGCAGCGTGCGGGCGGTGGTCAGGTCTCCCGTGCCGATCAGGCGGGTCATGACCGCGGCCAGTCTGGCTCTGGCCATGGTTCGGCGATCGCCGTCGGCTTCGGCCGCGCGGCTGAGCATTTCGAGCGGCCGGTGCTCACCGATATCCCCGCCTACCGCCAGTGCCAACGCGAGATCGGCTGCGAGCGTGCGGGTTCGGGCGTCGCCGGCGTCGGCTACCTGTCGATGCAATGCCGCGATCGCGGCTCGTTCGGTCGTTATCCATGCGGTGCACCGCCGCTGCGTGGTGAATTGCTGCCCGGCCGCGCCGGTGGCGGCGTAATGCTCGGTGGACATGTTCGGATCACGCAGCGCCATCACGTTTTTCACGCTGGCCAGATAGAAGTCGATCAGCCGGTGCATGGCCCGGGGCCATTCTCGCCGCTGCTCGGGCTCGGCCACCTTGCGGCCGAACAAGCGCAACAGGTCGTGGTATCGGTAGCGGCCGAGTTCCGGCGTTTGCAACAGGCCGGCATCGACCAGGGTTTCGCAGAGCCGCTCGGCCTCGACCGGATCGCGGTCGAGCAGCGCGGCGACGGCGGCGACGGGTAGTTCGGGCGCGTCGGCGTTCGCGATGAGCACGAACGCGCGCGACAGTTCGGGGTCGAGTCTGCGGAAACCGGCTAGAAAGGCGTGCTCGACGCTGGTGCCGCCGACCGTGAGCTCGGCCAAGCGGCCGTGCTCGTCGGCCAGCCGCTCGGCGAACCCGGCGAGCGGCCAGGTGGGCCGGCTCGCCAGCCGCGCGCCGACGACGCACAGCGCCAGCGGCAGATGACCGCAGCCGCGCAGGATCTCGCGTGCCGCAGTGGGGTCCCCGGCCAGCCGGCGCGCAGATGCTCTGTGCGCCAACAACTTCCACGCCGCGTCGGGGGCGAGGACATCCAGCGGGACCAGGCGCGCGCCGAACAGTTCCGCCAGGCTCGAACGACTCGTCACCAGCACCGCCGCCGGGCCCGGCCCGGGCAGCAACGGGGCGAGGTGGGCCACGTCGGGCGCGTTGTCTAGCAACAGCAGTGCGCGTTTGTTCGCGACAGCGTTGCGCCACAATTGCTTTCGCTCGTCGGAGTCCAGCGGCAGCTCGCTCGGCTCGAAACCGAAAGCGCGCAGCGCGGTCCCCATCAGCAGGTCGGTGGACCGTGGCCGCTCGTCCAGGCCGCCGAGATCCAGATACAGGACGCCGTCCGGGTAGTGCCGGCGCACCTGGTGCGCGAGATGCACCGCGAGAGCGGTTTTTCCGACGCCGCCCATCCCGGTGATCGCGACCACGGGGCGACGGTCGCCGTCCCCGCCGAGTACCGTGGTCAGCTCTGACACGAG
Organism: Nocardia tenerifensis NBRC 101015; assembly: GCF_000308715.1. GTDB lineage: Bacteria > Actinomycetota > Actinomycetes > Mycobacteriales > Mycobacteriaceae > Nocardia > Nocardia tenerifensis. The sequence continues at coordinate 9,792 of NZ_BAGH01000282.1, forward strand.
TTCGTCTCGGCCGACGAAATCGGTGATGTCCGTCGGGAGCCACGCCGGGATGCGACGGGAGTGCAATTCCTTTTCGGGAGAGGGCGTTTCCGCTGTGCCGGTCGGCGGAGGCGTCGCCGACAGGATCTCCTGATGCAGCCGGGACATCCGTGGACCGGGCTCCAGGCCGAGTTCGTCGGCGAGCATCCTGTGTGCGTTCCGGTACACCTCGAGCGCCTCGATCCGCCGCCCGGCCCGATACAGCGCGACCATCATCAGTTCGTGCCACCGCTCGACCTGCGGTTCGGCCGCGACGAGCGCCTCCAGCTCCGCGACGGCGGCGGAGTAACGGCCGAGGTCCAGGGTGACGGCTATCGCCGCCTCCGCCAAGGCCGAGCGCAGGCCGCCGAGGCGGGCCCGCTCCTTGTCCGCCCACGGCCCTGGCACGCCGACCAGCGGATCACCACGCCAAAGCCGTTTCGCCGCAGCGAGTTTCTCGTGGGCGAGGTCGGCCGCGCCGGAGGCCCGGTCGGACTCGGCGGCCGCGAGCAACTCCTGAACCGTGACGGCATCGCACTGCACCGGTAGGGCGAGGCGGTAACCGCCGACGGTCGAGGTGAGCCACTCCGTTCCGGCGCCGGCGTGGCCGTGGGCCCCGAAATGCCTGCGCAACTCGTGCACATGATTGCGCAGGACGCTGAACGCCGACGTCGGCCGTCGATCCGACCACAGGCGAGCGGCCAAGTGTGGCGTCGACAGGGTGCGCCCGGACTCGGCCGCGAGGATCGCCAGCACCGCCAGGGTCTGCGGCGCCGAGATGGACAAGCGCCGCTCGGCCAGCCGTACCTCGACCGGTCCCAGCACGTCCAACCGGAGCACGGACGATGTCACTGCGGTGTCCGACTCAGTCACGTCCCTGACGCTAAGACAGGACGACAGACCCGGTCGATGCGCAGAATTGCGCTGTCTCACACCAGAACAGCAATTATGTGTCGATCGCCGACCGCCTTCGCTCTTGCGAGTGAGCCTGCACGGGCTCGCGAAGATAGGCTGCAACCGGGCATGTCCGCCCCGCCGCACGCCATCGACCCGGGCACCGGCAAGAGCGACAACCTCTGCGACCGGGCACGTTTCGCCAGGAGGGCCGGTGGATCGGTGCCCGCCTCGCCGAACCCATTGCCGCGCAGACCTGAACTGGATCAGGCGGCTACCGCTTGCGCGCGGTGCTGGAGAAGCGCCTCGCGCGGCTGGATCGCCAGGCGGGTCGATTCCCGTGGAAGCTCAGCAGCGCATCCAGCCTGCCCTGGCTGATCTCCGGCTGGTACCCGGTGTACCAGGCCGGGTTCTCGAGCAGGTTGCGTACCAGCACCCGGTGGGTGAGCACGGGCACGCGCGGCGTGGTCCTCAGCGCCGAGGGTTCCATCGCTACCTCAGCCATGTCCCGGCGACGCGCCGGAGACCAACGGCCACAACAGAATCACCTCGAGGGAACCCGTCGTGGCAGGCACGGAAGGACGGTCACCATATACGTCCTCACCGCTGGTCGGAGACTCGTGTCAGTCGAGCGCACCACCTCTCGAACAGCTGAACACATCTCGGCCAGAACGAGTTTCGTATCCGGAGTCGAAACGGTCTAGTGACCGGCGAGATAGGCGCGTCCGCGCGGAGACAGCTCATACCCGACCTCGAGGCTCGAAGTCAGCCCCAGCGCTTTGAGCTTGCGCACGTCGACCTTGAAACGGTCCGGCTCGCGACCGAGGCGGGCCGCGAGGTCGGGGGCGCGGGTCGCGGGCAGCTCCTCGATGAGCCGCAGGGTGCGAATGGTCCACGGCCCGAAGGAACTCGACGTGTCCATTCGGGCGAGCCGCGCCGTGAGCGAGGCGATGTCCTCGTCGGAGAGCTGATCGTCGCTCGCCAGCTCCGCGCGCGGATCGGGGCCGTCCGCCAATCGAATACGCAACAGGTAGATCGGATCACCCTCGGCCCCACGCAGATCCGCGAGCACCTGCGCCGCGGAACCGTACCCGGCGGCGTGCGCGTCCTTGGCCCTGATCCGGCTCGGTGCGACGATCTCGGCCTGCTCCACCACGATTCGGCCCGCGCCCGTGCGGTACACCTTCCCGGCCGTTGCATGCCGGTGCCGCCACCGCCGGAAAAGCACGGTGATCGACCCGTCCTGAATGCCCGCCCACCGCTGCTTCTCGATCAGCATGTCAGGAGTTCCGGACTACTCGCCGCCCTCCGGCGGCGGCTCCTCCCCGCCGCGAATGGTCCACAGCAGGCCCTCGAGCTCGTCGGGTTTGATAAGCACGTCGCGGGCCTTGGAGCCCTCGCTGGGGCCGACGACGCCGCGGGTCTCCATCAGGTCCATCAGGCGGCCCGCCTTGGCGAACCCGACGCGCAGCTTGCGTTGCAGCATCGAGGTGGAGCCGAACTGCGAGGTGACGACCAGCTCCACGGCCTGCAGGAACACGTCGAGGTCGTCGCCGATGTCCGGATCGACGTCCTTCTTCTCGCCCTGCTTGGCGGAGGTGACGCCCTCCTGGTACTCGGGCTCGGCCTGGTTCTTGGTGAAGTCGACGACGGCGTGGATCTCTTCGTCGCTGATGAACGCGCCCTGCAGGCGGGTCGGCTTGTTCGCGCCCATCGGCAGGAATAGCCCGTCGCCCATGCCGATCAGCTTCTCCGCGCCCGGCTGATCGAGGATGACCCGCGAGTCGGTGAGCGACGAGGTGGCAAAGGCCAGCCGCGACGGAACGTTGGTCTTGATGAGGCCGGTGACCACGTCCACCGAGGGCCGCTGGGTGGCGAGCACCAGGTGAATGCCTGCGGCGCGGGCCTTTTGCGTGATCCGCACGATCGCGTCCTCGACGTCACGCGGCGCGGTCATCATCAGGTCGGCGAGCTCGTCGACGATGGCGAGGATGTACGGATAGGGCCGGTACACCCGCTCGCTGCCCAGCGGCGTGGTGATCGCGCCGGACTTGACCTTCTTGTTGAAGTCGTCGATGTGGCGAACCTTGTTGGCCTGCATATCCTGATAGCGCTGCTCCATCTCCTCCACCAGCCACGACAGCGCCGCGGCCGCCTTCTTCGGCTGGGTGATGATGGGCGTGATCAGGTGCGGAATGCCTTCGTAGGGCGTGAGTTCCACCATTTTCGGGTCGATCAGGATCATCCTGACCTCGTCCGGTGTGGCCCGGTGCAGCAGCGAGACGAGCATCGAGTTCACGAAACTCGACTTGCCGGAGCCGGTGGAGCCGGCGACCAACAGGTGCGGCATCTTGGCCAGGTTGGCCGCGAGGTAGTCGCCCTCGATGTTCTTGCCGAGCCCGATCACCAAGGGGTGGTGGTCGTTTCGGGTCGACGGGGCCTTGAGCACGTCGGCGAGGCGGACCAGTTCGCGGTCGGAGTTGGGCACCTCGATGCCGACGGCCGACTTGCCGGGGATCGGGGCGAGCAGCCGAACGTTCTCCGTGGCAACGGCGTAGGCGATATTGCGGGCCAGCGCGGTGATCTTCTCCACCTTCACGCCGGGGCCGAGCTCCACCTCGTAGCGGGTGACCGTCGGGCCGCGCACGAAACCGGTGACCGCCGCGTCGATCTTGAACTGCACCAGCACCTCGGTGATCGCCTCGATCATCGATTCGTTGGCGGCACTGCGCTTCTTGGGCGGTTCGCCGTCGGTCAGCAGCGACATCGGCGGCAGCACGTAGTCGCCCTCGACCTCGCGGTCGGCGACGAACTCGAGTTGCTGCGGTGGCGGCGGGGTCTGGTCCTCGACCTTCGGCGCGCGCTGCTTCTTCGGCTTCGGCTTGGCGGCGGGCGGCTCGGTCGCGATCGGCTTCGCGTCCTGCAGCGGCGGCTCGCCGAGCACCTCGGTCACCGCGTCGGGATCGCCGAACTCGTCGGGCGGGTAGTTCTCCGCGGGCGTGCGGCCGCGCCGCTTCGTCTTGGCGGTGTGCAGCGGGAAGCCGTCTGCGTCGTAGTGGGCCGGGTCGTATTCGCCTTCGTAGGAACCGTATTCGTCGCCGCCGCTGCCGGTGCCGAAGTACTCGCGCAGCCTGGCGGGCACCTCGCGCACCGTCGTGCCGGTCAGTAGCAGCACGCCGAAGACGATGGCCAGCAACAGAATCGGCACCGAGAGCCACGCGGTGAGTCCGTTGGTGAGCGGCCCGCCGACCACGAAGCCTACGAAACCCGCTGCGCGCGAACGACCGTGCGGGTCGGTCGGCGCGCCCGCGAGCACGTGCCACAGGCCGAGCAGCGGGAGTCCGACGAGCAGCCCGCCGAGCACCAGGCGCGGCCGGATCTCCGGATGCGGCTCGGTGCGCATCAGCACGATCGCGATCGCCGTGCCCACGAACGGCAGTGCGGCCGTGGCCGATCCGCCGACCGCGCGGATGGCTTCACCGATCCAGTGCCCCACGGGCCCGCCCGCCGAGAGCCACACCGCGGCCGCGATGACCGCGCTGAGCGCGATGAGGGCGAGGGCGATGCCGTCGCGGCGATGGCCGTGCTCGATCTCGCCGGCCTTGCTGAGGGTGCGCGTCGTCGCGCCGAGGCCGCGCGCGAGCATGTTCCAGCCGCTGCTGACGCCCCGGCTCACCACGGCCAGCGGCGCGGTGTTCGAGGCGCGGCGGACCGGCCTGCGCGCCGGTGGGCGGCGCCCGCGCGGGGTCGGCGTGGTGCGGGGCGTAGCCGTACGGGACCGAGCCGTACTGGTCCTCCCCCGGGCCGATCCCGCCCGCGCCCGAGTAGTCGTGGTGCTGCGGGACTTACCTGCCATGGACCCAGGCTAGCCGCAAACGCCCCTCCCAGACCATCCGCAACACTGGTATCGGCAGCCTCAGCGGTGTCGAACTGTGCAGACGCCCAGGTCGCAGTCGCGCCTATGGGCCGGAATTCAAGCTGGAGTCGCGTGCTTGACCAGTCCCGCGTCTCCAGGTGTTCAGGCCGAGCTCGCGCGCCTCAACTGTCCCGCCTCTAGGGCAACTCAGGCCAGACTCGTGTGCCTGACCAGTAGCGTCGGCGACCGATTGTGTCGGTGCCAGCAAGCTCGTCGGTGTCGCCCCTGTGCTCAGGAAGTCAATCATCGCGCGGGTATACGGAGTCGAACCGCACCTCAGGCTCAGACGGAGCGATCGAGAGCGAGAACAGCCTGAACGGCTTCCGGCTCGCCGGTGGTCTCGATGCGGACCTCATCACGACCGAACGCGTGCAGCAGCAGCTCCGACGGCATGCCCGTCAACGTCACCTCCGTGCCGGACGTCGAACGCACGACCGCGCGTTTGCCCTCGAGCGTCGCCAACACGACCGTCACCGGCGACTTCCGGTAGGACCGCCGACCCATCTTGCCGACCAGCGACCAGTACCTGTCCTCGTCGGCCTGCGCGATCTCGCGCGGCTTCCAGCCGGGACTGCCGCGGCGCACGTCCTCGTGGTGGACGAACATCTCGGTGAGATTCACCAGCGCGTCGAGCGGGCGCAGCGGCGACCACCACGGCGGCCCGGTGCGAACCTGCTCGAGCAGCTCAGGAAACGGTGTGCGAGCCGTCTTCGCCTGCACGCGTTCGAGATATCCGGCCAGCGGCGCCAGCATGATGCCGGGCGCGGCGTCGAGCCGTCGTTCGCGAACGACGAGGTGCGCGGCCAGGTCGCGCACCGTCCAGGTGCCACACAGCGTCGGCGCCTCCGGCCCGGCGGCCGCCATCGTCTCGACGAGCTGCTGACGTTCCCGCTGCGCGATGCTCACCCCCAGAACATACCCACGCCGCGCGCGCCGACCCGCGCACCCGCCGATTTGCCGAAAAGTGTTCCGCATAGCAGAGAATGCGGCACGTTCCGACGCGACCCCCCGGGGAAACGAGCCCCCGAATTCCTGGGTAGCGCAATGAAGGTTCGCTATGTACCTTGTCACTCGGTCCATCGGGTCGTGGGCCTCATGAACAAGAAGGGCAAATTCCCTGTGAAGAAGTTTTCTACTGGTGCGGCCATTGTCGCGGCGGCGGGTTGCGCACTGGCTATCAGCGCGCCCACCGCTCAAGCGAAGGCGTACAACTACGGCGCGATCGCATTGTCCACCTCCACCGGACTGATCGGCTACTCCTACGATTACCCGGATTCCGGGTCCGCGCAGGCGCGCGCGGTCCGCAGCTGTGGGGCGGGCGACTGCGAGACGGTGGTCTGGTTCGCGAATGGCTGTGGGGCGGTGGCCTACTCGAACAGCACCGGCGCGTACAGCTGGGCCTACGCCGCCTCCCGCGGCGGCGCGCAGAGCAAGGCGCGGGCCAACAACTACTCCGATGCCTACATCGTGCATTGGAACTGCACGTCCAACCACGGCTGACGTCCGCGAATCGATTCAGGGGAAACATCGTGAAACACCGCACTTTCCGGACCGCCGTGGCCGTCGTGCTCGCCGCCGCCGCGTGCACGCTCACCGCCTGCGCCTCCGGCGACAAGGACAAGGAGTCCTCGTCGCCGAGCACCAGCGCCAACGCCGACAACAAGCCCGGTGAACTCCAGGGCGGAAGCGACAAGGGCGACAAGGAGACCGGCTCCGCGCCGACCACTCCGTCCTCGCCGGTGCTGGCCAAGCCCTCGACGCAGCAGCTCAACGACCGCCTGAACAAGGCGTTCGATCCGAGCGTGCCGAACAAGGAGAAGATCAGCTGGATCCAGGCCGCCGAGCAGGATCCCTACCTGGTCGCCAACCTGGTCGACGCCGCGAAGAAGCAGGGCGTCAAGGTCGAGATCACCAATGTGGGCGACCCCAAGGACGGCAAGCTGAAGGCCGACGCCAAGGTCACGATCAACGGCACCCCGGTCGACGACGCGTTCGTCTCCTTCGTCTCCGAGGGCGGCGAGTGGAAGGTCGACCACACCTTCGCGTGCAATATCGTCAAGAGCGCGAAGATCGAGTCCGCGGCCTGCCAGGAGTGAGCTAGGACAAACGAAAAGCGCCGGAGGCCAAGGGCTTCCGGCGCTTTTCGGTATCTCGGATCAGACGCCGATCACCGTCGGCACGATCATCGGGCGGCGCCGGTAGGTGTCGGCCACCCAGCGGCCGACCACGCGCCGCACGCTCTGCGCGATCCGGTGGATGTCGGTGACGCCCTCCGTCGCCAGCCGCAGCAGCTCCGCCTCGACCAGTTCGGCCGCGTCGGTGAGCGCCGTCGGATCGTCGGAGAAGCCGCGCCCGCTGACCTCCGGCGCACTCACGGCCTTGCCGGTGGTCTCGTCGATCGCGACGGTGATCGAGATGAAGCCGCCCTCGCCGAGCACCAGCCGGTCCGACAGGGTGGACTCGCCGACGTCGCCGACGGAGAGGCCGTCGACGTACACGTGTCCGACCGGCACCCGCCCGACGATCGAGGCGATGCCGTCGACCAGGTCGACCACGACGCCGTCCTCGGCGAGCATGACCCGGTCCTCCGGCACGCCGGTCGCGACGGCGAGCGCGGCGTTGGCGCGCAGGTGCCGCCATTCACCGTGCACCGGCATGGCATTGGTGGGCCGCACGGCGTTGTAGAGGTACAGCAGCTCGCCCGCGGACGCGTGCCCGGAGACGTGCACCTTGGCGTTCTGCTGGGTGATCACCGTGGCGCCGAGCCGGGCCAGGCCGTTCACCACCGCGAACACCGAGTTCTCGTTGCCGGGGATGAGCGAGGACGCGAGCACGACGAGGTCGTCCTGGCGGATATTGATCTGGCGGTGATCGCCGCGGGCCATCCTGGACAGCGCCGACAGCGGCTCACCCTGCGAACCGGTCGAGATGAGGACGAGGCGATCGCCCGGCAGCGTCGCGGCCTGGTCGAGGTCGACGACCACGCTCTCCGGCACGGTCAAATAGCCCAGGTCCTGCGCGATCTGCATGTTGCGGACCATCGAGCGGCCGACGAAACAGACTCGCCTGCCGTACTTCTGGGCCACGTCGACGACCTGCTGGATGCGGTGCACGTGGCTGGCGAAGGAGGCGACGATCACGCGGTTGCGCGCCTTGCCGATCACCGTGTCGAGCACGCCGCCGATCTCGCGTTCGGGCGTGACGAAGCCGGGCACCTCGGCGTTGGTGGAGTCCACCAGGAACAGGTCGACGCCCTCGTCGCCGAGCCGGGAGAAGCCGGCCAGGTCGGTGAGGCGGCCGTCCAGGGGCAGCTGGTCGAGCTTGATGTCGCCGGTGTGCAGCGCGACGCCCGCCGGGGTGCGGATGGCGACGGCCAGCGCGTCGGGGATGGAGTGGTTGACGGCGAAGAACTCGCAGTCGAACGGGCCGTGGACGGTGTGCTGGCCCTCGACCACCTCGATCAGCTTCGGCTGCTGGCGGTGCTCCCGGCACTTCGCCGCGACCAGCGCGAGGGTGAACTTCGAACCGACGACCGGGATATCGGAGCGCAGGCGCAGCAGGAACGGCACCGCGCCGATGTGGTCCTCGTGGCCGTGGGTGAGCACGACGGCGACGACGTCGTTGATCCGGTGTTCGATGGGCCGGAAGTCGGGCAGGATCAGGTCGACGCCGGGCTGCTGATCCTCGGGGAACAGCACGCCGCAGTCGACGATGAGCAGTTTGCCGCCGTACTCGAAGACGGTCATGTTGCGGCCGATCTCGCCGATGCCGCCGAGCGCGAAGACGCGCAGGCCGTTCTTGGCCAGCTTGGGCGGCGCGCCGAGCCGATCGTGCGTGGGGGTCGTCGCGCGCGAATCCTGTTGCGGCGCGGACTGTTCGGCGCGGCCACGGCCGGACTGCTGACGGCCGCGCCCGGATCTGCGGCTCTGCTGACCGTTCTGCGGCGCCTCGGCGCGCGGCGCCGACTGCTTGGCCGGGGCGGACTGCTTGGCGGGCGCGGACTTCTTCGCCGCGCTCTGCCGCTGCTGCTTCGCCGCAGGCTGCTCGGCGGGCGCGGACTGCTCGGTCCGCACCTCGACGACCTCGGTCGCCACCGTGATCTCCGCGGGCTCCTCGGCGCGCGGCCGCTCGACCGGGGCGGGTGGCTCGAGCGGGGCGGTGGCTCGACGGGGGCAGGGGGTGCGACCGGGGCAGGCGGCGGCGGGCCGGCGCTGCGGGTCGCGGTCCTACGGGGACGACGTGCGCCAGGTTCGGTCATGACCGCACCTCGACAATGCTCAACGCCGCTGTGCGCGACGCGCACCGGGCGATCGGCTCGCTCTGCTGTGTGGTGATTCGCTCGCTCCGCTCTCTCATTCGAGCACCCCCGCCGCCCGTAGATCGGCGGCCAGGAACTCGAGTTGTTCAGGGTTGGGCATCAATTGCGGCAACCGCGGTTCGCCGGCGTCGATCCCGAGCAGGCGCAGGCCGCCCTTGCTCATGGCGACACCGCCCAGCCGGAACATCGCCGAGTTCAACGGCGCCAGTTTCGCGTTGATCTCGCGGGCCCGGACCACCTCACCCGCGGTGTACGCGGTGAGCAGCTCGCGCAGTCGCTCGGGCACGAGATGGCCGATGACGCTGATGAATCCGGTCGCGCCGACCGACAGCCACGGCAGGTTCAGCGTGTCGTCGCCGGAGTAGAAGGCGAGGTCGGTGTTGGCGATGAGGTCGGCGCCCGCGTTCAGGTCGCCCTTGGCGTCCTTGACCGCGACGATGCGCGGATGCTCGGCCAGCCGACGGATGGTGTCGCTGGCGATGGGCACCACCGAGCGCGGCGGAATGTCGTAGAGGGTGACCGGCAGGTCGGTGGCGTCGGCGACGGCGGTGAAGTGCGCGAGCAGACCCTCCTGCGAGGGGCGCGAGTAGTACGGCGTCACCACGAGCAGGCCGTGCGCGCCGGCGCGCTGGGCGTTGCGCGCCAACTCGATCGAGTGCGCGGTGTCGTAGGTGCCCGCGCCCGCGATCACGGTGGCCCGGTCGCCGACGGCCTCGACGACGGCGCGCAGCAGGTCGGCCTTCTCCTGCTCGGTGGTGGTCGGCGACTCGCCGGTGGTGCCGGAGATGGCGAGCAGATCGACGCCGCGATCGACGAGGCGGGCGGCGAGCGCGACGCCGGCATCGATGTCGAGCTTGCCGTCGGCGCTGAAGGGGGTCACCATCGCGACACCCACCGTGCCGGACGCGCGAAGCCGGGTCTGATCGGCGGTGTTCGCCGCGCCTCCGGGGTTAGGCACGCTGCCGCCTTCGGGCCGGACGCTCCCACCGCGTGTTGGCGTCGATTCACCGTTCGTCATGGTCAGAAAGGCTACCCGGTCTGGGGAACGCCCTCGACACCGTCGCCACTCAACGGACCGGGCGGTCGGCTGTGCGGTGTCACACGACTCGGGGATGATGTCACACCGCGCCTTGCATGACATCAAGTATGGCGTCACACTGATGTCATGGATCTGAACAAGTACACCGCCCGCCTGCGCGAGGACCTGATCGCGGCCGCCGCCCTCGGCGACGAGAAAACCCAGGCCACCGCGGCGGCGTTGGCCGCGGCGACCGAGAGTTCGGCCCGGCTGGTGCTACTTGCCGCGCTCTCGGAGATGGCGACCGAGCTCAGCACCGAACTCGGCGACCGCACCGTGCACGTCTCCTTCGACGGCACCGAGGCCAAGGTCGACCTGCGCAAGCAGTCCGCCGCCGACGACCACCCGAGCTTCGAGGAGATGACCGGCGACATCAGCCGGGTCACGCTGCGGCTGGTCGAGACGTTGAAGTCCAAGGCCGAGGAGGCGGCCGCGCAGAGCAATCAGTCGCTGAATTCCTGGTTGTCCGGGGCGGTTTCGGGCGCCCTGCGCGATCAGATGCGCGGTTACGGGCCCAAGCGCGACTGACGCGGCCCTTTCTTACAGGAGCGGCGCGAGGTTGCCGCGCGAGCCGAGCGCTACCTTGTCCAGCTCGAGCCAGTCGGCCATGTCGCGTAGAGCCTCGGTGAGGGCCTGTGCGGTGGCGGGGGTGTCGTGGCCGGGCTCGGCGAACGCGGCGGGTACGGAGAGCCGGCCCGCCGCGCGTTCTGCGCGCAAATCCACCCGGCCGACCAGTTCGCCGTCTAGCAGGAACGGGAAGACGTAATAGCCGTGTACCCGTTTGGGTTCCGGGGTGTAGATCTCGATGCGGTAGTGGAAGTCGAAAAGGCGTTCGGTGCGGGCGCGGAAGAAGATCAGCGGATCGAACGGGCACAGCAGGGCCGCGCCCTCGACCCGGCGCGGGATCGGGGCGCCCTCGCGTAGGTAGGCGGGTTTGTCCCAGCCTTCGACCTGCACCTCGATCAGGTCGCCCGAGTCGACCAGGTCGGCGATGGCCGGCTCGGTCTGCCTGCGGTGCAGCCGGTAATAGTCGCGCAGGTCGGTCTCGGTGCCGACGCCGTGCGCGGTGGCCGCGCGCAGCACCAGTTCGCGCACCGCGTCCTCCTCGGAGACGGTGCGCGCCAAGACTTCCGGCGGAATCACGCGCTCGGCGAGATCGTAGTGGCGGGCGAAGCCGACGCGCTTGTCGACCGACAGCGCGCCCGCGGCGAACAGTTGCTCGCAGATCATTTTGGTGTCGCTGAGGTTCCACCAAGAACCCTTGGGGCGCGGCTTGTCCAGCTCGAGATGCCGCTCCACCTCGCCCGCGGTGCACGCGCCGACCTCGGTGATCACGTCCAAGATGTCCCTGCCCAGCGTGGGATTGCGCTGCACCACCTTGCGCATGCCCGACCACCGGCCGTGCTCGAATTGCGCCATCCGCCAGCGCATCAGCGGCCAGTCCTCGACCGGGATGAGCGCGGCCTCGTGCGCCCAGTACTCCACCAGCCGCCGCGGCCGCCGCGCGTTGTGGCTCCAGGCCGCCGAATCGAGCAGCGTCCGATCGTAGGCGCCGATCCGGCTGAACACCGGCGCGTAGTGCGCCCGCACCACCGCCGATACCGAATCCAGTTGCAGCAGTTGGGTTTTCTCGACCACCCCGAGCACCGACCGACGCGTGGCCCGCGCCGGTTTGCGCGCCGTGAACCCCTGCGCCGCCAGCGCGATCCGCCGCGCCATCGCCACACTAATCTTCCGCATATCCGAACAATGCCACGCGGGTCCGACAAACTTCCGGGGCGTGCGGCCGGTCGGCGATCGACCGAGTCGGGCTCAGGTCGAGACCTTGATGCTGCCCGCCGCGTCGATCTCGGTGCGACGGTCTTGCTCCGGCGCGTTGGCCAGGACGGTGGCGAGGATGCGCCGGCCCATCGGCAGCACCCGGACGGTGACCGAGCCCGCGTTGGCGGCGTCCAATTCCTTTGTGGCGGCCTCGATCACCTGTTGCCGGACCCAGCGCGGCACCCCGGCGAAGCCGCCGTCGTCGAGCAGTACCACCTCGACGCCGCGGGAGCGGGCGCCGCGGGCGGCGCTGCTGAGTTCGTCGGTGACCAGTTGCGGGGCGCGCAGCCCGTCGCGCAGCTCGGCCTCCAGCAGCCGGCACTGCTCGCGCTCGGCGGCGGTGAGTTCGACGCCGTCGGCGATGCGCTCGAGGATGGGCCTGGCCACCTTGTCGAGGCGGGCCAGCTGACGATCGCGCTCGCCGTTCTCCGCGGCCATGGTGGCCTCGGCGGCGGCGCGCATCGTCGACTCCTCCCGCAGCAGCCGCAGCGAGCGCTGGGTCGGCCGCATGATCACCGCGAACAGCGAGACGCCCGCCACGGTGGAGATCGGCACGATAGATCCGGCGACCACTCCGCCGCGCAGCCCGTTCACCACGCCGACGGTCGCGATCACGACCGCGACGCCGCCGACCCCGAGCCACGCGGCGCCTAGCCGGCCGCGCAGCACGAGCACCGCCAGCACGTACGACGAGGCGAACGCGGTCCACACCTGCTTGGACCAGCCGTGCTCGGCGTCGAACGAGGTGAGCGCCGTGGCCAGCGGGCCGGAGGCGGCCACGAAGATCGTCGCGGGCAACGGCAGCGGATCGACCGGGATCACCAGCACCAGCACGCCGGCCGCGGCCAGCAGCACCAGCGCGGCGACCGCGGCGATCAACGGCGAGTCGCCGAAGTTGCGCACCATGTACAGCACGATGGTCGCCTGCAGGATCAGCAGGAACAGCCCGGCCGCCGGATCCCGCAGGCCCAGTAGATCGCGGAGCCCGAACTCGGTATCGGCGTCAGCCATCGCTGCCCCACACCAGCGTCACCGTGGTGCCCTCGCCCGGCTGCGACTCCACGAAGCCCGCGCCGCCCGCCAGCTGCCGCATCCGGCCGAGAATGCTCACCGAGATGCCGAGGCGGTCGGCAGGCACCTGACCCATGTCGAAACCCGCTCCGTCATCACGGAATACGACCCGGATGCCGCCCGCGCTGATGGTCACCGTCACGGTCCGCTGCACCTCGCGACCCGGCACGGTGGCGTGGCGCAGGCTGTTGCGCACCGCCTCGGTGAGCGCGGCGGCGATGGTGCCCGCGGCGTCCACCGGCAACCGGAGATCGTCGAAGCCGGACCATCGCCGCGCGATGAAGCGGATGCCGGGGTTGACCTCGTGCACGGCCGAGCGCAGGAAGCCGGAGGCGGACTGCGCGTCCAGCCGGTTCGGCTCCACGTCGCCGACACGGCATTCGTCGAGCTGTTCGAGCGTCCGCTCGGCCTGCCTGCGCAGCACCGGCGAGTCGGTGCCCGCGCGGGACGCGTCGAGCAGGGTGGAGAGCACCGCGTCGTGGATCAGCGCGGCGAAGCGCGCGCGTTCACGATCGCGGGCCGCCGCGCCGGCCACCGCCGCCGCGCGCCTGCTCTCGATCGCGGACTCCCGGTCCACCCGGTCCGCGGCCGCCTTGGCGTAGATGGCGCACCACAGGAACAGCGCGCACAGTCCGGCCGCGCGCACGAAGTCGCCTGCCCACACCACGGGCGTGGAGTCCGCGACCACCACCGCGTTGGCGAACGCCGAGAGTGCCGCGCCCGCAACGAGATAGACGACGGCGAACAGTGGTCGCCACGCCAGCACGGCCGCGAGCACGCCGAGCGCGAGCACGCGATACAGCCACACCGACGACGCCTCGGGCGCCGGATTCGGGTACGCGAAGGGGATCACGGCCATCGCCGCGAGGAAACTCACCGCCGCCGCGCCGGACACCAACTGGATCAGCTGCCTGCTCGACGCGATCGAGACCACGGCGAGCACCGGGAACAATCCGAAGGCCAGCGTCACCGTGAGGATCGTCCAGCCGGCCGTGACGAACCGGCTCTGCTCGGCGATCTCCGGCAGCTCCACCACCGCGACGATGACCCCGGCGATCCCGATCGCCAGCCCGAAACGCCGCAGAATCCGATCGGACGCGCCCTCGTACCCGCTGCGTCTGGACACCGATGCGGCTCCCCGGCGCCATCGGCTCGGCGCCATGCGATCGAGCGACACGGGGGTAGTCGGGGTGTCCAGCATGCTGGACGCGATCATCCGCGTGGATGCCGCTCGGGCACCGGAAGCCATCCGTCCTCCACTGCCCGCTTGTACAGGTCGGTCTTGGTCGGCGCCGGGCGTCCCGCGTCGGCGTACTTCTGGCGGATGCGGCCGAGGTAGTCGTTGACCGTCTGTTCGGACAGGCCGGTCAATCGCGCCACCCGGGACGCCTTCTCGCCGGACGCGTACAGCGTGAGCACCTCTTCCTGGCGCGGGCTGAGGCCCACGTCGGACAGCTGCGGGTCGCCATCGATGGCGGCCGCCCAGTCGGTGGTCACCACCTGCTCGCCGGAGGCCGCGCGGCGCACGGCCGCGACGACGGTCTGCACGTCCTCGGACTTGCGCACCACCCCGAGCACACCGGCCCGCGCGGCGGACCGCACGAGGAACGCGTTGTCCGCGCCGGTGAAGATCAGGACTTCGATGCCGCGGTCCCGCAGGGCGCGCACGTTGTCCTCGGGCGTCGACCCATCGGCCAAGCGCAGATCGAGCACGACCAGATCCAGTTGCGGCAGATCCTGAGTGGCGGCCAATAACTCCGGCACCGTGCCCGCGGTCGCCACCAGGTCGAGATCGGGTTCCGGCGCGAGCATGGCGGCCAGTCCGATCGCTACCGATTCGTGGTCTTCGACCACTCCGATCCGGCGCGGTGCGTTATTGCCCCCTTCGGCCAACGTCACCTGAAATCTCCATTCCCGAGCAAACTCGTCACATCCCCGCCGCGACAACGTTCTGTCAGTATGCCGGGCCGAAGCACCGAATGGTCAGACACTAGAAATCGGGGCCGCCTCTTATTCGCGTACGGTATGGACTGTCACTGCCAGCTATTTCGGGGACAAAAACTGTCAGTCGCTCATCAGTTGCGCGGCAATGGTCGCCCCGAGTTCCCAGCACTTGTGGATGTCGTCCTTCGTCGGCGGACCCGACACGATGACGGGTGCGGCCGCCGGTTGCCAGCCGAGCCCCGTGGTGACCCGTTCCACACCACGTTCAGCGCCTTCGGTGCCCTCGTTGCCGTGCAGATAGAAACCGAATGGCCGGCCCGTGGTGGAATCCAGGCACGGATAATAGAACGTGTCGAAGGCGTGTTTGAGCGCGCCCGACATGTAGCCGAGGTTGGCAGGGCTGCCGAGCAGATATCCGTCGGCTGCCAACACGTCCGACGCCGTCACCGCGAGCGCCGCCCGCCGCACCACCTCCACCCCGACGATCTCCGGGTCCGTCGCGCCGGAGAGCACCGCCTCGAACATGGCCTGCATGTGCGGGGAGGGGGTGTGGTGGATGATCAGCAGTCGCGTCACGTCTCGAGCCTAGTGGTCGCCGAGGCGCGGCGGCCTACCGCGCTTGCTCGCGCTCGAGTCTCTCCAGTTCGACGGCGCGGCGCATGGTTTCGCGGGCGCGGGTTCGGTCGCCGGCGTAGTCGTAGGCGCGGGCCAGGCGGTAGGAGACGCGCCAGTTGTCGGGGTCTGCCTCCCATTCGGCTTTGACCTGGGCGAACAGTTCGTCGGCGGCGGCGCGTTCGATGCGGCCGGAGGGGCGGCGGGGTAGGTGGGAGGTGTCGAGTTCGCGGCCCTCCTCGTGCATGCGGCGGGCCAGGCGCTGGTGGGCGAGGGCGGCGCGGAGGGTGGCCACGACGACCCAGACGCCGACGAGCGGCAGGATCAGCACGCCGACGCCGATGAGGATGGGGGCGACGCCGCCATTGCCGATGAGGCTGAACGAGATTCGGCCGAGCAGCAGGAAGTAGAAGGCGAGCACGAGCACCAGCACCGCGACGAAAGCGACGACCTTGACGACGTCGCGGTTCTGCTTGCCCTCGTCCGCCTCGGCGTTCACGCGCGCACCCGCTGACGCTCGTTCACAGGTCGAGGAACGGGTCGAGCCCGACGGTGAGGCCGGGGCGGTTCGCGATTTCCCGCACGCCGAGCAGCACGCCGGGGGCGAAGGAGGAGCGGTCGATGGAGTCGTGCCGGATGGTGAGGGTCTCGCCCTGCGTGCCGAACAGCACCTCCTGGTGCGCGACCAGGCCGGCCAGGCGCACCGAGTGCACCCGGACACCGTCGACGTCGGCGCCGCGGGCGCCGTCCAGTTCGGTGCTGGTCGCGTCGGGGCTGCGGCCGACGCCCGCCTGTTCGCGGGCGGCGGCGATCAACCCGGCGGTGCGGTACGCGGTGCCGGAGGGCGCATCGGCCTTGTTCGGGTGGTGCAGCTCGATGACCTCGACCGATTCGAAGAATCGGGCGGCCTGCTCGGCGAATCGCATGGACAGCACGGCGCCGATGGCGAAGTTCGGCGCGATCAGCACGCCGGTCTCCGGGCGGTCGGCCAGCCAGCCGCGCACCTCGTCGAGGCGGGCGGCGTCGAAGCCGGTGGTGCCGACGACGGCGTGAATGCCGTTCTGCACCAGGAACTTCAGGTTGCCCATCACCACGTCCGGGTGGGTGAAGTCCACGACGACCTGCGTGTTCGCCTCGGTGAACGCGTCGAGCGAATCGTCCTTGTCGACGGCGGCGACCAGTTCCAGGTCGGCCGCCGACTCCACCGCCGCGCAGATCGCCTGGCCGACTTTGCCGCGCGCTCCGAGCACTCCGACCCGTATGGTCACCCGCTCCTCCTCATTCCGCTGTCGTCGGTGTCAGCCTATCGACCGTGTCGGGGCGACGGTCCGCTGACCTCCGTGATTCACATTGCTACATGCGCATGTTTGCTTATTAGGACTACCTCACCTACCGTCGCGGGGGTGACTTCGATTCGAGAACGGGCAGCGATCTTCCTGGAGCAGCACGACCGCAAGGAACTCGCTGTGGGACAGCATGATTGGCGGTACTACGCGGGCGGCGCGGGCGATCCGGTGCTATTGCTGTCCGGCGGGGCGGGGATCGGTATCGGCTGGCTCGATCTGGCGCCGGCGCTGGCGTCGCGGTTCCGCACGATCGCGCCCGACTATCCGCCGAGTGTCGGTTCCTGTGCGGAACTGGTCGACGGTCTGGTCGCGATATTGGACGCGGAGGGGATCGAGCAGGCGCACGTGGTCGGCCAGTCGGCGGGGGGCATGTTCGCGGAACTCCTTTCACGTCGGGCGCCGGACCGGGTCCGGTCGCTGATCTTGTCGAGCACGGGGTTGTACGGGCCGGAGGATGTCGACCGGCTGCGGATGCGGGTCGAGACCACCCTGGCGACGCCGTGGCCGGAGACGCAGGAGGCGATCCGCACGGCGTTGCGCAGCACCTGGCAGGACTCCGACGACGCGGAGTTCTGGATCGAGCAGGTCCTCTCCGCCACCGACTCCGGCGGCAGCGAGGGTTCGGCCAATTCGTATCGTCTGCTGCTCGAACTCGCCGAGGGTGTCGATGAACTCATGCGCGGCCCGGCCTGGGACGGACCGACGCTGATCTTCCGCGCCGACGACGATCCGCTCATCACCGGCGCGCACACCGGCCGCCTGCGCGATCTGCACCCCGGTTGCGATTTCCGCACCTTCCCTTCGGGCGGCCATTCGCTGTTGATCAGCCGAACCGCCGACTACGTCGAGCTGGTCACCGAAACCCTCTCCCGCACATAGTCATTCGCCCCACGGACACAGCACCTGCACGCCTGTACCGTGAAAGTCCTTGTCGTTGCGCGTGACAAGGGTGAGTCCGTGGGCTTCGGCCGTCGCCGCGATGAGCGCGTCCACCGCGTCTATCCCGTGTCCGGCGCGGTCGGCTCGGGCGCGGACCCGGCCCCAGGCCTGGGCGACGCCGAAGTCCACGGGCAGTAGTCGGTCGTCGAATCGGTCGGCGACCTGGTCGGACAGCCAAGTGGTCAGCCGGGTCCTGCGTCGTTCGTCGGACATTCGGTCGACGCCTCGGCGGATCTCCCCGATCGTGATGACGCTCAGGAACATTCGCTCCTCGTCGGCCGCGTGCAGCCAGGCGATGAGGCCCGGGTCCGGTCGCGGTTTGATCCACTCCGCGACGGCGTCGGTGTCCAGCAGGTAGCCGGTGGATTCGAGCTCGAGGGCCATCACAGGGTCACATCGCGGTGGTGCGAGTCCGTTCGCTCCCGTTCCACGACCAGACCGGAGTCGCGTAGCGGCGAGTCGGCGAAGAACTCGGCCAGGCTGCCCTGCCGCGCGTTCCGGCGACGCCATTCATCGATGGCCACGACTACGGCGACCTCGCGCCCGTGCTTGCTGATCACCTGCGGTCCCTCCCGTTCCACCGTCTCGATCAACTCGGACAACCTGGCCTTCGCGTCGGCTAGAGGCCATGCGACATCGGGTCGCTCCGACCGCTTTCGTGCCATTGGCTCACCCGTTTCGACCACTTTGACTACTCTGGTCAATTCAGGCTACCTAGTGGGCGGCCTCGGCGCCAGACATATTCGCGACCATCTTTTCCAGCACACGCATGGTCTCGGCGAACTGCTCGTCGGTGATGCCCTCGGTCATCTGCCGGCGGCGCGCACCGATGCGAACCCACGCCTTGTCGTGCACGTCCCGGCCCCGCTCGGTCAGCGAGAGCGTGCCCGCGTCCTCGAGGACGAGACCTCCGGCGACGACCGCCGCCAGCTCGGTGTCCCACTCCGCGGAGTCGGCCAGGAACGCGTCGATCGCGGCGTACAGCTCGCTCGATCGCTGCGGACCGTCCGAGAGCGAGTGCAGGATCTGCCACTGCCTGCGGCCGAGCCCGCCGGCGGCGAGATCCTCGTCGAAGCGTTCGGTGATGAGCCGGTCGAGCTCGACCAGCCAGTAGCCGATGCGACGTGGTACAGCCATGATTTCTCCAATACATGCGTTTCAACAACTACATGTACTATGGCATGCATCTTCTACGGATGGAAGACTAGGGACCGATGAGCGAGCACGACGAGATCACCCAGGCTGTCGAAGCGGCGATGATCCGAATCCGTCGCAGGCAGACCCGCGGCGCCTTGGCCGGTGACTCCCCGATCTCCCTACCCCTGCACCGCCTCCTGGACGCGGTCGCCGCCACCGAATCCCCCACCGTCACCACCCTCGCCCCCGCCCTGGGCATAGACCAGCCGCGAGCCAGTCGCCTTGTCGCCCAAGCGGTCTCGCACGGCCTACTGGAACGAGTAGCCGACCAACACGACGGCCGCCGCGCCGTCCTCCGCCTCACCCCCACCGCCCACCAGGCCCTGACGCAAGCTCGAACCGCCCGCCGCACCGCCATGGCAACCGCCATGTCCACCTGGACCTCCACCGAACGCACCCAATTCGCCCGTCTCCTAACCCGTTTCGTAGACGCCATGGACACCCCCGACCCCCACTGACATCTGACCAACGCATGCAGACTCGGTATCAGCGACGAATAGGCTCCTCGCGCCCCCGCCCCGATCCTGTGGGTGAGTCGCCCGGTACTGATCGTGTTGTCAGGGTTGTGCGGTAACCGTTCTCCAGAATCCGCAGTGGTGGTCGGTGTCGAACGCGCTTGCGGAGATGGGTCCGGTGGTGTCGGGCTTGAACGACATCAGATTCGGGTTGGTGCCGGTGTGGGCGGGCATCGCGGGCAGTCCTGCCGGGTCTGGAGTTCCGGTGAGCACGAATCGAGTCCAGTATCGGACCAACTCGTCGCTCAGGCGGCGCTGAGCGGGGGTCATCGTGGCGGGATCGCCGAGCGCGGGACTCATCTGCCACAGGTAGGACAGTTCGCTGGCGTGGTAGGCGCCCAGCGGGAACGTGCTCGGGGGCGCGGGCGGGGCGGGGTCGGCGAATTCGTAGCTGTAGGTGGGGGCGTGGGCGGCGAGTTGGGGGGCTTGGTAGCCGATGGCGCAGGTGGCTTGGTCGCTGAGGGCGCGGGTCGCGGCGATGACCGGCTGGGGATATCGGTCGAGGGGGTATTCGGCGGTGACCGCGGCGGTGTGGTTGTCGCGCAGGGGGAAGTCATGGGCCTGCGATATCTCGGTCAGTGCCTGCGGGTATCGGTCGGCGGTCAGGGTGGGTGCGCCGGGAGTGCCGTAGATCAGCCATGCGAACAGGGCGGATTCGTCGTGGTTGGTCCCGGTTATCACTGGGACGTGGGCCAGCGCACCGTCTTTGAGGCCTTGTTCGGGGCTGCGTGGCATGAAGGGAGTGCCGACGGTGCCGAGGAAGGGGATGCCGGTAATGCCGTTGGTCTGCTGGGCTTGCGCGGCGAGGATGGCCGAGACGGGCAGCCCACGCAGGCAGGTCGCGGTGGTGGCCGGATCTGCACAGCCGAGCCCGGTCGCGGTGGTGGCGGCGGCTGTTTCGGCGCCGTGTCGGGTCTGCCACGGCAGACAGGCTCCCGACTGCATGATCGCGGCGCGGAACAATCCGGCCGAGCCGGGTGCGGCCAGGTGGGTGCACACCGAATTCGAGCCCGAGGATTCTCCGGCGATGGTGACCTTGGCGGGGTCGCCGCCGAACGCGGCGATGTTGCGTTGCACCCATTTCAGGGCGAACTGCTGATCCTGGAAGCCGTAGTTGCCGACATCGCCATCGGTGTCTTCCAGGGATTTGTCGGCCAGGAACCCCAGCGTGCCCAGGCGGTAGTTGATCGTGACCACCACTATCGGGCCTTCGGTGCCGGTCAGGAATTTCTGCGGGCCGTAGTCGCTGCCGGCGCCGCTGATCAGGGAGCCGCCGTGGATCCACACCAGCACGGGCAGATCGGTGTGGGAACCGGCGGGGGTCCAGACGTTGAGGTTCAAACAGTCCTCGGTCATCGCCTGCGGTGCCGCCAGGCTTGCGCCCTGCGGGCACATCGCACCCGGTGTGGTGGCCTCGCGCACTCCATCCCAGCTCGCCGCGGCGGTAGGAGCGTGCCAGCGCAGCGCACCCACCGGCGCGGCGGCATACGGAATGCCCGCGTATTCGCGGTAGCCGGCCGGATCGACGCGCCCGCGCACGGCACCGGTGTCGAGACTGACCACGTCCGACCGGTCCGCAGGTGGATTCGGTGGGCTCGTGCACCCCGCCGCCAGGGTGGCACAGGCGAGGGTGAGCAGTAGCGGTGTCGACCATCGGCGAGCTAGCCCTGACACGAACGGCTCCTTATGGTTTCGGCACCTGTGATCGGCGGCCATGGACGATGGTGGATCGACACACGGGCGGTGCCAGGCCGGCGCGATTCAGTCGAACACGATCACCTGGCGTAGGGCGTGGCCGGCGGCTAGTTGGTCCATGGCCTGGTTGATTTGGTCCAGGCCTATGTGGGCGGAGACGAGGCGTTCTACGGGGAGGCGGCCTTCGCGCCACATGTGGACGTAGGTGGGGATGTCGCGGGAGGGGACGGCGGAGCCGAGGTAGCTGCCGATGATCGAGCGGCCTTGGGCGACTAGGGCGAGGGGGGAGATGGTGGCGCGGGCGTCGGGGGCGGGGAGGCCGACGGTTACCGTTGTTCCGCCGGGAGCTGTTGCGGCCACCGCTGTTTCGAAGGCGCGGATGTTGCCTGCGGCCTCCACCACTATCTCCGCCTGCACACCGGATTCGGCGACCTGCGCGGGGGTGTAGGCCGCAGTGGCTCCCAATTCCTTTGCCAGCGCGAGCTTTTCGGGCACGGTGTCGACGGCGATGACATCGTGGCCGTCGGCGGCCAGCGAGACGGCGACCAGCACGGCCGCCATGCCGACACCACCGAGGCCGACCACCATGATCCGGTCACCGGGCCCCGGCTTCGCCGAATTCAGCAGCGCGCCACCGCCGGTCAGCACGGCGCAGCCGAGCACGGCCGCGACCTCGGGCGGCACGTCGTCGTCGACGGGGACCACCGACCGGCGGTCCACCACCGCGTGCGTGGCGAAGGCGGACACCCCGAGATGGTGGTGCACCTCGGCGCCGTCGCGGCTCAAACGCCTTCCGCCGCCGAGCAATTCGCCCGCGTTGTTGGCGACGCTGCCGGGCACGCACGGTGTGCGCCCGTCGGTCGCGCAGCCCGCGCATTCGCCGCAGCGCGGCAGGAAGGTCATGACGACGCGCTGACCGACCGCGAGGTCGCTGCCGCCGGGGCCGATCGCCTCGATGCGCCCGGCCGCCTCGTGACCGAGCAGCATCGGCACCGGCCGCACCCGATTGCCGTCCACCACCGACAGGTCCGAATGACACAACCCGGCCGCCTCGATGCGGACCAGCAGCTCGCCGGCCGCCGGTTCGCCGAGCTCCAACTCACCGACGCTGATCGGCGCCGACTCGGCGAAGGGCACGGGCGCCGCGATCCGCTCCAGGACCGCCCCACGAATCTTCATTCCGCCGACGCTACCGTCCCCGCCGTCGCGGGCACAGGGGGACTAACGCACACGCTCGGCCACCGAGGTCGCGCGGTGCAGCAACCACTCCAGTGGCCCGCGCCGGAAGAACCGGGTCCAGCAGTAGGCGAACATCATGATGATCGCGCTGAGCCAGAGCAGCACCGGCAGCGTGCCCGCGGGCAGCACGTCGAAGCCGAGCACCGCGATGGCGACCACGTGGAAGACGTAGGCGGTCAACGACATGCTGCCGACCGCGATCAAGGGCGTGGCCGGCCGCACGAACCGCCGAGACCCCTCGCACGCGGCGAGGCAGGCGATGAGCACTGTGAGCGCGACACCGGTGTTCCCGACGATCGACAGCGTGGTTTCGCTGTGCGGCATCGCGCCCAGCTGACTCCGCCATCCCGCGGGGTCCTCGGCCAGATCGGACCACCACGGCGCGGCCATCACATCGGCCGGGTCCGGCCCGCCGGGAACGATCCGCAGGGCCAGCGCGGAGCCGCCGTAACCGAGCACCGCGAGACCGACGCCCGCGGCCGCCAGGCGAACGCGAATCACGGTGGCGGACAGGTCGAGTCGAGCGACCGCCATGCCCGCGACGACGAACGGCAGCCAGGTCAGCGCGGGATAGCCGCCGGTGAGCAGCAGCCCGGCGATCCCGTCCGCGCTCGCGAGCGGATCGCCGCGACCACTCGCCCACGCGATCGGATCGAATCGGTTGACCTTCTCGGTCCAGTCGAGGTCCCTGGTCACCGCGAACACGATCGGCGGCGACACCAGCGCGCCCACCGCGGCGAGCACGGCCAGCGTCGTCGCCCGCAGCCGAGCCAGCGGCAACGCCAGCAGGAAGTACAGCCCGTAGTAGGCCAGGATCACCTCGACCTTGGTCCCCGACGCGGTCAGCGCGGTCCCGATCACCAGCAGAATGCCCGCCCGAATCAGCACCTTCACCCGCGCCTGCCGCCCCGCCCGCCCCGTCTTCGGCACGCGCCGACCGGTGATCAGCAGAATCGAGAACCCCGCGAGAAACGCGAACAAGGCCGACGACCGCCCGTGCGTCACCTCCATGACGAACCCGAGGAACCCGCCCTCCCCCGGCTCGGGCCCAACATGCGCGGCATACATCCCCAGCACCGCAAGCCCCCGCGCCAAATCCACACCCACCAACCGAGTTCCGACCCGGACGGTTTCGCCAGCCGGGCTCGCATCACCCGAACTCGCGTCTTCGCCACCTTGCGCGTCTTCGCCACCTTGCGCGCCGTCGCCTGCCTGAAAGCCGGCGCCTGCTCGCCCCGAATTGTTCAGCTGCCCAGCCATATCGGGCCGCACCACCTCACTCGTCAACACCTCATCGCCTTGCGATGGGCAAGCCAACCCGCCGCTCCGCGTCACCAATCCATCTCGCATCATCTGCCGCCTTCGCGGTGCCGGTCCGCCGGACGTCGCCATTCGCTCCGTCCTCCCCGATCTCACGTCCGCACCGACCCGAGTCCCAGCCTCAGCAATGCCTGGCACTTCCGGTACCCGGCACACGTCCGAAAACCCACCGTCCTTCGGCGACCGCCATCCGCCGATCGGCTGGAATATCCCCGCCGGTCGACCGTCGCGCGGGCTCGGTGACCAGCCCGCGGTCCGGGCGGATCTAGGCTCACGGGCGGGGACCGTGAGGAGGTGTGGCGGGTGATTCGGGTGGTCGTCGTCGATGACGAGGCGCTGGTGCGATCGGGTTTCGAGCTGATATTGAACGCGGCGAGGGACATCGAGGTGGTCGCGACGGCGACGGGGGCGGGCGCGCTGGCGGCGATCGAGCAGACGCGGCCGGACGTCGTCCTGCTCGACATCCGGATGCCCGACGTCGACGGCCTGGCGGTGCTGCGACAGCTGCGCGCCCTGCCCGACCCGCCGGTGGTCGCCATGCTGACGACCTTCGACACCGACGACTACATCCTGTCCGCATTGCGTTCGGGCGCAGCGGGTTTCGTGCTCAAGGACACCGAACCGGAGCAGCTCGCACAGCTGACGCGCACCCTCGCCGCGGGCGGTGTCGTGCTGTCGCCGAAGGTCTCGGCGGCCCTGTTGCGCCACGCCGAGCCCGCCGCCACCTTCGACGCGGACGTCGAGCGCGTCGAACGGCTCACCGAGCGGGAACGCGCGGTGCTCGTGCTGATCGCGGGCGGCCTGTCGAACGCGGAGATCGGCCAGCGGATCCACCTGAGCGTCGGCACGGTCAAGGACCATGTCAGCGCCATTCTCACCAAACTGCGGGTGTCGAGCCGGGTGCAGGCGGCGTTGCTCGCGCAGCGGGCCGGGTTGCTGCCGTGAGCCGCCTGCGGCCGTGGCTGATCGATCTGGCGCTCGTCGCCGTGGCGATGGCCGACGTGCTCCTCGACGAGGAGTACACCTCCCGCGTCGAGTTCGCGGCCGCGTGCGTCGCGTGCGCCGCCGTGCTGCTGCGCCGCCGTTTTCCGCTCGTGACGTTCGCGCTGACGCTGCCCGCGAGCTGGATGCTCGCCAATCTCGCCGCCCCCGCGATCGCCCTGTACTCGCTGGCCGAACGCACGAGCAACCGCGCGGTGCTGTGGGGTTCCGTGCTCGCCACCGCGATCGTCGCGGCCACCCCCTGGCCGCCCGGGCACCCCATCGACCAGCGCGGCATCATCGTCACCTTCGCGTACTCGGCGGCCTGGGCGGGCGCACCGGTGCTGCTGGGCCAACTGGTTCGCACCCGGCGTGACCTGTCGGCCCGGCTGGTCGAGATCGAGCAGGCGCGCGACCACGAACGCCAACTGCACGCCCAAGCCGTGCTCGCCCGCGAACGCGCGCAGATCGGCCGCGAGATGCACGACGTCGTCGCGCACCAGGTGAGCCTGATCGCCGTGCGGGCGGGCGCGCTTCAGGTCGCGGCCACCGACCCCGAGGCGGCCGAGGCCGCGCGCACCATCCGCAGACTCAGCGTGGACACCCTGGAGGAGCTGCGCCACATGGTCACGCTGCTGCGCGCCGCGGGCGGCCAGGGCACCGAGCTGACACCCCAGCCGACGCTGGCCGATCTGCGAAAGTTGCTCGATTCCAGCGGCATCGAGGTCGAGTTGCACGGCGAACTGTCCGAGGAACTCGCGGCACCCGGGCAGCGCACGATATACCGCACGGTTCAGGAAGCCCTCACCAACGTCCGCAAACACGCGCCCGGCGCGACCGCCACCGTGCGGCTGTGGCACGACGGCGACGAACTCGGCGTCACCGTGACGAACACGGCGCCGACCCGGCCCGCCATGACGCTGCCCAGCTCCAGACACGGCCTGGTCGGTCTCGCCGAACGAGCCGAATTACTCGGCGGCTCCTTCGAATCCGGTCCCACCGCCGAGGGCGGCTACCGCGTGGCGCTGCGCCTGCCGCGCTGACCGAAAGATGGTGTGCGTCACGGGATACTGGCGAAACCCGAGAGATGTTTGCTAGCCTCGTCGACCGTGACGGTGCTCCTGTCGGCCGCCTTGTACCGAGCCCAGGGTCGGGACCGTCACGACACAAGGAGAAATCCCCTGTCAGTACAGTTCAATCACACCATTGTCGGCTGCCACGATAATCGTGTGACCGCAGAATTCTGGGCAGACATCCTCGGTTCGGAACTCGGAGCGGCCTGGGGGCCGTTCATCCCGCTTCCCCTGGACAACAAAGTAACCTTCGATTTCGCGAACGTGCCTCCGCACATCACCGAGATCCAGCCTCAGCACTACGCCTTCCTGATCTCCGAAGAGGAATTCGACGAGGCCTACGCCAAGATCCAGCGCTACAAACTGGAACACTGGGCCGACCCCCGCCAGCAGGGCGTCAACCAGATCAATCACAACGACGGCGGCCGCGGCGTCTATTTCCTGGATCCCAACGGCCACTTCATGGAATTGATCACCGTCCCCTACGGCGGCTGGCCGAGCTGAAAGATCGGGGCGGCGTCCATCGCCGCCCCTTTTCATTCGTCGTATTGCTCCGGCGGCCACGGATTCGGCTTGATATTGGCCGGCTTGCGCGTCGGGATGTCGTCCCAGTCGAAATGGGTGCCGACCCAGGCTCGCGGCCGGTCGAAATTCACCTCGCCCGCGTTGAATCGGGTATCGACGAAGGAGATGTCGCCGAAGAAGTCGCCGTCGGTGAAATCGACGAAACGTCCCGCGAACGTGGTGCGCGCGAACGTGGTCGTGCCGTGGAATTCGGCTCGGCTGAAATCCGTTTCACGGGTGCCGCGGTTGCGCATGCGCGCGGGCGCGCCGATGCGGGAGTCGTCGAACGCGACGGTGCCCGCCTCGAACTGCGCGCCCTCGAAGGTGATTCGCGGGCTGGAGACCTCCGCGCCGGTGAACGCTAGATGCTGGCCGTCCAGGGTCGCGCGCTCGAACGAGGTGAGCTCGGCGTGAAACTTGGTGTCCTGGAACGAGGTTCGCGGGCCAGCGGTCCGGATGCCGGCGAAACTCGTGCGCGGGCCGACGAAGGTCGCGTTCTCGAACGACACCGAGCCGTCGAACGCGGCGCCGTCGAAGGTGGTGCCGTCACCGGCGCGCCGGGCCTTCTCGGGCCGGGTCGAGCCGAAGCGCGCGTGGTCGAACAGCGCGGGGCCGTCCTCGAAGACGGCGTCGCGGAAGGTGACGTGCGGTCCGGCGAAGACCGCGTGCTCGAAGCAGGTACGGCCGATGAACAGCGCGCGGGCGAAGGAGATCCGGCGCCCGGTGAACACCGCGTGCCCGAAGTCGGCGCGTTCGATGACCGCGTTGGTGAAGGAGAACTCGCAGTCCGACCACGAGGTGTCGGCCGACGGCTGGAGGTGGTCGGCGATCACCTGCACGATCGTGCGGCGCACCTCCCGATCGTTCTGCCGGAACTGGTAGACGCGCTCGACCTTCAAGCCGGACTCGTCGACCGTCTCCGCCTGCGACACAAGGTGGTTCGCGCCGGCGACCGGATCGTAGGGCAGGCGCAGGTAGGCGCAGAGCACGTCGACGCACTGCTGGCGCCGGCTCGGCGAGCGGAACTCGTCGGCGATCCCGGTCATCGCGTAGACCCCGGCGATGCGCACCGCCACGTCGGCGTCGCCCAGCTGTCGCGAGGCGGCCCCGAACAACTCGGCGAAGCGCCCGCGCTCGAGGTCCCGTTGCCGCCGGTAGGCCACCACCAGCGCGACCGCGCCGCCGACGCCGGCGGCCACCGCCAGCGCGATCTTGGTCAGGTCCAGCTGGTTCGGCGTCTCGGCCTTCGCGCCGAGCGCCAGCCACAGCAGCCACCAGGTGAGCGCCGCGATGCCGAGGCCGCACACGACCGCCGCCAGGACCGCGAGCAGCAACGCCGCGCGGTGCAGTCGGTCGCCCAACCTCCCCCATCGCATTAGCGCATGGTATCCGGATTGCCGCCCGGCGACTACGGACATGATCGGCTATCGCTGTGCCCCAAACTCTTTCGATTGTCCTCTTGTCAGCACCGGCGTGTTGGCCGCGTCGCTGGGCCGCGGCGGGCGCGCGCTCGAGTACGCTGCGGACATGTCTGCTTCCGATGCGCTCGACCCGGCGGTCGAGGTCGAGGCCGTGCACGCGCTCCTGTCCACCTGGTTGGGGACCGACGCAGGCCCGGAGGTCCTGGAACGTTTCGCCGCGACGCAGCACGACACGTTCTCCATGGTGACCACCTCCGGCGCCAGGGTGAGCCGCTCAGAGCTGCTGTCGAGCCTGCGCCGCGCCCGCAACTCCCAGCCCGGCCTCGATATCGAGATCTCCGAGACGGAGGTGCTGCTCACCGAGGGCAACGTGACCGTGGTGCGTTTCATGGAGCGCCACCACGTCGGCGGCAAGCACGCCGACCGTTGGACGACCGCGGTGCTGACCACCAGCGGCAACCCACTGCGCTACAGCTGGCGCGTCCTGCACGAGACGGCGGTCGCCCCCGCCGACTCGTGATCACCGGGTAGCCGACCGCCCCCGGCCAATCGTTGTTTCCAAGCCGGAGAACGAGATTCGTGAGTACCGTCGCGACTATGGCTAAAGATGTGTTGGTACTGGGGGCGGGCGTGATCGGCTTGACCACCGCGGTCTGTTTGGCCGAGGAGGGTCACCGGGTGCGGGTGTGGGCGGAGCGCCCGCCCGCGCGCACGACGTCGGCGGTGGCGAGCGGGTTGTGGGGGCCCGGCACCACGCCGCGGGATTCGGCGTGGAGCAAGGTGACCTTCGGCGAGTTCTCCGCGCTCGCCGACGATCCGGCGTCCGGCCTGCATTTCGAACGCGGACTTCAGGTTTCCCGCGTCTGGTCCGAACCGCCGTGGTGGGTGCACGATTTCGTCGACGTGGAGATGTGCGCGCCCGACGAGTTGCCCGAGGGCATGCTGATCGGCTTCTGGTGCACGGCCCCGCTCATCGATCTCCCGCGCTACCTGCGCTATCTGACCGACCGCCTGGCCGCGCACGGCGTCGAGATCGAGGAGCGCACGGTGCGCGACCTGGCCGAGGCCACGGCCGCCGCGCCCGTCGTGGTGAACTGCACCGGCGTGGCGGCGGGCAAGCTCGCCGCCGACGAGGACGTGCGGCCGGTGCGCGGGCAGCACGTGATCGTCCGCAATCCCGGCCTCTCCGACTTCTACGTCGAGCTGGGCGGCGAGCACGAATGGGCGGGCTACTTCCCGCACGGCGACCGCCTCATCCTCGGCGGCGTCCGGCAGCACGGGCAGTGGAGCCTGGACCCCGACCCCGAGGTGGCCGAGCAGATCCTGCGTCGCTGCATCGCGGTCGAGCCGAAACTCGCCGACGCCGAGGTGGTCGGTCACGAGGTCGGGCTGCGTCCCGGCCGCACCGAGGCTCGGCTCGAGGAGGAGCGCATCGGCGAGTCCCGGGTCGTGCACAACTACGGCCACGACGGGCTCGGCGTCAGCCTCTCGTGGGGCAGCGCCCGCGAGGTCGCGGGGATGCTCGCCGACTGAGCGTGCCGGGTCATCCGGCACCGACGGTGTGATCGTCCTTCGAAACAGACTGCGGCTGAGCCATTTCCAGGTCGAGCAGCCGCTCGGCGCGGGGCACGACGAAGGTCCGGTTGACGAACAACCACAGGCCGACCAGCACGATCAGCGGGAGACCGGACACCAGGGACGACTCACCCGCCCGCTCCGGCGGGTAGCTGTAGATCACCACGACCCGCAGCACCGCGTCCGCCAGCAGCACCGCGCCCAGCGTCGCGGTGACGAACCGATAGACGGCCCGGAACCGCGCCGAGGCACGCCAGACCCGATCGAATCCCTCCGCTCGTAACGGATCGCCTTTCGCCGCAACGGGTTTGAGCGCGTCGCGCATGAACGGATGCTCCGTCCAGGTACTGGCGAGCACGACGAGACCGGCGACGCCGATGTAGAACGAGCTGCGCGCCAGCACGAAACGCGCGTCGCCGCTGATCGAGGTCAGCACGACACCGGCCACGACCTCGGCGAGTACCAGCACCGCGAATCGGTCGATCGAGCGGGTGGCCCTGTCCCGCAACTGATCCCCGATGACGATCAGCGCCGCGACGACCGCCCCCACCACCATGCTCGCCGTGTCTCCCAGCCCACTCAGGTAGCACCCGATGAGTGCCGCGGTCGGCATAACCGCCATGAGAGCGGCCAGCCGCCACCGGAAGACACTGGTGTGCAACCCACCGGCGACGGCCTTGGCGGCCAGCAGCGTCCCGCCGAGGGACAACCGGATCGCCGCGGGCAGTCCGGTCGGCGCGAGCAGCGCGAAGACCACCGTCGGAAGCAGCAGGTCGATGGCCGTGTTCGCGACCAGCACGGCCACCCATTTCCGCTTGTCGATCGTGCCGTGCATGTCGGCTCACCCCGTTCTCCGAATATTTCAGGTGCTAATTCTCTTAGCAACTAAGATAGCCAGAGGCTAAGGTATATTCGGGGCATGACGCAAGAGGTGCCCGCGGCGGACCCGACCCTGCTCGGTCGCGAGTTCGCGACGGCCATGGTGAATTTCCACACCGCGACGGGCAGGCTCCTCGGCCTCAGCGCCGTGGAGCGCAAGTGCATGGATACGCTGCGCACGCTCGGCCCGGTGCCGGCGGGCACCATCGCCGAGCACACCGGCCTGACCACCGGCGCGGTGACCGGTCTGGTGGACCGCTTGGAGAAGGCGGGTTACGCGAAGCGCACCCGTGATCCGAAGGACAGGCGCAGGGTCGTGGTGGAGTTGATCCCGAACGACCGGGTCGACGCGCTCTTGGCCGCGGTCTTCGTCCCGTTCGGCAGCGACATGGCCGAGCTGTCCGCGAAATACTCCCCCGCGGAGCTACGGGCGATCAATGACTGGATCCAGCGGACCACGGATATCCTCGTCGCCAATACGCAACGGATCTCTGCCCCCGATTTCGAGCACAAGCTCTGAAAGGCTTGGCTGCGTAAGGGAATTCGTCAACCGGCCCCTATCGCGGGCCGGGACTCGGAAGAGCGGATGACGGGATTTGAACCCGCGACCCTCACCTTGGCAAGGTGATGCGCTACCACTGCGCTACATCCGCATTCGCATCTGGAGTGTTCCGGATGCGAGTAGAAACTCTAGCCTATCGTCGGCGGAAAATGCCAATCGGCGATCAGGCGGCCGCGCGGGTGCGCCGCAGGCCGAGCCCGGCGGCGCTCAGGCAGGCCAGCGCGACGACCACGACGAACCACGGGAACACCGCGCTGAGGCTCCAGGTGGTGGCGGCCCAGCCGGCGAGGATCGTCGGCAACGCCATGGCGGTGTAGGCGAGCAGGTAGTACGCCGACATGGTCTCGCCCCGCTTGTGTTGCGGCACAACCTCGGACAGGTGGCGCAGCGATCCGCCGAAGCCGAGCCCGAAGGTGGCGCCGAGCAGCACGCCGGCGAGCAGCACGACGACCCAGTTGCCGGTGTGCAGCGCGGGCACGGTGAGCAGCAGCGCGATAGCCATGCCCGTGTCACCGCCGATGGCCGCGCGACGCGCCGGGATCTTCGTCGCGAACAGCTGCGAGGTCGCGCCGGCCAGCGCGGTGGACGCGACCACCGCGCCGCCGAAAACCAGGTTGTGGATGCCGGTTTCGGCCGCGGCGAGCGACGGGTACAGCGACAGCAGCACGCCGAGCACCGACCAGGCCGCCATCACACCGAGCGCGGAGAACCAGAAGTCGCCCCGAATCTCCGACGGCACAGCGGGTTTCGCGATCCGGATGCGTCCGGCGATGCGACCGGTGTGCGGCTCCTCCAGCGCGATGACGCCGATGCCGATGAGCAGGCACACGACGGTGATGACGACGTAGGGCGTGCGCAGCGGATGCGGCGCATACTGCGCGAGCAGCGCCGAGCCCAGAATCGCCACGGCCATACCGACATTGAACGCGACGCCGGTGAGCTGGCCCGAGCGCGCGCCGTGCTTGGGCCGCAGATCCAGCAGCGCCGCCGCACCGGCGACCACGGTCGCGCCGACCGCGAACCCGTGCAACGCGCGCGCGATCAACAGCATCACGACGTTGTCGGCGAGCAGGAACACCGCGAGCCCCGCGATCATCGTCACGAACGCGCCGAGCAGCACCGGCTTGCGCCCGACCACATCGGAGATCTTGCCCGACACCAGTACCGCGCCCAGCGCCGCGAACGCGTACACCGCGAACACGAAGGTCGTGGTGAGCGGGGAGAAGTGCCACTCGCGCTGGTACATGCCGTACAGCGGGGCGGGTACCCCGGAAACACCGAGCGCCACCCCGCCCGCGGCCAGCACCAGGCCGTAGGCCCAGCGTTGTGATGTCCGCTCGTCAGCGGCGGGCGTCGCAATCGTCGCTGCCATCGAAACTCCGATCAGGTAGGTTTGATAATGATCGAACCGCGTACGACAGTACCGCCCGTTTGACGATCATCAAACCCCCGAGTGAGGTAGATCATGACCGAAGCTAAGGAGGCGGACGCCCCGCCGGTGGCGTCGTTGTCCACGGTGCTCGGCGCGATCCAGGACCCCATCCGACTGGAGATGGTGCGCCGCCTGAGCAACGCCGGGACCGAGGTCCGCTGCAACGAGCTCTACGAGGTCATCAACAAGTCGACCGCGACCCACCACTTCAAGATCCTGCGCGAGGCGGGCGTCATCGAGCGGGTGATCGTGGACGGTCAGATCTGGCAGCGCCTGCGCGCGCGAGACCTCGAGGAAGCCCTACCCGGCGTGGTCTCGGCGGTCGTCGAGGCCGCCAATCGCGCGAGTGCCGGCAATCGAACGGTCGAGCGCTAGGACCGTCCTGGATCAGCCCTCGACCAAACGGCGTACCGCGGCGGGCAGTTCACGAGTCCGCTTGTACGGACCGGCCACCGACGCCGCGAACGGACGCGACAGCAGCGTGTTCGCGATGGCCGACACCTCCTCGGTGGTGACCGCGTCGATGCGAGCCAGCGTCTCCGACACACTGCGATGGTTGCCGTAGCTCAGTTCGCTGCGCCCGATGCGATTCATCCGCGAGGCGGAGTCCTCCAGCCCGAGCACCAGGCCGCCGCGCAGCGAGCCCTTGGCCCGGGCGCACTCGGCGTCGGTGATGCCGTTGGCCGCGACCTCTTCGAGCACTCCGCGCGCCAAAGTGGCCACCTTGCCGAGGTTTTCGGGCTGGCAGCCGATGTACACCGAGAACGCGCCGGTGTCGGCGAAGGTATCAACGCTGGAGTACACCGAGTACGCCAGCCCGCGTTCCTCCCGAATCCGTTGGAACAGCCGCGAACTCAACCCGCCGCCGACCACGGTGTTGAGCACCGACAGCGGCCAGCGCCGCTCCCCCTCGTGCCGCCCGAACGCGCGCACGCCGAACGCCAGGTGCGCCTGCTCGCTGTCGCGGTGGCTCCAGTGCAGCTCGGGATCGCCGGCGGGCCGGAACCGGCCCTCGCGGCGCTTGGCGGGCGTCGCCGCCGGATCGAGCCGATTCTCGAACGCGCGGTGCACCAGCTCCACCGTGTGATCGTGCTCGACATTGCCCGCGACCGCCACGACCATCCGGTCCGGCCGGTAGCGGCGCAGATGGAAGCCGCGCAGCTGCCCGGCGTGCATCGCCTCGATGGACTCGATGGAGCCGATCACCGGCCGCCCGATCGGATGGTCGCCGAAGAGGGCGGACAGGAACGCGTCGCCGACCAGGTCCTCCGGGTCGTCGTCGCGCATGGCGATCTCCTCGAGCACCACCTGCCGCTCCACGTCGACGTCCTCGGCCCGGCACAGGCCGTTGAGCACGACGTCGGAGACCATGTCCACGGCCAGCGGCAGATCCTCGTCGAGCACGTGCGCGTAGTAGCAGGTCTGCTCCTTCGCGGTGAACGCGTTCAACTCGCCGCCGACGGCGTCCATCGCCTGCGCGATGTCGAGCGCCGTGCGGGTCGGCGTCGCCTTGAACAGCAGGTGTTCCAGGAAGTGCGCCGCGCCGGCGACGGTGGGGCCCTCGTCGCGCGAGCCGACGCCCACCCAGACGCCGATCGAGGCCGAGCGCACGCCGGGCACATGCTCGGTCACCACGCGTAGTCCGCCGGGTAGGACGGTGCGCTGTACGCCGGGATCGATCATGTTGGCTCGCAGCTCCAGTGACGAACCCCCCTGCTCGCGCCGGAGCAGAGGGGTTGTCGTCTTCTTCGTCGTCACAAAGACAAGTACTACTCGGTTGCCGCCGCGCCCGCATCAACGGTCTCGGCATCGGCGGGCGAACCCGCCGCTTCGGCGTTGTCGTCCTCGACCGGGACCAGCGAGATCTTGCCTCGGTTGTCGATGTCGGCGATCTCGACGCGCAGCTTGTCGCCGACGTTCACCACGTCCTCGACCTTGGCGACGCGCTTGCCGTTGCCGAGCTTCGAGATGTGCACCAGACCGTCGCGGCCGGGCAGCAGCGAGACGAACGCGCCGAAGGCGGTGGTCTTGACGACCGTGCCGAGGAAGCGCTCGCCGACCTTCGGCAGCTGCGGGTTCGCGATGGCGTTGATCTGGTCGATCGCCGCCTGTGCCGCGGGGCCGTTGGTCGCGCCGACGTAGACCGTGCCGTCGTCCTCAATGGAGATGTTGGCGCCGGTCTCCTCGGTGATCTGGTTGATCACCTTGCCCTTGGGCCCGATCACCTCGCCGATCTTGTCGACCGGGATCTTGATCGCGGTGACGCGCGGCGCGTACTGGCTCATCTCGTCCGGGGTGTCGATGGCCTCGGCCATGACCTCCAGGATGGCGGTGCGCGCGTCGTGCGCCTGGCTCAGCGCGCCGGCCAGCACCTGCGAGGGGATGCCGTCGAGCTTGGTGTCGAGCTGCAGCGCGGTGACGAAGTCACGGGTGCCCGCGACCTTGAAGTCCATGTCGCCGAAGGCGTCCTCGGCGCCGAGGATGTCGGTCAGCGCGACATAGCGCACCTCGTCCTCGCCCTTGTCGTTCTTGATCGTGTCGGACACCAGGCCCATCGCGATGCCGGCGACCGGCGCCTTCAGCGGCACACCGGCGTTCAGCAGCGACAGGGTCGAGGCGCAGACCGAGCCCATCGAGGTGGAACCGTTGGAGGACAACGCCTCCGACACCTGACGGATGGCGTACGGGAACTCTTCCTGACTGGGCAGCACGGGCATCAGGGCCCGCTCGGCCAGCGCGCCGTGGCCGATCTCGCGGCGCTTGGGCGAGCCGACGCGGCCGGTCTCACCGGTCGAGTACGGCGGGAAGTTGTAGTGGTGCATGTAGCGCTTGCTGGTCTCCGGGCCGAGCGAGTCGACCTGCTGGGCCATCTTCACCATGTCGAGGGTGGTGACGCCGAGGATCTGCGTCTCGCCACGCTCGAACAGCGCCGAGCCGTGCGCGCGGGGCACGACGGCGACCTCGGCGGACAGCGCGCGGATGTCGGCGAGACCGCGGCCGTCGATGCGGAAGCCGTCGGTCAGGATGCGCTGGCGCACCAGCTTCTTGGTGACCGAGCGGAACGCGGCGCCCAGCTCCTTCTCGCGGCCGACGTAGTCGTCGCCCAGACGGGACAGGACCTCGAGCTTGATCTCGTCGATCTTCGCCTCGCGCTCCTGCTTGTCCGCGATCGAGAGCGCCTCGCCGAGCTCACGCTTGGCGGTGCCCTCCACGGCCTCGTAGACGTCGGCCTCGTAGGGCGGGAACAGCGGGAACTCGCCGGTCGGCTTGGCGGCCAGCTCGGCCAGGTCGGCCTGCGCGCGGCAGAGGCGGGCGATGAACGGCTTGGCGGCCTCGAGGCCCTCGGCCACGACGGTCTCCGTGGGCGCCTGCGCGCCGCCCTCGACCAGCTCGATGACCTTGTCGGTGGCCTCGGCCTCGACCATCATGATCGCGACGTCACCGGACTCGACCACGCGACCCGCGACGACCATGTCGAAGACCGCGCCCTCGAGCTGCTCGACGGTCGGGAACGCGACCCACTGACCCTCGATGAGGGCGACTCGCACGCCGCCGACCGGGCCGGAGAACGGCAGGCCCGCGATCTGGGTGGACGCGGACGCGGCGTTGATCGCGACGACGTCGTAGAGGTCGTTGGGGTCCAGGCTCATCACCGTGACGACGACCTGGATCTCGTTGCGCAGGCCGTCGACGAACGACGGGCGCAGCGGGCGGTCGATCAGGCGGCAGGTGAGGATCGCGTCGGTGGACGGGCGGCCCTCGCGACGGAAGAACGAGCCGGGGATGCGGCCCGCGGCGTACATGCGCTCCTCGACGTCGACCGTCAGCGGGAAGAAGTCGAACTGGTCTTTGGGGTGCTTGCCGGCGCTGGTGGCCGACAGCAGCATGGTCTCGTCGTCCAGGTAGGCCACGACCGAACCGGCGGCCTGACGGGCCAGCCTGCCGGTCTCGAAGCGGACGGTGCGGGTGCCGTAGCTGCCGTTGTCGATCAGGGCGACGGACTCGAACACACCGGGCTCGACCTCCACGGCCGAGGACTTGCGTTCAGTTGTTTCGGACATTCTCTTCTCTCAACCTCTCGTCTTCGCCGGATCGAGCGCCGTGTGGCGCGATCCGGCTCTTCGTCAGCCGTACCTGGTACGGACGCGCGGCAACCCTCCTGGCTGCGGCGCGCGCACCCGGCCGAATCCCCTTGGATCACAGCGACGCGGAGGCGGTCATCGATCGAAGCCCGCCGGCGGTCTATCCCCTGCCGGGAGGCCACTACCGAAGACCGACGCCACGCGGCGGGTGCTTACGGCTGTGCAATGTCGTCGTGTTTCCGGGCCCGCCGAATCTATATGCGGCCCGCATACACGAATAGCCAACGGGGAGATTGTACGTCTCCCCGTTGGCCGGGTCTGCGGCTACCTCGGGCAGCCGGCGTGTGGAGCTGTCAGCGGCGCAGGCCGAGACGCTCGATCAGCGAACGGTAGCGCTGGATGTCGTTGGCGGCCAGGTACTTCGACAGCCGGCGACGACGACCGATCAGCGCGAGCAGGCCGTGCCGGGTGTGGTGGTCGTGCTTGTGCACCTTCAGGTGCTCGGTGAGGTCGGAGATACGCTTGGACAGCAGCGCGATCTGGGCCTCCGGCGAGCCGGTGTCCTTCTCGTGCAGGCCGTATTCCTTGAGAATCGCCGACTTCTGCTCGGTGGTCAGAGCCATGAGGCATCCACTCCCTATTTCAGTCCCGCGCTCGAATGTCCGGTTACCCGGTTCGGGTGCCACCGCGGACCGCAGCAAACCCGAGGATCCACCTTACCGGACCGGACCCGGCCGGCCGAATCGCCTCCTGCGGGGAAGCGCCGCCTTTACCTCTCCGGTAATCGACGCGCGCCGAGACCCGTGTGAATCTTGTTCGCGCACCGACGAATACGAGGAGAACCCGATGCCGAACTTCCAGACCACCGACGGAACGACCCTGGCCTACGAGGTCTACGGGACCGGCGCGCCGATCGTCTTCGTGGCGGGCTGGTCGCTGCACGCCGACATGTGGGAGTACCAGGTCCCGTTCTTCGTCGAGCGCGGCTACCGCTGCGTCATGCTCGATCGCCGGGGCCACGGGCGCTCCGATCGGCCCGCGACCGGGTACGACGTCGACACCCGCGCCGACGACCTCGCCGCCTTGCTCACGCACCTGGATCTGACCGGGATCACCCTGGTCGCACACTCCGCGGGCGGCGGCGAGGTGGTCCGCTACCTGGCCAGGCACGGCTCGGAGCGGGTCGATCGGCTCGCGTTGCTCGCGGCCGCGGTGCCGATGATGCGCCGCACCGACGACAATCCGATCGGCGTTCCGCAGGAAGCCTGGGACGCGACGATGCATCAGCTGCGCACCGATCGGCCCAAATGGTTCGCCGACCGCGCGCAGGGCTACTTCGCCACCCACCTCGGCAACGACGTGTCGCCGGCGATCATCGACCACGAGATGCAGCGCTGCCTCTCCGCCGCGCCGTTCGCCACGATCGCGGTGCAGGAGCAGTCGTTCCACGCCGATCACCGCGCCGACACGGCGGGGATCACCGTGCCGACGCTGATCGTGCACGGCCTGGCCGATCAGTCCATTCCGATCGACGTGAGCAGCAGGGAGACGGCGGCGCTGGTGCCGAACAATGTGTTCAAGGAGTATCCGACCGCGGGGCACGGGCTCTACATCACGCACGCGACGCAGCTCAACGCCGATCTGCTGGAGTTCATCAAGGGATGAACAGGGGCGTCGCGGACTACTTGTCGTTGATCGCGGCGAGGATCTTGCGGGCGTTCTCCACGTCGCGGCCCATCGTCTCGATCAGCTCGTCGACGGAGTCGAACTTGCGCTGACCGCGGACATGGTCGACGAAGTCCACCGCGACGTGCTGGCCGTAGAGGTCGGCCTCGCCGTCGAGCACATAGGCCTCGACGGTGCGGGCCCGGCCGGAGAAGGTCGGGTTGGTGCCGACCGAGATGGCCGCCATCGCCCGCTGCCCCGGCGTCACGGTGCCGATGGTCGGGCCGGGGCCCAGCACGGTGAACCAACCCGCGTACACGCCGTCGGCCGGGATCGCGGCGTGCATCGGCGGCGCGACGTTCGCGGTCGGGAAGCCGAGCTGACGGCCGCGGCCGTCGCCGTGCACCACCACGCCCTCGACCCGATGCGGCCGGCCGAGCGCCTCGGCGGCGGCCGCCATGTCGCCCGCGTCGACGCAGGCGCGAATGTAGGTGGAGGAGAAGGTGACCGCGTGCTCGCCGAGCAGCTTCACCCCGTCGACCTCGAAGCCCCAGCGCCCGCCGAGCTCGCGCATGGTCTCGATGGTGCCCGCGGCCTTCTTGCCGAAAGTGAAATTGTCGCCGACCACGACCTCGACCACGTGCAGGCGCTCGACGAGCAGGTCGTGCACGTAGCGCGCGGGGGTCAGTTTCATGAAGGCCTGAGTGAACGGCATGACGCAGAACACGTCGATGCCCAGCTCCTCGGCCAGCTCCGCCCGGCGGGTCAGCGTGGTCAGCTGGGCCGGGTGGGAGCCGGGGCGCACCACCTCCATCGGGTGCGGATCGAACGTCATGAGCACCGCGGGAACACCGCGCGCGGCGGCCGATTTCACCGCTCTGCTGATCAGCTGCGCGTGACCGCGGTGCACACCGTCGAACACACCGATCGTGAGCACACATCGGCCCCAGTCCGCGGGAACGTCGTCCAGCCCTCGCCATCTCTGCACAGTCGGCAGCTTATATCGCGCGGCTGAACGGGGTTCGACCGAAGTCCGCGATGTCACACAACGCTTCCGGTGTCGTGTACGCACGGTGAATCCCCGTCCCCACCGTGCGGCGAGCTGTGTCATTCGCCGGGCATGTGCCTAAGCTCGAGTATGTGCCCGGTAAACGAGACATCACCACCCGTCGTGAGCTAGCCGACGCCGCCGCGCCGACCCGGGCTGACGGCGGCACCGTGACGATCGCGCCGGTGCTCTCCTCGGTCGCCCAGGACTACCTCAAGGTGATCTGGACCGCGCAGGAGTGGTCGCAGGAGAAGGTGTCGACCAAGCTGCTCGCCGAGCGCATCGGGGTGTCCGCGTCCACCGTCTCCGAGGCCGTGCGCAAGCTCGCCGACCAAGGGCTCGTCGAGCACGCGCGCTACGGCTCGATCACCCTCACCGAGGGCGGGCGCCGGGCCGCGATCGCGATGGTGCGCAGGCACCGGCTGATCGAGACGTTCCTGGTCAACGAACTCGGCTACGGCTGGGACGAGGTGCACGACGAGGCCGAGGTGCTCGAGCACGCGGTCTCCGAGCTGCTGATGGCGCGCATCGACGCCAAACTCGGCTACCCCGACCGTGATCCGCACGGCGACCCCATCCCCTCGGTCGACGGCGCGGTGCCGACCCCGCCCGCCCGTCAGCTCAGCGACTTCGGCGCGGGCGAGTCCGGGCGGGTGGCCCGCATCTCCGACTCGGACCCCGACATGCTCCGCTACTTCGACTCGGTCGGCATCGCGCTGGACACCGCCATCACCGTGGTGGAGCGCCGAGACTTCGCCGGTACCATCGCGATTCGCATCGGGGCCGCCGAGACGCCCATCGATCTGGGGAGCCCCGCCGCCGAGGCGATCTGGTTGACTCTCAGCAGCTGAAGTACGGCCGCAGCCGGGCGGGGACACCGTCGGCGGCGGCCTTCGACCAGCAGATGTCATGCGGGAAGACGACGTAGGTGGCCCAGCCGTCCGCGGCGTGGCGGACGATGCGTTGGCTGTCGCCGTGGATGTCCCACACTATGACGGCCCAAGCGCCGTCGCACTCGCTGACCTTGGCGTTGTAGCTGGTCAATTCACCGATATCGTCGAGGTCGTGCACGATCGTCGCGGCGGCGCAGTGCGGCGAGAGTGGTTCCTGGAAGCGCAGTTCGCCCGAGACCGGCTCGCCCGCGCGGACCAGGAACAGGCTGTGCATTCCCTCGGGGACCGGTGTGGCGCCGGGCGGCGGGGTGCCCAGGCCGAAGTAGTAGCAGCCGAGCGGCACCGAGAAGCGCGCGACGCCGGAGCCGTCGGTGGTCGCTTCGCGGTGCAGGACTTCCTTGGCATCGGGCGAGATGTCCCGGGACGCCGCGTCACACGGTTGTACCTGGGACAGACGGACCGGCACGTTCGGCACCGGCGTGCCGGAGAGGGTCCGGGTGCGGATGACGGCGGTGCCGAGCACCTCCGTCGCGGGACTTGATGACGGATTACCCTGCGGCACAACGGTTGTGGCCTGCGTCGACGGGACAGAGGAACTGGCCGTCGCCCCCACCCGCGATGAACTGGCCGCCGGCCCTTCCCGCGACGGCGCGCCCGAATCACCTGCCCCGCATGCGGATCCGGCCACGACCACTGCGGCCAGCAGAATCCCAACTCGGAGCGCCCCGAGACCGTTCATCGCTCCCACCTCCCCAATCGAGCGAGCGGATACTCGGCCTATCGCCGTGGCCTACCCATTGGTTACCTCGGGTCGGGCGCGACCAGTGCAGCGCGTCAGACGTAGCTGGGAGCGGCCTGCGTTGGAGCGGAGCGCTTTTCGTCCGCACTGGCGAGCCAGAAGAAGATCGGGGGCAGGACGATCTCGATGACGGTGAGGACGATCTGGAACCAGTGCGGCCACCCGTAGACGGCGAGGGAGATGACGCGGCCGACCGCGCCGAGCAGGAAGATCCCCGCGAGCCAGCGGACGGCGGTGGCCGAGATCGGGGCCTGACGGGCGGCCCAGAGCCAGGCGACGCCGTAGCCGAGGAAGATCGCGCCGAAGAAGCGGCTCTGACTGTCGGACGTGACGCCGGAGTCGCCCATGTCGGGCACGCTGTTGATGCCGAGGGCCATGTGGAAGATGCCGATCGCGACGCAGGCCACGCCCATCGCCAGGGAGAGCCATTTCAGTGCGGTTGCCATGCTGTTCCTCCGCGGGTTTCATCGAATTCCACCGTCGGGCAACGGTTTTCCCAGCCGGGGACCACCGCCCGCACACAAGTTGACGTCTGTCTACTAAGAGACATTACGACGCTTAGTAGACAGACGTCAACTAGAGTTTCGCGGGTGACCCCTCGACGCCGCCTCTCCCCCGACGAACGCCGACGCGTCCTGCTGGAAGCAGGCGCGCGCCTGTTCGCCGAGCGCGCCTACGACGCCGTGCTGATGGAGGACGTCGCCGCGGCCGCTGGCGTCTCGCGCGCCCTGCTCTACCGCCACTTCCCGAGCAAGCGCGACCTCTTCGCCGGCGTCTACGAGCAGGCGACGGATCAATTACTGGGCGCCACGCCCTTCGACGACGGCAAGCCGCCCCTCGAACAGCTCGCCGCCGGGCTGCGGACCCACTTCGACTATTTCGAGGCCAACGCGCACAGCGTGCTGGCGGCCAATCGCGTGCTCGCGGGCGACCCGACCATCCAGGCGATCATCGAGGGCGAACTCGGCGAGCTGCGCCGACGGGTCCTCGACGCCCTCGGTCTCGAGGGGACCCAGCGCCTCCGCGTGTCCTCGGTGCTGCTGGGCTGGCTCACCTTCGTGCGGGTGCTGACGGTGGAATGGCTGGAGAACAAGCACTATTCGCGCGCGGAGCTGCTCGACATCAGCCTCGGCGCACTGATGGGGGCGCTACAGCCGATCCTCGGATCCGAGATCCCACCGGCACCGAATTCCGAGTAGGGCCTGGCCCGGCCGGATGCAGCCAGCCACCAGGGGTGAGCACGATCGCTCTGGCCGCGGCGGTCGACCACCGCCCGGCCCTGCCGCAGCGCGACCGGCTGACCCACCTCGCTCCGCAACTCAGAGACGAGGACACCGGAAGCGCTTCGGATGGACTAGGGCACACGACCTAAAGATTGGACGGGCGCACGACCATCACCGACGCCGCGCGCTTGCCGCTCTCCCGCAGCAGCGCGATGGCCCGGCCGTCCGGCGCGAGCGCGGCGTACACGCCGGCCAGGCCGACGGGTTCGAGCCAGCGACCGTTGCGCAGGTCGTTGACCTGACTTTCATCGATCTCGCGGTGCGGGAAGGCGGTTCGCACGGCCTCGTCCATGTCGAGGCTCAGCGGCGCGGCGCCCGCCTCGGCCGCCGACGCCAATTCGTCCAGGGTGCGGGCGTGTTCGAGGGTGAACGGGCCGACCCTGGTGCGGCGCAACGCCGTCAGGTGACCGCCGACGCCGAGCGCGGCGCCGAGGTCGCGGGCCAGCGCGCGCACGTAGGTGCCGGAGGAGCATTCGACGACCACGTCCAGGTCGACGAACTCCCCGACATCGCGGCGTGCGCGAATGTCGAAGCGCGACACCGTGACCGGGCGCGCGGCCAACCGCACCTCCTCGCCCGCGCGGTGCCGGGCGTAGGCGCGTTCGCCGTTCACCTTGATCGCGCTCACGGTCGCGGGCACCTGCTCGATATCGCCCGTGAGAGCGGCTGTGCGCGCGGCGATCTCGTCGTCGGCGAGATGCCCGGCCGGGGTGGTCGAGAGCGCCTCGCCCTCGGCGTCGTCGGTGGTGGTGGCCTGCCCGAGCCGGATGGTCGAGTTGTAGGCCTTGGTGGTCAGCGTGAGCAGGCCGAGCAGCTT
The DNA here is from genome assembly GCF_000308715.1 of Nocardia tenerifensis NBRC 101015. GTDB lineage: Bacteria > Actinomycetota > Actinomycetes > Mycobacteriales > Mycobacteriaceae > Nocardia > Nocardia tenerifensis. The sequence continues at coordinate 52,789 of NZ_BAGH01000282.1, forward strand.
GGTGGCCCGCTCCACGCCGAGCACGAGCACGCCGGTCGCCATCGGATCGAGCGTGCCCGCGTGACCGATCTTCTTGGTGCGCAACAGCTTCCGGCACTTGGCGACGACGTCGTGACTGGTCAGCCCACCGTCCTTGTCGACGATCAGCAGCCCGCCGAGACCGTCCATCAGGCGTGCACGATCGCGGTGAGAATGAACCCGTCGGCGATCAGCCACCGCCCGTCGAACGAGATCAGCGGCGTCCCACCGTCGGTAATCTGCCCCGGGATCAGCAGCTCGCTGTGGAAGGTGCCTCGGCCGGAATCCTCGGTGCTGTCCTGGATCTCGAAGGTGATGTGCGCGTCCTCGAAGCCGAGCCAGCGCGCGGTCAGCGGGAACCACGCCTTGTAGGTCGCCTCCTTGGCGCAGAACAGCAACCGATCCAGGTGCAGGCCGGTGTAGGTCGTGTTCAGCCACTCCCGCTCCGGCGCCAGGCTCACCGAGTCCAGCACACCCTCGGGCAGCGCCGCGTGCGGCTCGGCGTCGACCCCGATCGAGCGGAAACGCAGCTTGTGCCCCAGCGCGGCGGCGCGATAACCGTCGCAGTGCGTCATGCTGCCGACGATCCCGCGCGGCCAGATCGGCGCGCCCCGTTCGCCCTTGCCGATCGCCACCGGCGCCTCGCCGAGCTCGGCCAGCGCCAGCCGAGCGCAGTGCCTGGCGCCGATGAAGTCCCGGCGCCGCTTCTCCACCGCCTTCGCGATGAGATGCTCCTCGGCCGGGTGCGCCTTCAGGTCCTCCGGGTACTCCAGCAGCTCGGCCGACGCGACACCCGCGGGCAATATTGTCTCGATCATCAGCGACGAGCCTAGACGAGGCGAGGCCGGCCCGGCACGACCATCCCGCCGACGCTCGCGCTCACACGCCGCGCCGACGCTCGGCCTTGGCGCGCATCTCCGCGGCGGCCGCCTCCATCTCCGGGGTGACCTTGAAGTGACCGCCCCACGAGTTCAGCGAGCCCGGCGGGTATTCCGGGGCGGGCAGGATCTGGCGCAGCAGCGGGTCGGGCAGGCCGCGACGCTGCCACTCGCGCGGATAGCCGAGGGACACCTCCTCGAAGCGGACGCCGTCGTAGTACGAGGTGCGCGGGATGTGCAGGTGGCCGTACACCGAGCAGACCACGTTGTAGCGGGTGTGCCAGTCGGCGGTGAGCACCGTGCCGCACCACAGTGCGAACTCGGGGTAGAACATCACGTCCGTCGGCTGGCGGACCATCGGGAAGTGGTTGATCATGACCAGCGGCGTGCCCTCGGGCAGCGCGTCCAGCTTGCGCTTGGTCACCTGCACGCGGGCGTGGCACCACGCGTCCCTGGTGAGGTAGGGGTCCGAGGAGAGCAGGTACTCGTCGGTGGCGACCACGTTGCGGTCGCGCGCGATGGCCAGCCCCTCGGCCTTGGTGGTCGCGCCCTCGGGCAGGAACGAGTAGTCGTACAGCAGGAACAGCGGCGCCAGCGTCACCGAGCCGCCGTGCTTCTCCGCGCCCGCGCCCTCCCACACCGGGAACGGATCCTCGGGGGTCAGCACGTCCAGATCCCGGCAGATCGACACGAGGTAGTCGTAGCGGGCGACGCCGGTCATCTGCACCGGGTCCTTCGCCGTCGTCCACAGTTCATGGTTGCCCGGCACCCAGATAACCTTGGCGAACCGGGCGCGTAGCAGCTCGAGCGCCCATCGGAAGTCGTCGGTCTTCTCCCCCACGTCACCGGCCACGATCAGCCAGTCCTCGGGCGAGTCGGCGCGAATCTGCTCGACCACCGGACGATTCCCCTGGTGCCCGACGTGAATGTCGCTCACCGCCATCAACTTGGGTATCACCACACCTACCTTGGCACAGGTGCACCCGTGTTCGCCCGTCACCCCGCCGCGTGATTTCGCCGCGAGTGGGAATACCGCTCTCCGGCACGCGGGCCGACCACTCCGTATGGCGGAGGTCTTGGCCGAGGGCGTCGCCACAGTGACGCCGAAGCGGGCAAGTCGAAATCGATGAACCGGTAGGTTGGGCTGACATGATCGCACGCAACACATTTCGGAAGTTTGCCGTGGCATCATCGGCCGCGGCAGCCATCGTCGCCGCACCTGGGCTCGCCGGGGCGACCATCGTGCCACCCAGCAGCGCGACCTTGCAGGTCGTGGGCGATACCGTCACCGCAACTCTGAGCGGGATCAGCACGGACCTGCCGGGCGGCACCGTGCAGTGCACGCTGTTCGTCGACGGCGACCCACGGCAGAACACGCTCTCCGCGAGGGAACCCGCGCCCGCGAACTTCACCCTGGCCCGCCCGCTGGCCGCGGGCGAGCACCTGGCCCTGACCTACTGCGCCGACTTCCCGGCCGACTCCGACACGCCGAGCTCGTACCCGACGCTGGCCTGCGCCAAGGTGACCATGCCCGTCGGCACGGTCGAGGCGTTGCCGAACGATCAGTGTTTTCTGACCAACAGCTGACCGTGAGCGCGAAACCCCGGGCGCTGCCCGGGGTTTCGCTGGTAACCGGGCAAACATCAGCGCCTGTGCACCAAAGCGCCGTCGGATCCTCGGCAGACCTCGAGGTTCGGGCGCTTATCCAAGCTGTTTCGGGACCTCGACGCCGACCTGAGCCCAGCGCCCGGACCAGGCGCGCCAGGACACGGCGACCAGACGCAGCACCATGAAGGCCACCAGCCCGGACCAGATGCCCGCGATGCCCCAGTCGAAGGCCAGCGAGAGCCAGATCGCGGGCAGGAAGCCGACCACGGCCGCACCGAGGGTGCTGGTGCGCAGGTAGGCGGCGTCGCCCGCGCCGAGCAGGACGCCGTCCAAGGCGAACACCACCCCGGCCACCGGGATGATGCAGACGAAGAACCACCAGGCGACGTGGGTGCGGTTCAGCACGTCCGGGTCGTCGGTGAACAGTCTTGGAATGAGTCCTGCG